>NZ_JBAKHP010000071.1:0-878 GCF_036902745.1 Micromonospora sp. CPCC 205554 | reverse complement strand
GTGGGAGGCCGGTGTCCAGGTAGGACGAGGCTCCCGGTAAGACAGCAATCGACCAAGATCAGATGCCCCAACCGGGAGCCTCGCTGTGCTGTCTTACCCTGCCGCGATTCCGTTGTCCACCCGCAGCCTGAACCACCTCGCCGCCCTCATCCGAACCCGCCGCCAGCAGCAACGGTCTCGGTGGCGACGCCTCGACCCCGGCCGGCAAGCCCTGCTCGCCCTGGCCCACCTGCGCAACGGCGACACCTACACCCGCCTGGCCGCCGGATTCGACATCGGCGTCACGACCGCCTGGCGTTATGTCCGCGAGGCCATCGACCTGCTCGCCGCGACCGCCGACGACCTGGCCACGGCCATGACCAGGATCCGTCTGCTCGCCTACGCAATCCTCGACGGCACCCTGATCCCGATCGACCGGGTCGCCAACCAGAAGCCGTACTACTCCGGAAAACACAAGCGTCACGGCGTGAACGTGCAGGTCATCGCCGACGCGGCCGGGCGTCTCGTCTGGGCCTCGGCCGCGCTGCCCGCCTCGACGCACGACCTGACCGCCGCCCGCACCCACGGCATCATCGACGCCCTGGCCAGCACCGACGTGATGACCTTCGCGGACAAGGGCTATCAAGGCGCCCCCGGCAGCGTGCGCACCCCGTTCAAGCGGCGCCGCTTCCGGCCGAAGCTGTCACGCCGGCAGAAGGCCGTCAACCGAGCGCACGCGAAGATCCGCGCCCGCGGCGAACGCGCGATCGCCACCCTCAAGACCTGGAAAATCCTGGTCAAGCTGCGCTGCTGCCCACGCCGAGCGACCGCGATCGTGCAGGCCATCCTCGTCCTGCACCGCGTCGAAGCCGACCGCTACGCAGGATGAAAATGGCTCA
>NZ_JBAKHP010000070.1:0-883 GCF_036902745.1 Micromonospora sp. CPCC 205554 | reverse complement strand
CGGGGAATCGGCCCGGCCCGGTCGTCGTTACATCCCCGAGCGACGGGCACCCCCGGCCGTCCCCGGGAATGACCCCGGCCGGCCCGTCGTTACATCCCCGAGCCGCGGAGCAGGCCCCCGTCGGGCCGCCCGCGCCGCCACAGCCCTCTTTTGACGGGCACCCCCAAGACTTTCCCCCTCCGCGGCACTCCCGCCGCGGTCATCCCCCAACAGGGAGGCAACCATCATGGCTACCACTCTGCTGCGTAAGACCGTTCTGACCGCTGCCGGTATCGCCGCCACCGCCGGTGGCATCGCCGGCCCCGCCATCGCCGCCCACGCCGCCCCCACCGGCACCACCGCCGTGGTGGCCGACCGCAAGGGCCACGGCGAACGCGAACTCGACGTCCGCTACGAGGCGCAGCCCAACTTCTACTTCTGCGGCCCCGCCGCCGCCCGCAACGCCCTGTCCGTACAGGGCAAGAACATCGACGTGCACGCCATGGCCCGCGAGATGGGCACCACCGAGGCCGGCACCAACAGCATCAACGACATCACCCCCGTCCTGAACAAGGAAACCGGCACCGGCAACGCCTACAAGTCGGTCGAGATCAGCACCCCCAAGGCCGACGACAAGCAGACCGACACCCTGCGCGCCGACGTCGTCAAGACCGTCGACGCCGGCCGGGCCGTGGTCGCCAACATCGCCGGCACCGCCACCGACACCGACGGCAACACCCACTCCTTCGAAGGCGGCCACTACATCAGCGTCATCGGCTACCGCGACAACGGCAACACCGTCACCATCGCCGACAGCGCCGACCCCAACACCGCCACCTACCGCATGAGCATCGACAACCTCGCCGACTGGATCGCCACCCGCGGCTACAGCACCAGCTAAGAC
>NZ_JBAKHP010000069.1:0-955 GCF_036902745.1 Micromonospora sp. CPCC 205554 | reverse complement strand
CCGCTATTTCGGTGGTTCGCCGACGGATTTCACCGGTGACGGCCGGGATGACGTGGTCGCGTTCACCCACGGTTCGCTGGCCGACGCGTATGTGGCCACGTCGACGGGTTCGTCGTTCGCGGGGACGTCGGTGAAGTGGCACGACTGGTTCGCCCTGTCCGGAGAGACCCCCCTGACCGGAGACGTCAACGGCGACGGACGCGACGACGCGATCGTGTTCACCCACGGCACCACCGCCGACGTCCACGTCGCCCTGTCCACCGGCACATCCTTCGCCGCATCCGCGAAATGGCACGACTGGTTCGCCCCCGGCACCGAAGTCCCCGCCGTCGGCGACGTCAACGGCGACGGCCGCGACGACATCATCACCTTCACCCACGACACCAACGCCGACGTCTACGTCGCCCTGTCCACCGGTTCGTCGTTCTCGGGCACCGCCGTGAAATGGCACGACTACTTCTCCATCGCCGGGGAGTTCCCCGCCCTCGGCGACGTCAACGGCGACGGCCGCGACGACATCATCACCTTCACCCAAGGCCCCGCCACCGCCGCCGACGTCATCGTCGCCCTGTCCACCGGCACCAGCTTCGGGGCACCACAGAAATGGCACGACCTGTTCGCCGTCGGCACCGAACAACCCCGCGTCGGCGACATCAACGGCGACGGCAAGGATGACATCGTCACCTTCACCTGCAACACCGACGCCGACGTCTACGCCGCCACCTCCACCGGCACCACCTTCACCGGCACCACGATCAAGTGGCACGACTTCTTCTGCCTACCCGGCGAATTCCCCTACCTCGCCGACGCCAACGGCGACGGCAAAGACGACCTCATCGTCTTCACCAAGAACACCACCAACGACATCTACGTCGCCCTGTCCACCGGCACCACCTTCGCCCCCAGCACCAAATGGCACGACTACTTCGGCCTCACCAGCGAAACCACACTCTGA
>NZ_JBAKHP010000068.1:0-989 GCF_036902745.1 Micromonospora sp. CPCC 205554 | reverse complement strand
CCCCCCACAGGGCCCCCCCGGCCAGGGGAGGCAGCGCCAGGGAGTCCAAGTCCCGGGGGGGGGGGGCCCCGGGCGGCGCCCAGCCGCCGGCCGCCGCTCCGGCTGCCGCCCCGGCTGTCGCGGCTCCGGCCGCGGCCCCGGCTGTCGCGGCTCCGGCCGCGGCGACCACTGCCGCCGCTGCCGCGCCGGTCGCCGACGGCGGCATGAACGGCGGCAAGGAGGACGACAAGCGCGTCGAGGGTGACGGCGGCGCACTGCTCGTCGAGCGTGGCGGCAGCGCCTACCTGGACAACGTCAAGCTGGTCGACAACAACGCCGAGGGCGACGGCGGCGCCATCGCCAACTACGGCCGCACCTGGCTCAAGGAGAGCAAGGTCGTCGACAACCACGCCCAGGGCGACGGCGGCGGCGTCTACAACGAGGGCACCCTCAAGGTCGAGGAGACCCACGTCGACGACAACACCGCCGGCGGCAACGGCGGCGGCATCGCCAACGGCAGCGGCCTGTCCGGCGGGCACGGCCCGGCGGCCTCCGCCGCGCCGAAGGGCTACGACAAGAAGGGCAAGCACCACGAGGCCGGCACCGTCGAGATCTACGGTTCCGACCACGGCAAGGACGGCGTGAAGTCGAGCCTGTCGGACAACCGCGCCGGCAAGAACGGTGGCGGCCTGTTCAGCAGCGGCGGCACCGTCACGGTGTCCTTCACCGCGATCACGGGCAACACCGCCTGCGAGAACGGTGGCGGCGTCTACGCCGAGAACACGGACCTCGACCTGGACAAGGTGCACGTCGCCAAGAACCACGCCGACGGCGACGGCGGCGGTGTCGTGGTCACCGGCGGCAAGCACTGGGGCTACCCGAACGCCAAGGAGCACGCCAGCGCCACGATCGCCGACAGCAAGATCGTCGACAACACCGCCAACCGCTTCGGCGGTGGTATCTACAACGGCGAGTGGCTCATCAAGATCGAGGACGGCTTCCTCGCCCGC
>NZ_JBAKHP010000067.1:0-1315 GCF_036902745.1 Micromonospora sp. CPCC 205554 | reverse complement strand
GGATGCTCCTATAGAAGTCAAGCGGTGTTGAGGGTGGTGAAGTCGGCGAGGAGGGCGGTGTGGATCTCGCGGACGATGTAGCGCTTGAGGCAGCGCATGATTTCTTTCTTGTTGAGTCCTTGTTTGGTGCGTTTGTCGACGTAGGCGCGGGTGCGGGGGTCGTGGCGCATGCGGACCAGGGCGATGGTGTGCAGGGCTGAGTTGGCGGCTCTGTCGCCGCCTCGGTTGAGGCGGTGTCGGTCGGTGCGTCCTGAGCTGGCGGGGATGGGTGCGGCGCCGCAGAGGTGGGCCAGGGCGGCTTCGGAGCGCAGCCGGTCGGGGTTGTCGCCGGCGGTGGTCAGGAGTTGACCGGCGACGTCGGTGCCGACGCCGTAGACGGCGTTCAGGTGTGGGGCGGTGCGGGCGACGGCGGGTCGTAGTCGCCGGTCGGCGTGGGTGATCTCGGCGGTCAGGGCCTGGATCCGGGCGGCGATGGCGGCCAGGGCGGCTTTGGTGGCCTCGACGGGATCGGTGAGTCGGGTCTCGTCGACGAGTAGCGCGGCGCACCGGTCGACCAGTGGTGCTTGCGGGTGGCTGAGGTCGTGGCGCAGAGACTCCGGCGCGCAGGCGAGCAGACCGTGGAGCTGGTTGAGCGCGGCGGTGCGGGCCTTCATCGCGCCGCGGCGGGCCACCCGCAGAGCGCGGATGGCCTCGACCGGGCCAGTGCGGGTCTTCGGGGTGCCGCTGGCCTGTCCGGACAGGGCCGCCCTGGCCGCGGCAAGCGCGTCGAGAGAATCGGACTTGCCCTTGGCGCGGCGGGCGCGCCGGTCCGGGCGGTCGACCTCGACCACCGTGACGCTCTGCGCGGTGAGATGGCGGGCCAAGCCCGCGCCGTAGGTGCCGGTGCCCTCCACCCCGACCTTGATCACCTGCCCGAACCGGCGTAGCCAGGCCAGGAGTTGCCGGTAGCCCGACGCCGAAGCGGGAAATTCCTGGTCGCCCAGTACCCGGCCGGCACCATCGATGGCGGCGGCGTGATGAGTTTTGCCGTGAGTGTCGACGCCGCCTGTGACCTGACGCTTCTTGGCTGCCATGCTGAAACCGTCGTCCCTCTCGCTTGCACCGAACAGGGTCGGCACGCACCGCCGGGACGGGCGGACAGGACAGTGACGGGACCTCTTGCACAGGCTCCTATCAGGTCACGAACGCCCAGCAGGTGAGTGCAGGAACGGGTCACCCGGACAAGCCGACGAATCCCCTAGAAGACACCCAAGGTCAGTCAGAGGGTGAGTCAGACCGGCCGGGTGACCCGCTCCCACATCATCACTGTCAGAGG
>NZ_JBAKHP010000066.1:0-1322 GCF_036902745.1 Micromonospora sp. CPCC 205554 | reverse complement strand
CTGACTGTGAGGCTGGCCGGGTCGGCCCGTACGTGATGGGCTGATGTCGGCGGCAGTGGACGTGACCCCTGGCCTGACTGGCTTTATGCCTTTCGCGCGACTTGTCCGTCCGCTGCCGTCGGCCCCGGCCCGGCGGGAGACGTTTGGCCTGATCAGGAGCTTGACCGCCAGTTAGCGGCTGGCGTGTCTCATCACAGTCCTGCCATCTCCACACCGGACCGGATCCTTTGCGTCCCCACGGTGAGGAGAGAACGCATGTCCATGCTGGCAGATCTGGTCGAGGTCGTCATCGGCGTCGACACGCACAAAGACACCCACACCGCCGCCGTGCTCGACACCCGCACCGGTGGTGTCCTCGCTAGAGCCACGGTGAGCACCGACCCGGACGGCTACGGCGAGTTGGTGGCCTTGGCCGAGCACCACTCGGGGCTGCGAGCCTGGGCCCTCGAAGGCTCCGGCGGCTACGGCGCCGGACTGGCCCGGCACCTGGCCGACGCCGGGGAACTGGTCGTCGAACTGGACCGCCCGCAGCGCCCGAACCGCCGTGGCGGGGCGAAGTCCGACGCGATCGACGCCGAACGCGCCGCCCGCGATGCCCTGGCCCGCACCCGCCTGGCGCAGCCCAAGACCGGCCCCGAACGGGCCGCGCTGCAGGCACGGCTGACCGCCCGACGCGCCGCGGTCGAGGCCAGCGCCACCGCCCAGCGGCAGCTGCACGCCTTGGTGATCACCTCACCCGAGGTGGTGCGGGCCCGCTTCCGCGGCCAGAGCACCCGGGCCATGCTCACCACCGCCACCCGGCTGCGCCCCACCACCAACGCCGACGTGGAGGTGTTCACCTGCCTGACCGTGTTGCGGGACCTCGCCCGCCGCGTCCGCTTCCTCGAAGCCGAGGCCGCCGAACACGAGAAAGCGATCCGCGCGATCGTCCGGTCCTGGCGACCGGACCTGCTGCAATTGACCGGCGTGGGCCCGATCGTCGCCGCCACCGTGCTCACCGCCTGCTCCCACCCTGGGCGCTGCCGCAACGACGCCGCGTTCGCCATGCTCGCCGGCGCCGCACCCATCCCCGCGTCCTCCGGCAAGACCATCCGCTACCGGCTCAACCGCTCCGGTGACCGCCAACTCAACCGCGCCCTGCACACCATCGTCCTGACCCGCCTGCAACGCGACGAACCCACCCGTGCCTACGCCGACCGCCGCCGCGCCCAAGGCAAAACCGACCGCGAGATCAAACGCTGCCTCAAACGCTACGTCGCCCGAGACCTCTACCGACGCCTCGAAACCCCACCCCAGCCACTTGACGCGTCATAGGAGCGTCG
>NZ_JBAKHP010000065.1:0-1334 GCF_036902745.1 Micromonospora sp. CPCC 205554 | reverse complement strand
GCGGTCTCCTTGTACTTGACCTTCATGTCCGCGCCGGTCTCCCGCATGGTCTTGATGACCTTGTCCAGCGACACGTGGTGCACCCCGTCGCCGCGCAACGCCAGCCGGGCCGCGGTGATCGCCTTGATGCTCGCCACCGCGTTGCGCTCGATGCACGGGATCTGCACCAGGCCACCCACCGGGTCGCAGGTCAGCCCCAAGTTGTGCTCCATGCCGATCTCGGCGGCGTTCTCCACCTGCTCCGGCGTACCGCCGAGCGCCTCGGCGAGCCCGGCCGCCGCCATCGAGCACGCCGAACCCACCTCGCCCTGGCAGCCGACCTCGGCCCCGGAGATCGACGCGTTCTCCTTGAACAGCACACCGATCGCGCCCGCCGCGAGCAGGAACCGGACCACGCCCTCCTCGGACGCGCCGGGCACGAACCGGGTGTAGTAGTGCAGCACGGCCGGAATGATCCCGGCGGCACCGTTCGTCGGCGCGGTGACCACCCGCCCGCCGGCCGCGTTCTCCTCGTTGACCGCCAGCGCGAACAGCGTCACCCAGTCCATCGCGCGCAACGGATCCCCGCTGCCGGTCTCCGCCTCCAGGCTGCGCCGCATCTCGGCCGCGCGCCGCCGGACCTTCAACCCACCCGGCAGTACGCCGTCACGGGTGCAGCCGCTCTCCACGCACTCGCGCATCACCCGCCAGATCTCCAACAGCCCCGCCCGTACGTCCGCCTCGCTGCGCCAGGACAGCTCGTTGGCGAGCATCACCTCGCTGATCGACAGACCGGTCCCGGAGGTGACCTTGAGCAGTTCCGCGCCGGTGAGGAACGGGTGCCGTACCCGGGTGGTGTCCGCCTTGATCCGGTCCGCCCCGGCGGCCGCCTCGTCCACCACGAACCCGCCGCCCACCGAGTAGTACGTGCGCGACCGCACCTCGTTCCCCGCCGCGTCGTACGCCGCGAACGTCATCCCGTTCGGGTGGTACGGCAACGAGCGCCGGCGATGCAGCACCAGATCCGTGTCCGGGTCGAAGTCGATCCCCTGGCTGCCGAACAGGTCGAGCCGCCGCTGGGTGCGGATCCGCTCCACGCGCGGCCCGACCGAGTCGGTGTCGACAGTCTCCGGGACCTCGCCCTCCAGCCCCAGCAGCACCGCCCGGTCACTGCCGTGCCCGTGACCGGTCGCCCCGAGCGAGCCGAACAGCTCCGCCCGTACGCGCGCCACGTCAGCGAGCTGCCCGTCGGCCTTCAGGCCCGCCACGAACGTACGGGCGGCCCGCATCGGCCCGACGGTGTGCGAGCTGGACGGCCCGATACCGACGCTGAAAAGATCGAAAACACTGATCAT
>NZ_JBAKHP010000064.1:0-1387 GCF_036902745.1 Micromonospora sp. CPCC 205554 | reverse complement strand
TGGGTGGTTGGGCGCGTCGTTGATGGCGCACGCCGTTGTCCTGCCTAGGTTCTGGCTTGTCGAAGGTCAGAACTTGATGGGCGGGAGAACGGCGTGCGTTCTGCCAGGGTATGGGCTGGGCTGCTCGGGGTCGAGCAGGCGGTTGTCGAGGGCGTGGAGTTCGATCCGGTCGAGTCGGTGGTGGTGGCTCGGGTGCGGGTGCGTAAGGGCGCGTCGCGGCGGTGTCCGCACTGTCGTCGGCGGTGTGCCCGTTATGACGCTGGGGTTCGTCGTCGGTGGCGGGCGTTGGATCTGGGCGTGGTGCGAGCGGTGATCGAGGCGCACGCGCCGCGGGTGTCGTGCCCGGAGCACGGGGTTGTGGTCGCGGCAGTGCCGTGGGCTCGGCACGGGGCAGGGCACACCCGGGCGTTTGACCAGATGGTGTCGTGGTTGGCGGTGCATACGGCGAAGTCGGCGGTGTCGCAGCTGATGCGCATCAGTTGGCGCACCGTCGGGGCGATCGTGGCGCGGGTGTGGGCCGACACCGGTGCCGCGGTGGACCGCCTTGAGGGGCTGCGCCGTATCGGCATCGATGAGATCAGCTACAAGAAGGGCCACCGCTACCTGACCGTGGTGGTCGATCATGACACCGGCTGGTTGGTCTGGGCCTCGCCCGGCAAGAGCGCGGCGACCCTCAACGCGTTCTTCGACCTGCTCGGCGATGAGCGGGCCGCGAAGATCACGCACGTGTCCGCCGACGGCGCGGACTGGATCACCACCGTTATCCGACGGCGCTGCCCGAACGCCGTGCGCTGCGCCGATGCATTCCACGTCGTTGCCTGGGCCACCGACGCCGTGGACAGGGTTCGCCGCCAAGCCTGGAACGAGGCCACCGGCCGTGGCGCCGGCCGTCGCGGCGTCGCCGTCGGCACGGCCCGCCAGTTGAAGAACACCCGCTGGGCGTTATGGAAGAACCCGGAGAACCTCACCGACGCCCAGCAGGCCAAACTCGCCTGGATCGCCAAGACCCACCCCCGCCTGCACCGGGCCTGGGCGTTGAAAGAAGGCCTCCGACTGGTGTTCACCCTGGCCAAGACCAGCCCGACAGCCGCGGTCGAGGCCCTCGACCGGTGGATCGGGTGGGCCCGCCGCAGCCGCATCGACATCTTCATCGACCTACAACGACGCGTCACCCGTCACCGCGACCAGATCATCGCCGCCATCACCCATGGCCTGTCCAACGGCCGCATCGAGTCCGTCAACGCCAAGATCCGCCTCATCACCCGCATGGCCTTCGGCTTCCACTCATCCGAAGCCCTCATTGCCATGGCCATGCTCAGCCTCGGCGGCCACCGACCCGAACTACCCCGCCCATGAACACCCGACCCACACATCCGTCACAAGACCC
>NZ_JBAKHP010000063.1:0-1435 GCF_036902745.1 Micromonospora sp. CPCC 205554 | reverse complement strand
GGTCACGTCCCGTGGCGTGGTGTAGATCGCCTGCGTGAGGCCCTGTGTGCTGTTCAGTTTTCCGGTTCGTTGTCGAGCTGACAACGGGTCTGGTCAGGCAGCGATGAGTTCGCTGGTGGGGGCGTTCGCGGTGGTGCTGATCTGGGCCATGCTGCCTTCGGCGAGGTAGCGGCGGTCTCCGGTCTGCCATTCGTCGTGGGCTTCGACCAGGACGGCGCCGGCGAGGCGGAGCAGGGCTTCGGGGTTGGGGAACACACCGACGACGTCGGTGCGGCGTTTGATCTCCTTGTTCAGCCGCTCCAACGGATTCGTCGACCAGATCTTCTTCCAGTGGCTGGGCGGGAATCCGGTGAAGGCGAGCAGGTCGTGTGCCGCGTCGCGGAGCATCGTTTCGACCTTGGGTAGTTGCCGGCCGAGCATGCCGGCGATGACGTCGAGCTGCTCACGCACGTGGGCGGCGTCGGGTTGGGCGAAGATAGTGCGGATCGCCGCGGCGACCATTTCCGCGTTGCCCTTGGGCACCTGGGCCAGGACGTTGCGCAGGAAGTGCACGCGACAGCGTTGCCAGGCCGCGCCGAGCAGCACCGCGCTGATGGCTTGTTTGAGGCCGGTGTGGGCGTCGGAGATGACCAGCTGCACCCCGCCCAGCCCGCGGGCCTTGAGTGAGCGCAGGAACGCGGTCCAGAACGCGCCGTCCTCGCTGTCGCCGACGGCGAAGCCCAGTACTTCCCGCCACCCGTCGGCCCGAACCCCGGTGGCGACCACGATCGCCTGCGAGACCACCCGCCGGTTGACCCGGGCCTTGCAGTAGGTCGCGTCGAGGAAGACGTAGGGGAACGCGGCCGAGGCCAGGGACCGGTCGCGGAAGGCACCGACTTCCTCGTCCAGGTCGGCGCAGATCCGCGACACCTCCGACTTGGAGATCCCCGAGTCCGCACCCAGGGCTTTGACCAGGTCGTCGACCTTGCGGGTGGACACACCGTGCAGGTAGGCCTCCATCACCACCGCGAACAGCGCCTGATCCACCCGCCGGCGCCGCTCCAACAGGCTCGGGAAGAACGAGCCCGTGCGCAGCTTCGGGATCCGCAGATCGAGGTCGCCCGCGGTGGTGGTCAGGGTCCGGGGGCGGTGGCCGTTGCGCTGAGCCACGCGGGTCTCGCTGCGCTGATGCGGGGCGGCGCCGATCACCGCGGTCAACTCCGCCTCGATCAACGCCTGATAGATCGTCTCCGCCGCCTGCCGGACACGATCATTCACCTCCGCTGCCTTGAGTGCATCCAGCACCTCCAACAAGGCAGACTGGTCCAGGGTCATCGCGTACTCCGTCCTCTGCGTGTTCTTGGTCGTTCACACAGAGACTCACGCGATGACCCACCCCTACCTCGGCGGCACGCCGTGGCAGGTCAGCTTCTACACCACCCGGCGGGACGCAACC
>NZ_JBAKHP010000062.1:0-1467 GCF_036902745.1 Micromonospora sp. CPCC 205554 | reverse complement strand
GGGGGGGTGTCCCTATGGGTTTCGTCAAGCGGGGACGGGGCTGGTGGGGCGTGGTTGGTAGGGGATCTTGTCGCGGAGCATGGCGAACAGGACGTCGCAGCGGCGGCGGGCGAGGCAGATGAGGGCGGCGTTGTGGCGTTTGCCTTCGGCTCGTTTGCGGTCGTAGTAGGCGCGGCTGGTGGGGTCGGCGAGGGCGGCGAACGCGGCGAGGAAGAAGGCGCGTTTGAGGTTCTTGTTGCCGCCGCGGGGTGGGTGTTCGCCGCGGATGCTGCTGCCGGATCGTCGGGTGACGGGGGCGAGGCCGGCGTAGGCGGCGAGGTGGCCGGGGGTGGGGAAGGCGGTGCCGTCGCCGACTTCGAGCAGGATCCGGGCGGCGGTCCTGACGCCGATGCCGGGCATCGAGGTCAGGACCGGGGCGAGAGGGTGAGCATCAAGCATCCTCTCGACCTCGCCGGCGGTCTGGTCGCGTTGTCGCAGGACATCGCGGAGGCTGTCAGCCAGGCGGGGCAGGATCGTCTCCGCAGCCTGGGTGCCCGGGACGGTGACGGTCTGCTCGTCGAGGGCGGTCAGGATCTGCTCGACCAGGCGTTCGCCCATGCGGGGTGCGTGGACGGCGGCGATCGAGACAAGTTTGCGGCGACCGGCCTTGCGCAGTCCGACGGGGCCGCCGCAGCGCGACAGCAGCTCCAGGACCGCCTTGTGGTGAATCTTAGGGCCGAGGACCCGTTCCAGAGCGGGATGGATCTGGGTGAGCAGCCCACGGATCCGGTTGGACACGCGGGTGGCTTCGCCGGCGAGATCGTCATCGAACCCGACCAGCACCTCCAGCTCCGCGAGGGCTTCATCGCCGACGTCGACCCGCCGCAGCGTGTGGGGCAGGGTGCGGGCCGCGTCAGCGATGACGTAGGCGTCGCGGGCGTCTGTCTTCGCGGTGCCGGGATGCAGGTCGGCGATGCGGCGCATGGCCAGGCCGGGCAGGTAGGCCACCTGATGCCCACACGCCCGAGCCACCGCCACGGGCAGGGCGCCGATCGAGGCGGGCTGGTCGACCACCACCAGCACCCGACCGTGGCGGGCGAGCTTGCCGAATAGCTGCCTCAGCCGGACCTCGGTGTTCGGCAACGCCGCGTCGTGCAGCCGCTTGCCATCGGGCGCCAACCCGACCGCGTGGTGATCGCCCTTACCGACGTCCAAGCCGAGGTAGACGCCGTATCCGTCGTGCACCAGACCCGCCTCCACGCATCGCATCGTGGCCCTCGGCCGCAGTCAGGGCGTCGGACTGCCGGCAGCCACGTTACGAAGAGACCTACCCCAATACGGGTGGCCGTGTCCCTATCAGCGGTCCGCCGACGCCACCCGACCCGGCGACAACACCCCCCGGATCATCCGAACGACAGGGGCAGGAAGTCATACCGGGCCGGGCGACCGAGGAGTCCCCGGCTGGGGACGATCAAAAAGGTAACGGGG
>NZ_JBAKHP010000006.1:0-310583 GCF_036902745.1 Micromonospora sp. CPCC 205554 | reverse complement strand
TGTTCCCCCCGTGTCGGTGTGCGTACCCCCCGCAAACTAACAGCCCGGACGCGGGGGGGGGGACCCCGTTTCCCGGCGCTCGTGCCGGAAAACGGGTTCCGCCCCGGGGTTCAGCTCGTCTCGCCGGCCACGCTGAACGAGCGCAGGCGGTCGATCGCCAGCACCGTGAACCCGACCGCCACCAGGGCGGTGAGCACCGCCGCCACCGGCACCGAGACGGTGGTGCCGAGCAGCGGCGTCGGCGCCATCCGGTCGGCCAGGGCGATCACCCACTGCTGGATCGACAGCACCCGGGTGCTCCCGACGAACCGGCCCAGCAGCCCTTCCCAGATCAGCACGTAGACCAGGCCGAGCAGCACGGGCCGCCGGGTCACCAGGCTGAGCGCCAGGAACAGCGCCGAGTACGCCAGCGCGCCCGCCGCCGAGGCGGCGACAAGTGCGAGTCCGAGGCGTACCGAATCGGCGAGCACGCCCGCGACGTAGATCGGGACGCCGACGGTGACCGCTGTGACGCCGGCCGCGACCGCCAGCTTCGGCAGCACGATCTGCCAGCGCGGCAGCGGCTTGGTGAGGATGTGCACGACCGTGCCGTCGTCGATCTCCGCGCCGAGCACGCCGGTGCCCACGATCAGCGCCACGACCGGCAGCACCACCGCGAGGCCGAGGCCGACGAGCACCGGCGGGCCCCACTCGCCCGGGTCGACGCCGAGCGACCGGCACAGCACCGCCAGGCCGATCAGGACCAGCGGCAACGGCAGCAGCATGAGGAACCGGCTCCGGCCGAACAGGCCACGCGCGGTGATCCAGGTGACTGTCGACATCATGCCTCCACCAGATACGAGAAGACGCTCTCCAGCGACTCGTCCTCCGGCAGGAGCTGCCGGACCCGGATGCCGTGCCGGAGCGCGATCCGGGGCAGTGCCCGGGTGAACGCGCCGTAGTCGCCGGCCTTGACGGTCAGGCCGGTACGGTCCAGCTCGACGCCGGAGACCGACGCCTCGGCCATCAGCGCCACCGCCAGCGCCCGGTCGTCGGTGGAGCGCACCGCGAACACGTGCGGCCGGTTGGTCATCAGGCGGCGGATGGTCCGGTAGTCGCCGGAGGCGGCGAGCCGGCCGGCCACCATCACCTGGACCGTGCCGGAGACCTGCTCGACCTCCTCCAGGATGTGCGAACTGAACAGGATGGTGCGCCCCGCGTCGCCGAGCCGGTGCAGCAGCGCCATCATGTGCAGCCGCTGGCGCGGGTCCATCCCGTTGAACGGCTCGTCGAGCAGCAGCACCTGCGGGTCGTGCACGAGCGCGGCGGCGACCCGGGTGCGCTGCCGCATGCCCTTGGAGTAGGTGCCGATCCGCCGGGTCTGCGCGTCCTCCATCTCGACCAGCTCGATCGCCCGCCGGGCGGCGGCCTCCGGGTCGGGCAGCCGGTGCAGCTTGGCACTGGCGAGCACGAACTCGTACGCGCTGAGGAACGTGTGCACCGCCTCGCGCTCGCTGACCAGGCCGAGACGCCGGTAGACGGCGGGGTTGCGCCAGGTCGGCTCGCCGTCCAGCGTCACGGTGCCCCGGGACGGGGACAGGAAGCCCGCCATCATGTGCAGCAGCGTGGTTTTCCCGGCGCCGTTGGGGCCGAGCAGGCCGGTCACGCCGGGGCCGAGCCGCATGGTGACGTCGTTGACCGCCACCACGTTGCCGTACCAGCGGGAGACACCGGCCAGGTCGAGCGTGCTCGTCGCGGCGGCGGGCGCACCGGCCGCCGACTGGGTGCTGATCGCCGTCATCGGGCGGCCACCTTCCGGTATCGCAGGAGCAGCAGGCTGACGCAGGCCGCGACCAGCAGCACGGCGACGGCCGCGTAGACCGGCCCGAATTCGCCGATCGGCATGCCGCCGCGGCCCTGGGTCAGCCGGTCACCGAGGGCCCAGTTGCCCACGCCGCCGACCAGCGTCGGCGGGGAGGCGAGGAAGGCCAGCTCGTTGACCGTGGACGACGGCAGGATGGACAGCACGCCGACCACCGGCGTGGTCATCAGGAAGACCGCCACGATGCCGCCGGCGGCGAACGCGCGCTTGCCGGTGAGCGAGGCGACCAGCAGGGCGATCGAGGCGAACACCACCGCCCAGAGCCCGGCGTACAGCAGCCCGGGCAGCAGGTCGAGCAGTTCGTCCCACACCCCCCGGACGCCCCGGTTCGTGGTGAACGCGGCGCCGAGGAACATCACCAGCTGCGGGCCGCCGAGCAGCAGCCACAGCGCGGTGACGAGCGCCAGCAGCTTGGACAGGGCGTAGTCGCCGCGCGGCAGCGGCCGGGAGAAGTACAGCGGCAGCACGCCGCTGCGCAGGTCGCGGGAGACCAGCTCGGGCGCGGCCACCGCGGCGAAGAAGATGACCAGCCAGCTCATCGCGTCGGCGAACTGGGCGTACGTCATCACCACCTCGCCGATCTGGCTGCGTACCGCGGTGACCCCGGCGGCCACCACGGTGACCACGGAGACGACCAGCCAGGGGAAGATCTTGGCCTTGGCGCTGCGGCCCAGCCCGAAGACGGTACGCACGCCGTGCAGGTAGAGCGCGCCGAAGACCTGCCGGCGGCCGAGCCGCGGACCGGTGTAGCGCTGGTAGCCGATGTCGTGGATGACCCCGGTCGCGTCAGACATGGCTGGGCTCCCTCGCGGCGAAGAGTTCGGCCACCCGGTGCCGCCGCTGGTCCAGCCGGTGCAGCGGCAGGTCCAGCTCGGCGACCGCGCCGAGGATCTGGTCGTAGGTGGCGTCGTCGGCGAGCGGGACGAGCAGCAGCCGCCCGTCGCGGGTCACCGGCAGGTCGAGCGCGGCGAGCCGGGCGGCCAGTTCCTCGGTGCCCTCGCTCACCTCGACGGCGAGCACGTCGGTGGCGGTGGTCATGGCGGACACCCGGTCGGCGCGCAGCAGCCGGCCGCCGTCGACGGCGACGAGCGTGTCGCAGATCCGCTCCACCTCGCCGAGCAGGTGCGAGCAGACCACCACCGAGATGCCGAACTCGGTGCCGATCCGGTGGATCAGCGCGAGCATGGCGTCCCGGCCGGCCGGGTCGAGGCCGTTGGTCGGCTCGTCGAGCAGCAGCAGATCGGGATCGTGTACGAGCGCCTGGGCGAGCTTGACCCGCTGCTTCATGCCGGTGGAGTAGCCACCGACGGCCCGGTGCCGCTCCTCGTGCAGACCGACGTGGCGCAGCGCCTCGGAGGCCCGTTCCCGGGCGACGGTGCGCGGCAGCCCGCTGATCCGGCCGAGGTGGGTGACCAGCTCGGCGGCGGACAGGTCGGGCGGGAGGGCGTCGTGCTCGGGCATGTAGCCGACCCGGGCGCGGACCGCGGCCGGGTCGGTGGTGGGGTCGAGGCCGAGCACCTGTACCCGGCCGCTGGTCGGCGGGAGCAGACCCAGCAGGATCTTGATCAGAGTGGACTTGCCGGCGCCGTTCGCGCCCACCAGCCCGATGATCCCCGGCTCGACCGACACGGTGAGGTCGGCCAACGCGGTGACCCGGCCTCCGTACGTCTTGGTCAGCGACTCGGTCGCGAGCAGTGTCACGCCGTTCAGCGTAGAACTCCGGCGCTGGCCCGGAGCCCTTCCCGACCCCTGCGATCCCCTGATCCTCGGCCGCCGCGGCCCCTAGGTGGCGGGAACGGGGTGGCGGGGTGGCGACCGCTCGGGGAAGCTGCCACCGTGTGCGGGCGGACTCGACGGGGGACGACATGAGCGGCGGCGCGGACCTGCTGGTGAGCGTGGTGGTGCCCACGTACAACTGCGGCGCGAACCTCGATCCCCTCGTCGCGTCGCTGCCGAAGCAGGGGCTGCCGTCCAGCTCGTACGAGGTCGTCTTCGCCGACGACGGGTCGACCGACGGCACCCCGCAGCGCCTGGACGAGCTGGCCGCCGCCGACCCGCACGTGCGGGTGCTGCACCTGGAGCACTCGGGCTGGCCGTCGCACCCGCGCAACCAGGGGCTGGAGCAGGCACGCGGCGAGTACGTCTTCTTCGCCGACGACGACGACTGGTTCGGTGACGAGGCGCTGGCCCGCCTGCACGCCTGCGCCCGGGACCACGACGCGGACATCGTCGTCGGCCGGATGATCGGACACCGGCGGGGTGTCCCACGGGAGCTGTTCCGGGAGAACCGGTTCGACGCCACGCCCGCGAACGCGCCCCTGGCCGACAGCATGACCTGTCACAAGCTGTTCCGGCGGTCCTTCCTCGACCGCCACGGGCTGCGGTTCCCCGAGGGCCACCCCCGCCGCCTGGAGGACCACCGGCTGATGGCGGCGGCCTACCTGCGCGCCGGGCGCGTCTGCGTGCTGGCCGACCACCCGTGCTACCACCACGTCCGCCGGGTGGACGCGGGCAACGTCACCGCCACCCGGATGGACCCGGCCGAGTACTACGCGGCTCTCCGGGAGGCGCTGGACATCGTGGACGCGCACCGGCCGCCCGCCGCGGCCCGCCTCCGGCTGCACCGGCGCTGGCTGCGCAAGGAGATGCTGAGCCGGCTGCGCGGGCAGGCCCTGCTGAGCGCGCCGGAGCAGTGGGCCGACCAGGTGGCCGGCGAGGTGGGCCCGCTCGTCGAGGAGCGTTTCACGCCGGAGGCGGTCGCCGGGCTGCCCCCGATGTTCCAGGTGCTCGCGCACCTCGCCGCGCAGGGGCGGGTGGCGGACCTGCGCCGGCTGGCGGAGTGGGAGGTGGGCGTCCGGGCCCACGCCTCGGTCGACGGGTGGCGGGTCGAGGGGCGGACGTTGGCTGTCACCGTCTCCGCCGGCCTGCGCGCGGGTGACGAGCCGCTGCGCTTCGACGACCAGGGGCTGCCGGTGCTCCCGGTGGCCGAGGCGGTGCCGGCCGGGGTCGTGATGCGGGCCGGTGGGGCGAGGACCGACGTTGTCGTGCGCCGCCGGGAGACCCGGGAGGAGTTCTTCCTGCCGGTGGCCGCCACCACCGAACGGGTCGGGAGCGGCGAGGTGCGCCACCGCAGCACCGCCACAGTCGACTTCGCGACACTCAACGGTGGCCGGACCCGGGGCACCTGGGACGTCCGGGCCCGGGTGATCCAGGCCGGCTGGGCGCTGGACGCCCGTCTGCCGCTCGTGGTGCGCTGCGCGGCCGACGGCGCTCCGCCCCGGGTGGAGGACTCGCGCCGGCTGCCGTCCCGGATCCGCCGCGCGGTCCGTCGGATACGGGACCGCGTGCTCGGCCGGTCGGCGCGCGCCGGCAGCCGTTCGCACGATCGACCCGCGGCGGCCCGCCGGTAAGGATTCGGTGACCCCGGTTCGTCCTCGGCACGGTCGCCGGACACGCGATCACCGGGAGGCCGGGTGGCGCTCTCGACCGATCGCCGGTGGGCTGCGAAACTGTGTGCCGGCCGGTGAGTTGGGGGTTCGATGAGCAACGGGTGGCTGCTGCCCGAGGACGTTCTGCGGGATGCGCCGTCGTACGCGCCCAGACCCGCTGAGCTGGCCGATCTCCAGTTGTTGCTGAGTGGGGCGTACGCACCGCTCACCGGCTTCATGAGCCGGGCCGACCTGGCCTCGCTGAACCGGCGCGGCCGGCTGGCCGACGGCACGCCGTGGCCGGTGCCGGTGACGCTCCAGGTGCCGGCGGCGCTCGCCGACGGGCTGGACCCGGCCGACCCGGCCCGCCGGGCGGTGGTGCTCACCGACGGCGAGGGCGCACCGGTGGCGGCGATGGACGTGACCGACGTCTGGCCGGGCCGTGAGGGCATGGTGGGTGTCGGCGGCGCGGTGCGCCGCCTGGGCGACGGCGGCCACGGGCCGTTCCAGCGGCTGCGGCGCGGCCCCGACGAGGTACGCGGGTTGTTGCCGCCGGGCCGGGTGCTCGGCGTGTTCGCCGACCGCCCGCTGCACCGGCCGCAGCTGGCGCAGATCGCGCACGCGGCCCGTACGCTCGGCGCGCACCTGCTGGTGATGATCCCGGTGGGCGAGGAGTCGATCGGCGGCCTGCCGGCCGAGTCGCTGGTACGCAGCGTGTTCGCCGCCCGCGACCGGATGCCCCCGGCGACGCTCGTGGCGGTGCCGCTGGCCCGGCGACGCGACGAGATCAGCGACGCGCTGCTGCGGGCCCGGGTCGCCGCCGCGTACGGGGTGACCCACCTGCTCTCCACCGAGGGCATGCTCTCCGGTGCCGGCCTGCGCGTGCTGGTGCCGCGCGAGCTGGCCTATGACAACCGGGACGGGCAGTGGCGCTGGCGCGAGGACATCCCGCCGCGCAACCGGCGGCTGGCGCTGAGCACGCGCGAGATCGACGACCTGCTGGACCGGGGTTTTCCGCTGCCCGAGTGGCACACCCCGCCGGCGGTGGCGAAGGAACTGGCCCGGGCCCGCCCGCCGCGGCGGCACCGGGGCCTGGTGATCTTCCTGACCGGCCTGTCCGGCTCGGGCAAGTCGACCATCGCCCGCGGGCTGGCCGATGTGCTCCGCGAGCAGGGCGACCGCACGATCACGCTGCTCGACGGCGACGTGGTGCGGCGGGAGCTCTCCGCCGGGCTGGGGTTCAGCAAGGCCGACCGGGATCTCAACGTGCGCCGGATCGGCTGGGTGGCCGCCGAGATCGCCCGGCACCGGGGCGTCGGCATCTGCTGCCCGATCGCGCCGTACGCGGCGGCCCGTGCCACCGCCCGGGAGATGGCGGAGACGGTCGGGGCGGGCTTCCTGCTGGTTCACGTGGCGACGCCGCTGGCGGTCTGTGAGCAGCGCGACCGCAAGGGCCTGTACGCCCGCGCCCGGGCCGGCCTGATCACCGGGATGACCGGCATCGACGACCCGTACGAGGAGCCCACCGACGCCGACCTGGTGGTGGACACCTCGGACCTCAGCGTCGAGGAGGCCATCGGGAAGGTGATGGAGCACCTGACCGAGACCGGCTGGGTGGAGCCCCGCCTCCAGCCCGCCTGACCGTCTCACCGCCGGGCCCGTCCCGGCCTGCGAGCACCTCGACCGCCGTCGTCCGGCCTTCCGGACGGCGGCGGTCTCGCATTGCCCCTCGCTGCGCGGTAGTGTTCGTCTTTGTTGGAACACGTTCGACCGCGTGGAGTGCCCGCGTGGCCGGTGAGGCGCGGAGGTGAGCCGGGAATGCTGGCGCGGCAGCGGCAGACGGCCATCCTGGAACGACTGCGCCGCGCCGGTGGCGTCCGGGTCACCGAGCTGGCGGCCGAGTTCGGCGTCTCCGACATGACCATCCGGCGCGACCTGGACACGCTGCACGAGCAGGGCCTGCTCGCCAAGGTGCACGGGGGCGCGACGCCCGCCGGCCCCGGCTCGACCGACGAGCCCGGCTTCCACGCCAAGTCCGTCCGCCAGTCCGCCGAGAAGGCCGCCATCGCCGAGCACGCCGCGGGGCTGGTCCGGCCCGGCGCCGCGATCGCGCTCTCCGCCGGCACCACCACCGCCGAGCTGGCCCGGCGGCTGGTGGACGTGCCCGGCCTCACAGTGGTGACCAACTCGCTGCCGGTGGCGGAGGCCCTGCACGTCGGAGGCCGGCCGGACCAGACGGTGGTGCTCACCGGCGGCGTCCGCACGCCGTCGGACGCGCTCGTCGGCCCGCTCGCCGTGGCCGCGATCGCCGCCCTGCACCTGGACCTGCTCTTCCTCGGCGTGCACGGGATCAGCGAACGGGCCGGTTTCACCACGCCCAATCTGATGGAGGCGGACACGAACCGGGCACTCGTGGCAGCGGCGGACCGGCTGGTGGTGCTCGCCGACCACACCAAGTGGGGCACCGTCGGCATCTCGTCGATCGTGCCGCTGGACGCGGCGGACGTGCTGGTCACCGACGACCGGTTGGCACCCGAGGCCCGACGGGTACTCGACGACAGGGTGGGTGAGCTGGTGACGGTGCCCACGACGAGGGGGGCGGAGTGAAGCGTACGCAGATCGCGCTGGCCGACGGCCGCGAGCTGATCTACTTCGACGAGCGGGACGACGCGGTCCGCGACCAGCCGGACCGCCGCGACCTGCCCCCTCCCCCGCCCGCCTCCCAGCTGCGGTACGACCCGCTGACCGACGAGTGGGTGGCGGTGGCGGTGCACCGGCAGACCCGCACCTTCCTGCCCCCGGCCGACCAGTGCCCGCTGTGCCCGTCCCGGGGCGAGCGGCACAGCGAGATCCCGGCACCCGACTACGACGTGGTGGTCTTCGAGAACCGGTTCCCCTCGCTGAGCCAGCGGGTGGCCGACGAACCGGCCGAGATCACCCCGTTCACCCCGGTACGCCCCGGGCGCGGCAGGTGCGAGGTGGTCTGCTTCACCGACGACCACAACGCCTCGTTCGCCCGGCTGTCCCCGCGGCGGGTCCGGACGGTGCTGGACGCGCTCGCCGACCGCACCACCGCGCTGAGCGCGCTGCCCGGCGTGGAGCAGGTCTTCCCGTTCGAGAACCGGGGCGTGGAGATCGGGGTGACGCTGCACCACCCGCACGGGCAGATCTACGCGTACCCGTTCGTCACGCCGCGCACCCGGACCATGCTGGCCGCCGCCCGGCGGCACACCGACCGCACCGGGGGCAACCTCTACGCCGACGTGCTGGCCGCCGAACGCGCCTCCGGCGACCGGGTGGTGACGAGCAACGAGCACTGGACCGCGTACGTCCCGGCGGCGGCCCGCTGGCCGTTCGAGGTGCACGTGGCGCCGCACCGGCCGGTGCCGGACATCCCGGCGCTCGACGACGCCGAGCGGGACGCCTTCGGGCCGCTCTACCTGGACCTGCTGCGCCGCTTCGACGGGCTGTTCGACCTGCCGATGCCGTACATCGCGGCCTGGCACCAGGCGCCGGTACGCATCGACCGGGAGCTGGGCCACCTGCACCTTCAGCTGTTCAGCATCCGGCGGGCCAAGGACAAGCTGAAGTACCTGGCCGGGTCGGAGTCCGGCATGGGCGTCTTCATCAACGACATCGCCCCGGAACGCGCCGCCGAGCTGCTGCGCGCCGCCTGAGCGGGGGGTGCGCGCCCGCACAACAGGGCGCGGGGGGCCCGGGACAGGGCCCCCCGCAAGGGAAGGGACGGCTGGACGAGACTGGCATCGCGTCCACCCGGTACAACGAGCCCGGCCCGGACCCGGTGACGCACGGACCCGGACACGACGGAGCCCGCCGGCGTGTGCCGGCGGGCCCGTGGTGATCGACGGGAGTGATCAGGCGGCGAGCTTGCGCGCCAGGTTCTCGTCGAGCGCGTTCATGAACTCGTCGGTGGTCAGCCACGGGGCGTCCCGCGAGATGAGCAGCGCGAGGTCCTTGGTCATCTGACCGCCCTCGACGGTGTCCACGATGACCTTCTCCAGCGTGTTCGCGAACTCGGTGACCGCCGGGGTGCCGTCCAGCTTGCCCCGGTGGGCCAGGCCCCGGGTCCAGGCGTAGATCGAGGCGATCGGGTTGGTCGAGGTCTTCTCGCCCTTCTGGTACTGCCGGTAGTGCCGGGTGACGGTGCCGTGCGCCGCCTCGGCCTCGACGGTGCGGCCGTCCGGGGAGAGCAGCACCGAGGTCATCAGGCCGAGCGAGCCGAAGCCCTGCGCGACGGTGTCGGACTGCACGTCACCGTCGTAGTTCTTGCACGCCCAGACGTACCCGCCCTCCCACTTGAGCGCGGCGGCGACCATGTCGTCGATCAGCCGGTGCTCGTAGGTGAGGCCGGCCGCGTCGAACTCGGCCTTGAACTCGTTCTCGAACACCTCGGCGAAGATGTCCTTGAACCGGCCGTCGTACGCCTTGAGGATGGTGTTCTTGGTCGACATGTAGACCGGGTAGTTGCGGTCCAGGCCGTACCGGAACGAGGCGCGGGCGAAGTCCCGGATCGACTCGTCGTAGTTGTACATGCCCATGGCGATGCCGCCGCCGGGGAAGTTGGCGACCTCCATCTCCATCGGGGTGCCGCCGTCGGCCGGGGTGTAGGTGATGGTCACCGTGCCCGGGCCGGGGACGACGAAGTCGGTGGCCTTGTACTGATCGCCGTGCGCGTGCCGGCCGATGATGATCGGCTTGGTCCAGCCCGGGACGAGCCGCGGCACGTTCGACATGATGATCGGCTCGCGGAAGACCACGCCGCCGAGGATGTTGCGGATGGTGCCGTTCGGCGACCGCCACATCTTCTTCAGGCCGAACTCCTCCACCCGGGCCTCGTCCGGGGTGATGGTGGCGCACTTGACGCCGACGCCGTGCTCCTTGATGGCGTTGGCGGCGTCGACCGTGACCTGGTCGTCGGTGGCGTCACGGTGCTGGATCGACAGGTCGTAGTAGTGCAGGTCGACGTCGAGGTAGGGCAGGATCAGCTGCTCCCGGATCTGCTTCCAGATGATCCGGGTCATCTCGTCGCCGTCGATCTCCACGACCGGGTTGTTTACCTTGATCTTCGCCATCGGCCGGCGCTCCTCTCGGGGGACACGTGCTCAAGCAGTACGAGCGTACTGGAAACTGGCCGGCAGTCCCCAGGCGGCCCGGGTGGGCCGCCGGAAAAGCGGGCTGCGCCGCGCCGCGGCCCGCTGGCATCATCGGCCGATGCCACGCAGTCGCACCCTCGGGTCTATCACGGTCACCGCGCTCTCCGACGGTGAGGGGCCCTTCTTCCAGCCCCGCGGCGAGGCGTTCCCCGGCGCCACCCAGGCGCACTGGCAGGCGGCCGACCGGCTCGACCCGGGTGCCGTCACCGACGACGGCCGGTGGTGGCTGCGGTTCCGCGCGTTCGCGGTGCGGGCCGGCGACGGACCGGTCACGCTTGTCGACGCCGGCATCGGCCCGGCCGACTCACTGGCCGCGAGCTGGGCGCCGGTGCCGGGCCGCCTGCCGGCCGAGCTGGCCGCCGCCGGGATCGACCCGGCCGACGTACGCACCGTGGTCCTCACCCACCTGCACACCGACCACGTGGGCTGGGCCGGCCCGCTGTTCCCGAACGCCGACCACCTGATCCAGCGCGCCGAGGTGGACGCGCTGGAGCTGTTCCACCCGGAACTGCCGGCCCGGCTGCTGACGCCGTTGCGCGCCGCCGGCCGGCTGCGGGTGGTCGACGGCGAGACACCCCTTACCCCGGGGGTACGACTGCTGCACACGCCCGGCCACACGCCGGGTCACCAGTCGGTGCTGGTCGAGGCGGACGACGAGCGCCTCCTGATCACCGGCGACCTGCTCGTGCACGCGATCCAGTTGGCCGACCCGGAGCTGGCATACGCCCACGAGGTGGATCCGGACACGGCCCGCCACTCCCGCACGACCCTGCTGGCGACCCTCTCCCCCGCCGTCCTGGCCACCCCTCACCTGACCGCCCCCTTCACCCCCCACCCACCCCCGCCCTCCCCTGGTCGATCATGAAGTTGACCGCCTTGTCGATCTCTATTTCCGCCGTCAACTTCATGATCGACGGGGAGAACGGGGAGGACGGCGGGCGGGTGGGACGGCAGAAGGCCCGTCGGCGCGTGCCGGCGGGCCTTCTGTGCAGTGGTCGGGCGTCACATGCTGGCGACGTCGCCCTGCTTGGCGCGGACGGCCTCGGCGGCCTCCTTCAGCGCGGCCAGCTCGTCGGCGTCCAGGTCGGTCTCGACGACCCGCTTCACGCCCTCGGCACCGATCTCGGCCTCGACGCCCAGGTAGACGCCGGAGATGCCGTACTCGCCGTCGACCCAGGCGCAGACCGGCATGACGGCGCCGGAGTCCTCGGCCACGGCCTTCGCCATCCGGGCCGCCGCGGCGGACGGGGCGTAGTACGCGGAACCGGTCTTCAGCAGCGCGACGACCTCCGCGCCACCGTTGCGGGTCTTGACGACCAGCTCCTCGATCTGCTCGGCCGGCATGACGTCACGCAGCGGCTTGCCGTTCACGGTGCTCTTCGACGGCACCGGGACCATGGTGTCGCCGTGCGAGCCGAGCGTCAGCGTCCGTACCGACTTCACCGGTACGCTCAGCGCCTCGGCGACGAAGTTGGTGAAGCGGGCGGTGTCCAGCATGCCGGCCTGGCCGAGCACCCGGTTCTTGGGGAACTGGGTGGCGAGCTGGGCCAGCGCGGTCATCTCGTCGAGCGGGTTCGACACCACGATGACGACGGCGTTCGGGGCGTACTTGGCGACGTTCTCGGAGACCTGCCGGACGATCTTGGCGTTGGTCTCCAGCAGGTCCATCCGGCTCATGCCCGGCTTGCGCGGCAGGCCGGCGGTGATGACGACGACGTCCGAGCCCTCGATGGCGTCGTAGCCCTCGCCGTTCGGGCCGGTGGTGACGCCGACGACCTTGGTCTCGAAGCCCTCGACCGCGCGGGACTGGTTGAGGTCGAGCGCGAGACCCGCCGGCTTGCCCTCCACGATGTCGGTGATGACGACGGTGTCGAAGACGTCGTACTCGGCCAGGCGCTGTGCGGTGGTGGAGCCGTAGAATCCGGCGCCGACGACAGTGACCTTCTTACCCATGGTCGTCCCACTCCCTGATACCAGTCGGTTTTCCGGACCGTATCAGCCATCCTGGCACCGATCGGGCCAGGGGCGGACGGTTATGACCTGGGTGGGTGTCAGCCCGCCCGCTCGGCCCGTTCGACCACGTTCGTCAGCAGCATCGCCCGGGTCATCGGGCCGACGCCGCCGGGCATCGGCACCACCTTGCCGGCGACCTCGGCCACCTCCGGGTCCACGTCGCCGGTGTAGCGGCCCTTGCCGTCCTCGCCGATGACCCGCGTGATGCCGACGTCCACCACCGTCGCGCCCGGGTTGATCATGTCGGCGGTGAGCAGTCCGGGCACCCCGGCGGCGACGATGACGACGTCGGCGGCGCGGGTGTGCGCGGCCAGGTCGAGCGTGCCGGTGTGGCAGAGCGTCACTGTGGCGTTCTCGCTGCGCCGGGTCAGCAGCAGGCCGAGCGGGCGGCCGACCGTGTTGCCCCGGCCGACGACGGCCACGTTCGCGCCGCGCAGCGGCACGTCGTGCCGGCGCAGCAGCTCCACGATGCCGCGCGGCGTGCAGGGCAGCGGCGCGTCGTACCCGAGGACGAGCCGGCCCAGGTTGACCGGGTGCAGCCCGTCGGCGTCCTTGTCCGGGTCGATCGACTCCAGCGCGCGCTGGGTGTCGAGGTGCCCGGGGAGCGGGAGCTGGACGATGTAGCCGTGGCAGGCCGGGTCGGCGTTCAGCTCGGCGAGCGCCGCGTCGAGCTGCTCCTGGGTGGCGTCGGCCGGCAGTGTGACACGCAGCGAGGCGATGCCGACCTCGGCGCAGTCGCGGTGCTTGCCGTTGACGTACGCCTGGGAGCCGGGGTCCTCCCCGACCAGCACCGTGCCGAGTCCGGGGGTGATGCCGCGTTCCGCGAGCGCCTTGACCCGGGCTCGTAGCTCGTCCTTGATCTCCGCCGCGGTGGCCTTGCCGTCCAGGATCGTCGCCGTCACGTCGTGATCGTCTCACGGCCCCGGGCGAGCCCGGACGACGACGGCCGACGATCACGCTGCGCAACGTGCCCTAACTCACGGAGAGTGACCAGTCACCGGGACGCGGCACCCCGGACGCACCCGGGGAGGCAGCTACCGGACAGACGAGCCAGACGCCTCAGATGCTCCGGGCACGCCCTGACCCGGCCACCGACGACGAAGAAACGACCAGCAAGAGGCCGGGTCTAGCACGCAGCGACGGCAGCGGCAAGGCGCGCCAGACACGATCCGTCATCAGTTGACCACGCACCAGTTGTCGACGGGCCGGATCGCGACCTACCGTTACCGCTCGTTGCGCAGAGTCACCCAGCGTCGGGACGACAGCGCAGCGTGAGGAGATGAGGAGACTCCATGCGTGTTCGTAGGCTCGCGGCCTGGGCCGCGCTCCCGCTCGCGGTGACGCTCGGCCTGACGGCCTGCGGCTCGGGCGGTGGCGGTGGCGGTGCCGGCGACTCCGACGCGGCCGTGCGTATCGAGATCGCCGAGCCGCAGCACCTCGTGCCGACAAACACCAACGAGACGAGCGGCTCCCAGGTCCTGTCGGCCCTGTTCAGCCCGCTCGTCGACTACGACGAGGCGAACAAGCCGCACGAGGTGGCAGCCGACTCGGTGACGACGTCCGACAACAAGGTCTGGACGATCAAGCTGAAGCCCGGTTACACGTTCCACAACGGCGAGAAGGTCACCGCCGACAACTACATCGACGCCTGGAACTACGGCGCCTACGCGCCGAACGGCCAGAACTCCAGCTACTTCTTCGAGAAGGTGGCCGGCTACGACGACCTCCAGGGCGAGAGCCCGAAGGCGACGACGATGAGCGGCCTGAAGAAGGTCGACGACCTGACCTTCACCGTGACGCTCAGCCAGCCGTACGTGGACTTCAAGTCCATGCTCGGCTACACCGCCTTCTACCCGCTGCCCGAGGCGGCCTTCTCCGCTCCGGGCGTGCTCGCCGAGGGCTACGAGCAGGCGCCGATCGGCCAGGGCCCGTTCAAGATGAAGGGCAACTGGCAGCACGACGCCAAGGTCGAGGTGGAGCGCTACGACGCGTTCCCGGGCCAGCAGCCCAAGGTCGGCGGCGTCGAGTTCCGCATCTACCAGCAGCCGACCGCCGCGTACGCGGACGTGCTGTCGGACAACCTCGACGTGATCAAGACGATCCCGACCGAGAACCTGTCGACCGCCGCGACCGACCTGGGTGACCGCTTCCAGCAGAGCCCGGCCTCGTCGCTGCAGGTGCTGGCCTTCCCGACGTTCCAGGAGGAGTTCAGCAAGCCCGAGGTGCGCAAGGCGATCTCGATGGCGATCGACCGGGACGAGATCACCAAGTCGATCTTCAAGGACTCGCAGCAGCCGGCCCGCTCGTTCGTCTCGCCGGTGGTCGCCGGTTACCGGGAGAACACGATCGGCACCGCCGGCGCGTTCGACCCGGTCAAGGCCAAGGCCATGTACGAGGCCGCGGGCGGCCCGAAGAAGATCGAGCTGTCCTACAACGGCGACGGCGGCCACAAGGACTGGATCGACGCCACCTGCAACCAGCTCAAGGCCAACCTGGGCGTGGACTGCGTCGGCACCGCCGAGCCGAAGTTCGCGGACCTGCTGACCAAGCTCAAGCAAAAGCAGCCGGTCGGCCTGTTCCGGATGGGCTGGGTCATGGACTACCCGTCGATGGAGAACTACCTCGGCCCGCTGTACAGCACCACCGGCTCGTCGAACTACTACGGCTACAGCAACCCGGAGTTCGACAAGCTGCTCGCCGAGGGCGCCCGGGCGGCGACCGAGGACGAGGCGATCAAGAAGTACCAGGCGGCGGAGGACCTGCTCGCGCAGGACATGCCGGTGATCCCGCTGCGGTACGGGCAGAACAACTTCGGCCACTCGACCAAGGTCAAGAACGTCCACGTGGACCTCTTCGACCGGGTGGACCTGCTGAAGATCGAACGCGCCTGACACCCCGCTGACGGGCCGGGCCACCCCCACGGGTGGCCCGGCCCTCGCATTGGCACGCATTTAGCCCGGTTTCGGCAGACTTGCCAGCATGCTCCGGTTCATCCTGCGGCGACTGCTCCAGATGGTCCTCGCCTTCTTCGGGACCACTCTGATCGTCTACGCGCTGATGTTCGCCGGGCAGGGCGACCCGATCCAGGCCCTCGCCGGGGAGCGGCCGGTGACCGCCGCGCAGCGGGCCTACCTGACCGAGAAGTACCACCTGGACGCGACAGGCGTCGGCGGCTTCTTCTACCGCTACTTCGACTATCTGGGCGGCCTGGTCCAGGGTGACCTCGGGCAGTCGCTGACCGGGCGGCAGATCAGCGACATCCTCGCCGCCGCCTGGCCGGTCACCGTGAAGCTCGCGGTGATCGCGATGGCGGTGACGGTGATCTTCGGGGTCACCGCGGGCGTGATCGCGGCGATCCGGCGCTCCGGCGTGTTCGACCACGCCACGCTCGTGCTCACGCTGCTGGTTCTCGGCATCCCCACGATCGTGCTGGCCCCGCTGGCCCAGTACTTCCTCGGCGTACGCTGGCCGGTCTTCCCGCCCACCGCCGGAGCCCAGCCGTCCTTCTACGCGCTTCTGCTGCCAGGCATCGTCCTCGGCTCGCTGTCCCTGGCCACCGCGCTGCGGCTGACGCGTACCTCGGTGACCGAGAACCTGCGTGCCGACTACGTCCGGACCGCCCGCTCCAAGGGCCTGCGGCGACGCCGGATCGTCGCCGTGCACGTCCTGCGCAACTCGCTCATCCCGGTGGTCACCTTCCTCGGCGTCGAGCTGGGCAACCTGATGGGCGGCGCGATCATCACCGAGGGCGTGTTCAACGTCCCGGGCGTCGGCTTCAACCTGTTCCGCGGCATCCGCACCGAGGACGGCCCGCTGGTCGTCGGCATCGTCAGCGTGCTCGTCGTGGTCTACCTGCTGTCCAACCTGGTGGTGGACGTGCTCTACGCCGTCCTCGACCCGAGGATCCGCTATGAGTGAGCGCAGCGAGGTGCCGCAGTGAGCGACTTCGAGACAGTGGCGGCCACGGAGAACCAGGCCGCGCGGCGCGGCGTCTCCGGCGAGCCGGGCACGCCGGGCCGGGCCGGGCGGCCGGACCGGGCCCGCAGCCTGGCCGGCGACGCCTGGCGGGACCTGCGCCGCAACCCGGTCTTCTGGATCAGCCTGCTCCTGGTGGTGCTGGTCGCCGCGATGGCGGTGGCGCCCGGGCTGTTCGCCGCCAACGACCCGCGCGACTGCGTGCTGTCGCGGCAGCACGCCGGGCCGTCCGGCGGAGCCATCTTCGGGTACGACTTCCAGGGCTGCGACACATTCGCCCGGGCGGTCTACGGCGCCCGCGCCTCGCTGCTCGTCGGTGCGTTCTCCGCGCTGATCACCGGTGTGATCGCCCTCGTCGTCGGCATGCTCGCCGGCTACTTCGGCGGGTGGGTCGACGCGGTGCTGTCCCGGGTGATCGACATCGTGCTCGGCATCCCGCTGCTGCTGGCCGCGATCGTGCTGCTCAAGCGCGTCAGCACGAGCGGCGACACGGTACGGCTGTTCGCGGTGATCCTCGTCCTGGCGCTGCTCGGCTGGACGACGGCGGCCCGGGTGGTCCGCTCCTCGGTGATCACCGCCCGGGAGCAGGACTACGTGGCGGCGGCCCGGATGCTCGGGGCGGGCAACGGCCGGATCATGTGGCGGCACATCCTGCCGAACGCGCTCGCCCCGGCCATCGTGGTGCTCACCATCGCGCTCGGGTCGTTCATCGCGGCCGAGGCGACACTGAGCTTCCTCGGCATCGGGCTGAAGGCGCCGACCATCTCCTGGGGCATCGACATCGACGCCGGCCGGGTGCACATGCGGGAGTCGGCGACGCCGCTGATCGTGCCGTCGACGTTCCTCGCCCTGACCGTGCTCGCCTTCATCATGCTCGGCGACGCGATCCGCGACGCCTTCGACCCGAAGCTCCGGTGACTTCTCATGACGCAGAACGCGGTCCGGCCCACGCCGGCCTCACCCACCCCGCCCGGCGGGCACCTGCTGGAGGTACGGGACCTGCACGTCGAGTTCCGCACCCGCGAGGGCGTGGCCCGCGTGATCAACGGGGTGACGTACCACCTGGACGCCGGTGAGACGCTCGCGGTGCTCGGCGAGTCCGGCTCCGGCAAGTCCGTCACCGCTCAGGCGATCATGGGCATCCTGGACACCCCGCCCGCGTACGTGCGCGCCGGGCAGATCCTCTACCAGGGGCGGGACCTGCTCACCCGGCCGGAGGAGGAACGCCGGCGGATACGCGGCGCCGAGATCGCGATGATCTTCCAGGACGCGCTGTCGGCGTTGAACCCGGTCTTCCCGGTCGGCTGGCAGATCGGCGAGTCGCTGCGCGAGCGGGCCGGGATGTCGCGGGCCGACGCGCGCAGGCGCACCGTCGAGCTGATGGACCTGGTCCGGATCCCGGCCGCGGCGAAGCGGCTCGGCGACTACCCGCACCAGTTCTCCGGCGGCATGCGCCAGCGGGTCATGATCGCCATGGCCCTGGCGCTCGACCCGAAGGTACTGATCGCCGACGAACCGACCACGGCGCTGGACGTCACCGTGCAGGCGCAGATCATGGACCTCCTGGCCGACCTGCGCCGCGACCTCGGCATGGCGCTCGTCCTCATCACCCACGACCTGGGCGTGGTCGCCGGTGTGGCGGACCGGATCGCGGTCATGTACGCGGGCCGGATCGTCGAGCACGCCGACGTGCACGCGTTGTACCGGGCGCCGGCCCACCCGTACACCAAGGGGTTGCTGGAGTCGATCCCGCGCCTGGACGTGCGCGGCCAGGCGTTGTCCAGCATCCGTGGGCTGCCGCCGAACCTGATGGCGATCCCGTCCGGCTGCCCGTTCCACCCCCGGTGCCCGTACGTCCAGCAGGTCTGTGTGGACGAGGTGCCGCACGACCTGGTGCTCGGCGACGGGCGGACCAGCGCGTGCCACTTCGCCCAGGAGGTGCACGATGACCGCGACGGCTGAACCCGCCAAGGTGCGCGGCGAGACGATCCTCGCCGTCGACCAGCTGGTCAAGCACTTCCCGATCAGCCGGGGCGTGCTGTTCAAGAAGACCATCGGCCAGGTCAAGGCCGTCGACGGCGTCTCGTTCGAGCTGCGGCGCGGCGAGACGCTCGGCGTGGTGGGCGAGTCCGGCTGCGGCAAGTCCACGCTGGCCCGGCTGCTCATGCGCCTGGAGACGCCCACCGCCGGGCGGGTCACGCTGGAGGGGCGCGACCTGCTCCGGGCCGGCGGTGCCGACCTGCGCCGGCTGCGGCGGAACATGCAGATGGTGATGCAGGATCCGTACACCTCGCTGAACCCGCGCATGACGGTCGGCGACATCATCGGCGAGCCGTTCGAGATCCACCCGGAGGCCGCCCCGAAGCGCAGCCGGCGGCAGCGGGTGCAGGAGCTGCTGGACGTGGTCGGCCTCAACCCTGAACACGTCAACCGGTACCCGCACCAGTTCTCCGGCGGCCAGCGGCAGCGCATCGGCATCGCCCGGGCGCTCGCGCTGCGGCCCGAGATCATCGTCTGCGACGAGCCGGTGTCGGCCCTGGACGTCTCGATCCAGGCCCAGGTGATCAACCTGCTGGAACAGCTCCAGGACGAGCTGGGGCTGTCCTACATCTTCATCGCGCACGATCTGTCTGTGGTGCGGCACATCTCCGACCGGGTGGCCGTGATGTACCTGGGCCGGATCGTGGAGATCGGCACCGAGGAGCAGATCTACCAGCGCGCGACCCACCCGTACACCCAGGCGCTGCTCTCGGCGGTGCCGGTGCCCGACCCGGAGGCCCGCGACCGGCGGACCGTCATCCGGCTCACCGGCGACGTGCCCAGCCCGGCCGAGCCGCCCTCCGGCTGCCACTTCCGGACCCGCTGCTGGAAGGCCGAGGAGGTCTGCGCGACCCAGGACCCGCAGGCGGTGCCCCGCGCGGCGGACCCGCACCCCAGCGCCTGCCACTTCGCCGAGGTACGTACCAAGGCGTGACGACGAAGGCCCCGTCCCCCGGAGGAAGAGGGGGCGGGGCCTCCGATGCGGGCACGCGTGCGGAAGGCGAACCCGGGACGAACCCGAGGCCCACCCGGCGGCGTGAGGCGCGCCGCCGTACCGGTGGACGGCAGCTCGCGGCGGAACCGCCGGGTCGACGCGGCGGGTTCCGGTGCGGCGCGAGCGCGGTGTCCCGGTGCGGGCTACGGGTTCGGTGCGGCTCAGGCGGCCGGCGGGGCGCGCGCGGCGAGCGGACCGCGCGGCGGCAGCGGCACGACCGGGGGCCGGGGCGCCGGTACGACGGGTTCCGGCGCGGCCGGGCCGGCCACGCGCGGGAGCGCGGCCGGGTCCAGGTCGTCCGGTCCGTCGGCGTAGCCGAGGCCGCCGCCGTGGCCGTGCCACGGCCCGGCGGCGAGCTCCGACCAGGAGATTCCGGGGTACGCGGCACGCAGCGCGGCCGGGCTCGTTCCGCTCGCCGAGGCGGCAGCAGCAGCGGGCTGCGCGGCGGCGGGCGCTTCGGCATGTGGTGCGGTGGCGGGAGCGGACCGCGCGGCGGTGGCGAGCGCTTCGACGACCGCGGCGGCCGGCGCGGTGACCGCGGGCGCGGTGGCCGATCCGAGTCCGGCCAGGACGAACGCCAGCGTGACGACGACGGCGGTCAACCGGTCGCGAACGCGCATGGCACACCTGCCGGGCTCACAGACAGCGGAGACGGTCGATCGTCGCCGCGCACACGCTAGCAACCGCCTCCGGCGGCGGGCAACGGCACGGCGTCCGGGTGGGTCCGCCCTGTGGACGGCTGACGCACCCGGACGCCGGACCGGTCAGTGGAAGAAGTGCCGGGTGCCGGTGAGGTACATGGTCACGCCGGCCGCCTTGCAGGCCGCGATGGTCTCCTCGTCCCGGATCGAGCCACCCGGCTGGACGATCGCACGCACCCCGGCGTCGATGAGGATCTGCGGGCCGTCGGCGAACGGGAAGAACGCGTCGGAGGCGCAGACCGAGCCGCGGGCCCGCTCGTCACCGGCCCGGCTGACCGCGAGCCGCGCCGAGTCCACCCGGTTGACCTGTCCCATGCCGACACCGACTGTGGCGCCGTCGCGGGCCAGCAGGATCGCGTTGCTCTTGACCGCGCGTACCGCCCGCCAGGCGAACGCCAGGTCGCGCAGGGTCGCTGCGTCGGCCGGGTCGCCGGTGGCGAGCGTCCAGCCGGACGGGTCGTCGCCGGGCGCGTCGACGGCGTCCCGCATCTGCACCAGCACGCCGCCGCTGACCTGCCGCCACTCGGCCGGCCGGGTGGCGAACGCGGGCGCCCGCAGCAGCCGGATGTTCTTCTTGGCCCGCAGCACCTCCAGCGCGCCCTCGTCGAAGCCCGGCGCCACGAGCACCTCGGTGAAGATCTCCGCGACCTGACCGGCCAGCTCCACGCTCACCGGCCGGTTCACCGCGATCACACCGCCGAACGCGGAGACCGGGTCGCAGGCGTGCGCCTTGCGGTGCGCCTCGGCCACATCCGCGCCGACCGCGATGCCGCACGGGTTGGCGTGCTTGATGATCGCCACCGCCGGCTGGTCCGGGAAGTCGTTCGCGGCCCGCCAGGCGGCGTCCGCGTCGACGTAGTTGTTGTAGGACATCTCCTTGCCGTGCAGCTGCTCGGCCTGGGCCAGCCCGGCCGGCGCGCCCGGGTCGGTGTAGAGCGCCGCCGCCTGGTGCGGGTTCTCGCCGTACCGCAGCACCGCCTGGCGGCGCAGCGCCAGCCCGGCGAACTCCGGCCAGCCGTCCTCGGCCGGCGACACAGTGGTGGCGAACCAGTCGGCCACCGCGACGTCGTAGTCGGCGATGTCGGCGAACGCGCGGGCCGCGAGCGCCCGGCGCCGGGCCAGGGTGAAGCCACCCTCGGCGAGCGCGGCCACCACCGCCGGGTACGCGGCCGGGTCGGTCACCACCGCCACCGAGGCGTGGTTCTTCGCCGCGGCCCGCACCATCGCCGGACCGCCGATGTCGATCTGCTCCACGCACTCGTCGGCGTCGGCGCCGGAGGCGACAGTGGCCTGGAACGGGTAGAGGTTGCTGACCAGCAGGTCGATGCCGGCGATGCCGTGCTCGCCGAGCTGCGCGGTGTGCGCGTCCTTGCGCAGGTCGGCGAGGAGGCCGCCGTGGATCTTCGGGTGCAGCGTCTTGACCCGCCCGTCGAGGATCTCCGGGAAGCCGGTGACCTGCTCGACCGGCGTCACCGGCACCCCGGCGCCGGAGATCGTCGACGCGGTGCTCCCGGTCGACACGATCTCCACACCGGCCTCGTGCAGGGCGCGGGCCAGCTCGGCCAGGCCGGTCTTGTCGTAGACGCTGACCAGCGCGCGCCGGATCGGGCGGCGGCCGGCGTCCTCAGTGGCGTTCACGGGATGGTGACCTTTCTGCCGGTGATCGTCCAACCTTCACGGACCAGGCGGCCGACCTGCTCGACGAGCTGGCGCCGCTCGGCGGACTTGATGCGCTCGGTGAGCGTGTCCTCGTCGTCGTCGTCGTGCACCGGCACGGCGACCTGGGCCACGATCGGGCCGGTGTCCATGCCGGCGTCGACGAAGAACAGGGTGGCCCCGGTGACCTTGACGCCGTACGCCAGCGCGTCGCGGGGGCCGTGGATGCCGGGGAACGCCGGCAGCAGCGTGTTGTGCGTGTTGAGGTAGCGGTCGCCGAACGCGGCCAGGAACTCCGGGCCGACCAGCTTGAGGAACCCGGCGCTGATGACCAGGTCGGGCCGGTGCTCGGCGACCCGCGCGGTGAGCGCCTTGTCCCAGTCGGCGCGGGTGGGGTGGTCCTTGACCCGCTCGACGAAGGACGGCACACCCGCGGCGGCGGCCCGGTCCAGGCCGGCGATCCCGTCCCGGTCGGCGCCGACGGCGACCACCCGGGCGCCGTACCCGGGGTCGGCGGTGGCGTCCAGCAGCGCCTGGAGGTTGCTGCCGGAACCGGAGACGAGGACGACGAGGCGGGCGACGGACGCGGGCTCGGTCACCGGGCAACCCTATCGGGCAGGTCAGGCGGCCCGGCCGCGGGGCGGCAGCCCATCGGGTGACGTCCCCGGTGGCGTGATCGCGGTACGCTGCCGGTCGCCCGGTGTCCGGCCCCGTGCCCGGCCCGCACCCCCACGAAGAGACCGGCACGCCGCGTGCCGCCGGACCGAGGAGTACTTCGCATGCAGCCCGGATACCCCCCGCAGCAGCCGCAGCAGATCGACAACAACATGACGATGTCCATCGTCGCGATCTTCCTGTTCTGGCCGCTCGCGATCCCGGCCATCATCAACGCGTCCAAGGTCAACCCGCTGATCCAGCAGGGTGACTACGCGGGCGCCCAGGCCGCCGCCGCCGAGTCCAAGAAGTGGTCCAAGTGGGCCGTCATCGTCGGCCTGGTCTGGATCGGCATCATCGTGGTGTGTTGCCTCTTCGGCGGCCTGGCTGGTCTCGTCAGCAACAGCGGCACGAACTGACCGACAACCCGAACCGACCTGAGGAGCACCCAGACATGCAGCCCGGTTACCCCGGACAGGACCCGTACGGCCAGCAGCCGAACCAGGACCCGAACGCCCAGCCGCACGACCCGTACGCCCAGCCGCCGCAGGCCCCGCAGTACGGCCAGCAGCCCCAGTACGGGCAGCAGCCCCAGTACGGCCAGCAGCCGACCTCTGGCCAGCCGTACGGCCAGCCCACGTCGGGTCAGCCCGCCTACGGCCAGGACCCGTACGCGCAGCAGCAGCAGCCGTACGGCGCCGCGCCGCAGTACCCGGGCGCCGGCTACCCGGCCGGGGCGGGTCAGACCCCGAACAACACGCTGGGCCTCGTGTCCATGATCCTCGGTATCGCCTCGATCCCGCTGGTCTGCTGCTTCTACCTCGGCATTCCGCTCGGTATCGCCGCTGTCGTCACCGGCTACCTGGGCCGCCAGAAGGCCGCGCAGGGGCTCGCCAACAACGACGGTCAGGCCAAGACCGGTCTGATCTGCGGCGCGGTCGGCGCCGGCCTGGGCATCATCCTGATCATCCTGGGCATCGTCGCCAACGTCAGCCTGCCGGCTCAGCCCTGATCGTCCGCCGTCCAGGGGCGTCCACCGACCGGTGGGCGCCCCTGACGCGTCTCTCGGCCCCGGCGCGTCAGCGGGTGCGGGTCAGCGTGCGGGTGGCGGCGGCGCGTCAGCGGGTGCGGGTCAGCGTGCGGGTGGCCCCGGCGCGTCAGCGGGTGCGGGTCAGCGTGCGGGTCGCGGCGGCGCCCAGCACCGCGCCCACCCCGATCACGAGCGTGGCCACCACGGCCACCGCCCACGGCGACGGCCCGATCTCGGCCAGCCGGCCACCACCGAGCGACCCGCCGGAGGCCGCCGCGAACAGCCCGAGCAGCGCGCCGGCGACCGGGCCGGCGAGTACGGCCGGCAACAGCAGCGCCGGCCAGCCCACCTCGGCGCGGTCCTCGGCCGCCGCGCGCAGCAGCCGCCGGGCCAGCAGCCAGCCGGCCGCCATCGCGGCCAGCACCGGCACGGCCAGCAGCGCGCCGCCCAGCCCGTCCATCGGGCCACGCGGCAGGCCGGCCAGCAACGGTACGGCCGGCAGCGCGCCGACGGAGACCTCACTCGTACGGACGGCGGTGTCGGTGCCGACCGCGAACCCGGGACCGAGCAGATAGCTCGCCGACCAGGCGGTGGCGTTGGGCGCGTAGGCGAGGCTGACCAGGGTGATGCCCGCCTGACCGGCCACCCCGGTCCGGTACGCCCCGATCATGTCGGCCGCGTCGCCGCCACCGGTGGCCACCGCCAGCCCGGCCGCGCCGGCACCCGCGCCGCACAGCAGCAGCGCCGCGACCAGTCCGGTGCGCAGACCGTCGCGCACCGGCGGTGGGCAGCGCGCCGCCAGCAGCGCCCACACGCCTGTGGTGCGCAGCGCGCCGACCAGGGCGGCCGGTACGCCGAACGCGGCGAACACGAGCGCGGCGGTGACCGGGGAGACCCGCAGGCCGCCCGCGTCGACAGCGAACGCGGCGAGCGCGCCGAGCAGCGCGTACCCGATGCCGACCGCGACCGCGACGGTGAGCGCCTGGCGGGGCGAGCCGGCTCCGCGCGCGCCGACGGCCCGGCTGACGTGCACCCCGGCGCGGGTGAGCCGCCAGACGGCGAGCGCGCTGAGCGCGAGCGGCGCCAGGCCGAGCGGACCGGCGGTGGTCTGTAACGGCACCCCGTGCCCGAGCAGCCAGCCGGCCAGGCCGGCGCGCAACGCGCCGCCGAACGATCCGGCGTCCTCGCTGAGCTGGGCGAGGCCCAGCACGGCGGAGACCGGCAGCCAGGAGGTCAGCGCCGCCCAGAGCGCGGCCACCCCGGCGGCGACCGGCAGCGGGGCCCGGCTGCGGGGCTCCTCACCCGATCGGGGCGCGGGCACCCGGGCGGCCGGGCGGGCACGGCCGGGCGGCCGGGCACCGGCGGGGGGACCGGTGGCCGGACGGCGGGGCTGGTCAGGGGTGACGCGTGACATCGTGTCTACTCTGGCACGCCGCGCGGAGGACGGCAGTCCGATACCGGGTCGGCAGCGTGGCGAGTTCGCCGAACCCCGGTCCCGCGGCGGTGATCCGGTCTAGCCTCGGCCTCAGACGCGACCGTTCCCGTCGCGGTGCCGACCGCTCGGAGGAAGCCGTGCACGCTCCGTATCCGCCGCCCCCGCCGCCACCGGCCGTCGGCCGGGACCGGACCACGCTCTGGGGCGTCCTCGGCATCGTCTTCGGCCTGTTCTGCTGCGGCATCCTGGGCATCGTCTTCGGCGCGCTGTCGATCCGCGACGCCCGGCGCAACGGCAAGTCGCAGTTGCTCGGCTGGCTGGCCATCGCGTTCGGTGTGATCAACATCGTCGCCAGCGCCATCGTGCGCGCCCGGGGCAACTCGTACTACCCGTACTGGTACCGCTGAACGCGAGGGGGCCGACCGGTTCCCCGGTCGGCCCCCTCGGCACGTCGGTCGTCCGCTCAGCGCCCGGACATGATCTCCCGCATCAGGTTGGCGGTCTCGGTCGGGGTCTTGCCGACCTTGACGCCCACCGCCTCCAGCGCCGCCTTCTTGGCGTCGGCGGTGCCCGCCGAGCCCGAGATGATCGCGCCGGCGTGGCCCATGGTCTTGCCGGGCGGGGCGGTGAAGCCGGCGATGTAGCCGACCACCGGCTTGGTGACGTTGGCCTTGATGAACTCGGCCGCCCGCTCCTCGGCGTCGCCGCCGATCTCACCGATCATGACGATCGCGTCGGTTTCCGGGTCCGCCTCGAAGGCGGCCAGGGCGTCGATGTGGGTGGTGCCGATGATCGGGTCACCGCCGATGCCGACGCAGGTGGAGAAGCCGATGTCGCGCAGCTCGTACATCATCTGGTAGGTCAGCGTGCCGCTCTTGCTGACCAGGCCGATCCGGCCGGAGCCGGTGATGTCGGCCGGGATGATGCCGGCGTTGGACGCGCCCGGCGAGGCGATGCCCGGGCAGTTCGGGCCGATGATCCGGGTGCGCTCGCCCTGGGCCCGGTTGTACGCCCAGAACGCGGCGGTGTCGTGCACCGGCACGCCCTCGGTGATCACCACGGCCAGGTCGATGCCGGCGTCGATCGCCTCGACCACAGCGGCCTTGGTGAACTGCGGCGGCACGAAGATGACAGTGACGTCCGCGCCGGTCTCCTTCATCGCGTCCGCTACGGAGGCGAAGACGGGCAGCTCGGTGCCGTCGAAGTCGACAGTGGTGCCGGCCTTGCGCGGGTTGACGCCGCCGACCACGTTGGTGCCGGCGGCGAGCATCCGCCGGGTGTGCTTGGAACCCTCGGAACCGGTCATCCCCTGCACGATGACCTTGGAGTCCTTGGTCAGCCAGATAGCCATTGTCAGACCCCCGCAGCTGCCAGCTCGGCGGCCCGCTCGGCCGCGCCGTCCATGGTGTCGACCCGCTGGATCAGCGGGTTGGCCGCGCCGTCGAGGATCGCCCGACCGGCCTCGGCGTTGTTGCCGTCGAGGCGGACGACGAGCGGCTTGGTGGCCTTCTCGCCGCGCTGCTCCAGCAGCGCCAGCGCCTGCACGATGCCGTTGGCGACCGCGTCGCAGGCGGTGATGCCGCCGAAGACGTTGACGAAGACGCTCTTGACCGACGGGTCGGACAGGACGATCTCCAGGCCGTTCGCCATCACCTCGGCGCTCGCGCCGCCGCCGATGTCGAGGAAGTTGGCCGGCTTGACGCCGCCGTGCCGCTCGCCCGCGTACGCGACCACGTCGAGCGTGGACATGACCAGGCCCGCGCCGTTGCCGATGATGCCGACCTCGCCGTCGAGCTTGACGTAGTTGAGGTCCTTGGCCTTCGCGGCCTGCTCCAGCGGGTCCACCGACGCCTGGTCGACCAGGGCCTCGTGGTCCGGGTGCCGGAACGCGGCGTTCTCGTCCAGGGTGACCTTGGCGTCCAGGAGCAGCAGCTTGCCGTCCTTGGTGGTGGCCAGCGGGTTCACCTCGACGAGCGTGGCGTCCTCGGCCACGAACGCCTGCCACAGCTTGACCGCGACCTCGACCACCTGGTCGGCGATCTCGGCCGGGAAGCCGGCCGCGGTGACGATCTCGCGCGCCTTGGCCTCGTCCACGCCGGTGTTGGCGTCGATCGGCGCCTTCACGACCCGCTCCGGGGTCTCGGCCGCGACCTGCTCGATGTCCATACCGCCGGCCACGCTGGCGATGCAGAGGAAGGTGCGGTTCGCCCGGTCGAGCAGGTACGAGAAGTAGTACTCCTCGGCCACGTCCGCGGTCACGGTGATCATGACCTTGTGGACGGTGTGACCCTTGATGTCCATGCCGAGGATGTCGGTGGCGCGGGCCACCGTCTCCTCCGCGCCCTCGGCCAGCTTCACGCCGCCGGCCTTGCCGCGGCCACCGACCTTCACCTGCGCCTTGACGACCACCCGGCCGCCGAGGCGTTCGGCGATCGCGCGGGCCTCCTCCGGGGTAGTGGCGACGCCGCCGGCGAGCACGGGCAAGCCGTGCCGCTCGAACAGGTCCCGCCCCTGGTACTCGTACAGGTCCACGATTGCGCGTCCCGTCCCGTCTCCGCGGCGCGCCGTCGCGCCGCCACCAGCTTCGGAAAATCAGTTTGACGCCTGTCATCAGATGAGACAGGCCATTTGCCGCAGCCTAACGAGATGGGAACGGGCGGCAACCGAGCGGGTGCGGGGTGTGCGGTAATGCACAGGCCGGGGCCGGCCGGGCCGATCGCCGCCGCGCCGGCGCACGCGGGCGTCAGCCGTCCGGGGGATGTCCGGGCCGGGGCGTAACCGCCCGTCGGGGGCGTCGTTGAGTGTGATGTCGGCGCGCTGGTCAAGCGCGACGACGGGAGCGGCCGATGCCCTGTCGGTCGAGGGGTGGCGGCGGGGCATCGTGCATAGAGGGGCCGGGCGTGTGAGGGGTGCGTCCGGCCCCTCCCCCGTGCCCGGAACCGGAAACGCAGGGCCGGGTACGCAGGGCGGTCAGCCGACCGGCTGGGCCACGTTCTCCCGCACCCACTCGACGATCGACCCGGTGGTGGCGCCCGGGGTGAAGATCTTCGCGACGCCGAGCCGCTCCAGCTCCGGGATGTCGGCCTCGGGGATGATGCCGCCGCCGAACACCACGATGTCGGTGGCGTCGCGCTCGGTGAGCAGTTCGACGACGCGCTTGAACAGCGTCATGTGCGCGCCGGAGAGCACCGAGAGACCGACCGCGTCCGCGTCCTCCTGGATCGCGGTCTCGACGATCTGCTCGGGCGTCTGGTGCAGGCCGGTGTAGATGACCTCCATGCCCGCGTCCCGCAGGGCGCGTGCGACGACCTTCGCGCCCCGGTCGTGGCCGTCCAGGCCGGGCTTCGCGACGACGACCCGGATACGAGAGCTCATCTGCGCACACCTTTCACCGGCACTCCTGACCTGAACGAACGGTAACCCGGCCGGGCGGGAGGCGGGAAGCCGGGCCGGACCTTCCCACATACGAGCCGCTCCCCTACCGCCCACCCGGGTACGCGGAAAGCCGGACACCTCCGCCGTTCGGTCACTGTCCGCGACGAACGGGCAGTCGACAGGCCATCCGACCGGCGGCACGAGATATGACAAGGCCGGATGGAATTGGACATAACGAATCAGCATTTCGGCGCTTCGGCTTGTGACAGGAGTGGCGGTTGGCTAACGTGTCCACGGTTGTCATCAGGTCCACGGACGGGTGACGACGCGACACCGGAGGTTCGACCGAGCTTCACCGAACGGTCCGGAGTCGCATCGGATCCCCGACAACGGAGGGTGTGCGTGCGCCAGCGCCTGTCGTCTGAGCCCGATCGCTATCGCGGCCGCCGCCGCGTACCCACCCCCCCGCGGAGCCGCTACGCCGCGGTGGTCACCACCGCGTTCGTCGGCGCCGGCATCGTCGCCATCGGCGCGAACGCCCTCCCCGACGCCAAGAGCGTCAGCCCGTCGGTCCTCGACGAGCTCCGGCAGGCCTCGGTCGCCAGCCAGGACGCCGCCGCCCGCGCCGACAGCGCGGAGCGCCCGTCCCGCGCCGACCGCACCGACAGCAAGGCCACCGAGCAGGACCCGTGGCTCCTGCCGCTGCACGGCTACGACTTCAAGTCCCCCTACGGCATGCGCTGGGGCAAGCTGCACACCGGCATCGACCTGGTCGCCCCGGAGGGCACGCCCTACAAGGCGGTCCACGCCGGCACCGTCACCAAGGCCGGCTGGTTCGGCGGCTACGGCTACGCCGTCATCGTCAAGCACGCCGACGGCAGCGAGGCCATCTACGGCCACTCCTCCACCGTGACGGTCAAGGAGGGCCAGCAGGTGAAGGCCGGCGACCAGCTCGGCCTGGTCGGCAACACCGGCCACTCCTACGGCTCCCACCTGCACCTGGAGATCCATGTCAAGGGCCAGCCGCAGGACCCGGTGGCGTTCCTCAACGATCGCGGAGTGAACATTCAGCTCGAAACCGAAGAGTTCTACAGCGACGTAGCCGCGTCCTGACGCTCCGTACCGCCCCTTCACCGCCCGGATCGCATGGTCCGGGCGGTTTCGTCTGCGCCGATGTCTGCCAGGTCACACCGGTGGATGTGAGCGGGAGCACACCCACCGATGATCGTCTCTTCATCGGAACGGGCCGACCGGTGTGAAACCGGACGCGCGGTGGCGGCGCAGGCCGTCCGCTCCACACCCCCGATACCCCCTGCCACCTGCGCCGACACCAGTATTTCGAGGTCACGTGCCCCTCGAAACCGATGAAGGATCCCGTGCAGCACAGCAGCCCCACCCCGGACAACGCTCCCGCCCGGCACCGGCGCCCGCGCCGCGCCCGGCGCACCGTTTACGTGGTCACCGGCGCGGTAGCAGTGCTCGGCCTCGGCATCGGCGGCGTGGTCGTCACCACCGCCCCGTCCGACCCGACGCCCGCCGCCGTCGACCTCGGCGCAGCGGCCCGTGCCGACGACGCCGCCCGCGCCGACCGTTCGGCCCGCGAGCCGGTCACCCCGTCCGCCGTACCGGCCAGCCCCTCACCGAGCCCGAGCGCCAGCGCGACCAGCCCGGCACCGAAGAAGACGGCGACCGCGAAACCCAAGCCGAAGCCGAAGAAGAAGACAGCGGCGAAGAAGCCGACCTGGGTCATCCCGATGAAGGGCGCCGACATCACGTCCTGCTACGGGCCCCGCTGGGGCACCCAGCACGCCGGTATCGACTTCGCCATGCCGGCCGGCACGCCGATCCACGCCGCCGCCGCGGGCACCGTGGTCAAGGCCGGCGACGTGGGCGACGGCTACGGCATCTCGGTCTTCATCGACCACCACAACGGCTACCTGACCCACTACGCCCACCAGAGCCGGCTCGCCGTCGGCGTCGGCGACAAGGTCAAGGCCGGTCAGGTCATCGGGTACGAGGGCTCCACCGGCGACTCCACCGGCCCGCACCTGCACTTCGAGGTGCACCAGGGCGCGATGTGGAGCCAGATCGACCCGGCGCCGTTCCTGCGTGCCCGGGGCGTCGACGTGGCCTGCTGAGGGCGCCACGACAGGAGGCGGGCCCGGCCCGGCCACGAGCCGGACCGGGCCCGCCCACGCTCAGAGTTTGTCGATCGGGGCGTGCCGCAGCACCAGCCACATGGTCTGGTCGCCGAAGTCGATCTGCGCCCGGGCACCCGGCCCGGCACCCTCCACCGCCAGCACCCGGCCCAGGCCGTACCGCTGGTGGTTGACCCGGTCGCCCACCGAGACCTTCGGGGCCTGCTTCAGCTCGCTCGCGGTGGCCAGGCGGCTGGCGTCCACGCCCAGCCGCTTCGCCAGCTCGGTCGCCTTCGGCGTGCCGCCGGCGAAGCCACCGCGGCCCACGCGGTCCGCCCGGCCGCCGACGCCGCCGCCCCCGCCACCCCACGAGGTGTACGACCCCTCGGTGCGCTCCCAGCGGACCAGCTCCGGCGGCAGCTCCTCAAGGAACCGCGACGGCGGGTTGTAGGCGGGCGCGCCCCAGGCGGACCGGGTCACCGCGCGGGACAGGTAGAGGCGCTGGCGGGCCCGGGTGATGCCCACGTACGCCAGCCGCCGCTCCTCTTCCAGCTCGCGGGTATCGCCGAGCGAGCGCAGGTGCGGGAAGACGCCGTCCTCCAGGCCGGTCAGGAAGACCACCGGGAACTCCAGGCCCTTGGCGGTGTGCAGCGTCATCAGCGTGACGACACCCTGGTGTTCCGGGTCGTCGGAGGGAATCTGGTCGGCGTCGGCGACGAGCGCCACCTGCTCCAGGAAACCGGCGAGGGTGGCCCGCTCGTCGTCGGCGCCGAGCGCCTCGATCCGCTCGGTGTACTCCCGGGCGACGCTCACCAGTTCCTGGAGGTTGTCCACGCGGCCGGCGTCCTGCGGGTCGAGGCTCTCCTCCAGCTCGGCCAGGTAGCCCGAGCTGGTCAGCACCGCCTCCAGCACCTCCTCCGGCGTGCCGGTGTCGGCCAGCTCCCGCGCCGCGTCGAGCAGCGCGACGAACTCGGCGATGCCGTTCGCCGCCCGGGTGGAGATGCCCGGTGCGTCCTTGGCCCGGCGCAGCGCGGCGCCGAAGGAGATGCGGTCCCGCGCGGCCAGCGCCTCCACGCAGGCCTCGGCGCGCTCGCCGATGCCCCGGCGCGGGGTGTTGAGGATCCGCCGCAGGCTGACCGTGTCGTCGTCGTTCACCACAGCGCGCAGGTACGCGAGCGCGTCGCGGACCTCCTTGCGCTCGTAGAAGCGCACCCCGCCGACCACCTTGTAGGGCAGGCCGACCCGGATGAACACCTCCTCGAACACCCGGGACATGGCGTTGGTGCGGTAGAACACCGCCACGTCGCCCGGCCGGGTCTCGCCGTCGTCGACCAGCCGGTCGATCTCCCGGGCCACCCAGTCGGCCTCGGCGTGCTCGGTGTCGGCGACGTACCCGACGATCTGCTCGCCGGACCCGGCGTCGCTCCACAGCCGCTTCGGTTTGCGGGAGGTGTTGCGGTCGATCACCGCGTTCGCCGCGTTGAGGATGGTCTGGGTCGAGCGGTAGTTCTGCTCCAGCAGGATCGTGCGGGCGTCGGTGAAGTCCCGCTCGAACTCCAGGATGTTGCGGATCGTCGCGCCGCGGAACGCGTAGATCGACTGGTCGGCGTCACCGACCACGCACAGCTCGGCCGGCGGGATCCCCTCGGTCCCGGAGACCAGCTCCTTGATCAGCACGTACTGGGCGTGGTTGGTGTCCTGGTATTCGTCCACCAGCACGTGCCGGAACCGGCGCCGATAGCTCTCCGCCACGTGCGGGTGCGACTGGAGCAGGTGCACCGTCGTCATGATCAGGTCGTCGAAGTCCAGCGCGTGCGCCTCGCGCAGCCGCCGCTGATAGAGCGTGTACGCCTCGGCCAGCGCCCGCTCGTTCGGCCCCTTCGCCCGCCCGGCGAACTCCTCCGGGTCGACCAGCTCGTTCTTCAGGTTCGACACCTGGGCGGCCAGGCCCCGGGCCGGGTAGCGCTTCGGGTCCAGGTCCAGCTCGCGGGCGACCATCTGCATCAACCGGCGCGAGTCGTCCGCGTCGTAGATCGAGAACGTCGACTTCAGGCCGGCGTGCTCGTGCTCGGCCCGCAGGATGCGTACGCAGGCGGAGTGGAACGTCGAGACCCACATGAGCCGGGCGCGCGGGCCGACCAGCGCGGCCACCCGCTCCTTCATCTCACCGGCGGCCTTGTTGGTGAACGTGATCGCGATGATCTCGCCGGGGTGCACGTCGCGGGCGGCGAGCAGGTAGGCGATCCGGTTGGTCAGCACCCGGGTCTTGCCGGACCCGGCGCCGGCCACGATCAGCAGCGGGGAGCCGGCGTGGGTCACCGCGTCCCGTTGGGGGCCGTTCAGACCGTCGAGGAGGGCCTGCGGGTCCGACCCGGTGCCCGCAGGGCGGCGGGCCGGGGTGGGCCGGGACTCCGGCGCGGGCGGGGACGCGGGAATGTCGAAGAGAGGATGCATCGCAGCCCGAGTCTATGCCGCCGGGCGGACACTTCCCCGCCCGCGCCGCCGCTGCGCGCACGCCGTCACGTCTCACCTGTTGGGGCGTCTTCTTGCGCGCCCGCCCAGGTGGTCGGCATACTCGACGACGTGTTCGATCAGCGCTTCTACTTTTACTACGGCACCGGGAGTCCGGCAGCCGTGGGTCGCGCCTGATCACAGACCTACGAAACGCCCCGGGCTCCCCAGAGCCCGGGGCGTTTTCGTTCCGGGATCCGGGTACCGGGCCCGAGCCCCGAGAGGGACGACGATGATGACTGACGTGGTGGAGTCCAGCGGCAGCCTGGCGCGGCACGACCGGCCGGCCGGCGGCGACCCGACCGGGGCCGCGGCGGCCCGCACCGGCACCGACGACGCGGCGGCGGCGGAGCGGATCGGCGAGATCCGGCGGCGGATCGACGAGATCGACCGCACCCTCATCGCGCTCTGGCAGGAGCGGGCCGCGCTGTCCCAGGAGGTCGGCGCGACCCGGATGGCCTCCGGCGGCACCCGGCTGGTGCTCTCCCGCGAGCGGGAGATCCTGGAGCGGTTCCGGTCCGAACTCGGTGCCGACGGCACCCAGCTCGCGCTCCTGCTGCTGCGCGCCGGCCGCGGCCCGCTGTGACGCCCGCGCAGACGCGGTGACGCCCCCGGAGACGACGAACCGCCTGCCGGCGTCGAGCTGACGCCGGCAGGCGGTCCGGAACGGATCAGGCCACCTCGTGGGTGACGACGATCTCCCGCTTCTCCGCGAAGTGGCAGGCGCTCGGGTGGTCCGAGCCCGGCCGGATCTGGAGCAGCGGCACCTCCTGGGCGCAGACGTCCTGCGCCTTCCAGCACCGGGTGCGGAACCGGCAGCCCGAGGGCGGGCTGACCGGCGACGGCACGTCGCCCTGGAGCCGGATGATCGCCTTGCTCTCGCGCACGGTCGGGTCCGGCACCGGCACCGCCGACAGCAGCGCCTGGGTGTACGGGTGGGTCGGCCGCTCGTAGATCTCGTCCTCGGTGCCGATCTCCACCATCTTGCCCAGGTACATCACCGCGACCCGGTCGGAGAGGTGCCGCACCACGGACAGGTCGTGCGCGATGAAGACGTACGACAGCCCGAACTCGGCCTGGAGCTTCTCCAGCAGGTTCATCACCTGAGCCTGGATCGAGACGTCCAGGGCCGACACCGGCTCGTCGCAGACGATCACCTCGGGCCGCAGCGCCAGCGCCCGGGCGATGCCGATGCGCTGCCGCTGGCCGCCGGAGAACTGGTGCGGGTACCGGTTGATGTGCTCCGGGTTGAGGCCGACCAGGTCGAGCAGCTCCTTGACCTTGCCGCGCCGGCTGCCGCGCGGAGCCACCTCGGGGTGGATCTCGAACGGCTCGCCGATCAGGTCACCCACCGTCATCCGGGGGTTCAGCGAGGTGTACGGGTCCTGCATCACCAGCTGGATCTGCCGGCGCAGCCGCCGCAGCGCGCCACCGGAGAGCTTGGAGATGTCCTGGCCCTTGTAGAGCACCTGACCGCCGGTCGGCTTCTCCAGGTTCATCAGCACCCGGGCGAGCGTCGACTTGCCGCAGCCGGACTCGCCGACCACGCCGAGCGTCTCGCCGGCCTTGAGTTCGAAGGAGACGCCGTCGACCGCCTTGACCTGGCCGATGGTCTTCTTGAACACCACACCCCGGGTCACGGGGTAGTGCTTGACCAGGTCACGGACCTCGAGGATGTTCTCAGTCACGGTTCACCAGCTCCTCGGCGAAGTGGCAGGCGCTGGCCCGGCCGTTGCCCAGTTGCAGCAGCGGCGGGACCTTCTCCCGGCACACCGGCTGCGCCATCGGGCAGCGCGGGTTGAACGCGCAGCCCGTCGGGATGTTCATCAGGTTCGGCGGGAGGCCCTTGATGGTACGGAGCTCCTGGCCCTTCTCGTCCATCCGCGGGATCGAGTTGAGCAGGCCGAGCGTGTACGGGTGTGCCGGCTTGCGGTACAGGTCGTAGACGTCGGCTTCCTCGACGATCCGGCCCGCGTACATGACCGCGATCCGGTCCGCGACGTCGGCGACCACGCCGAGGTCGTGGGTGATCAGGATCATGCCCATCTGCCGTTCCCGCTGCAGCTCGCCGAGCAGGTCCATGATCTGGGCCTGCACGGTCACGTCCAGCGCGGTGGTCGGCTCGTCGGCGATCAGCACCTCGGGGTCCAGCGCCAGCGACATGGCGATCATGGCGCGCTGCCGCATACCGCCGGAGAACTGGTGCGGGTAGTTGCTGAACCGGCCCTTGGCGTTGGGAATCTTCACCTGGTCGAGCATCTCGATCGCGCGCTTCTTGGCGTCCGAGCGGCTCATGCCGCGCCGGACGCGGAACTGCTCGGCGATCTGGAAGCCGACTGTGAAAACCGGGTTGAGGGCCGAGAGCGAGTCCTGGAAGATCATGGCGATGCCCTCGCCCCGGATCCGCCGCCGCTGCTCGGGGGACATGGTGAGCATGTCCTTGCCGTGGAAGCGGACCTTGCCGCCGGTGACGAAGCCGGGCGGAGTGTCCAGGATGCCCATGATGGTCTGCGCGGTGACGCTCTTGCCGGAGCCGGACTCGCCGAGCACGGCGAGGGTCTCCCCCGCGTCGACGTGGTACGTGACTCCGTTGATGACCTTGGCGACGCCGTCCCGGGTGCGGAACTCCACCCGAAGGTCGTCGACCTCGAGCAGGCGGCCCGAGGGGCGGCCGGATCCGTCGGCGCCCGGCGCGGACTGCTCGGACACGAGAATGTCGGACAACTCAGTTCCCCTAACGGAGCTTCGGGTCGAGGGCCTCGCGGACCGCCTCGCCGAGCATCACGAAGCTCAGCACTGCGGTGACGAGGAACGCGGCGGGGAAGAACAGCAGGAACGGCGAGACCCGGATGTAGTTCTGCGCCTCGCTGATCATGATGCCCCAGGAGACCACCGGGTTCTTCAGGCCGATGCCCAGGAACGAGAGCGTGGCCTCCGCGCCGATGAACGAGCCCACCAGGATCGTGCCGTAGACCAGCAGCGGCGCCAGGCAGTTCGGCAGCAGGTGCTTGAGGATGATCCGGCCGGTGCTCGCGCCCAGGGCGCGGGCCGCGACGATGTAGTCGGCCTCCTTGGTGGCGAGCACCGAGGAGCGCATCAGCCGCATCACGACCGGCCAGCTCAGCACGCTCAGGGACATGATCACCAGGCCCATGATCGTCCACTCGCCGTTGTCGGTGCCGGACCCGTTGAACGTGGTCAGGATGACGATCGAGCCGAGCACGAACGGCAGGCCGAAGAAGATGTCCGCGATGCGGGAGAGCAGTGCGTCCACCCAGCCGCCGCGGTAGCCGGCGATGATGCCCATCGCGCCACCGACGAACAGCGTCAGGAGGGTGGAGACCACAGCGACCACGATCGAGGCGCGGGCGCCGTAGATGACCCGGGCGTAGACGTCGCGGCCCTGCACGTCGTAGCCGAACCAGGCGGCCGACGACGGCTCGACCCGGCTGCGCTCCAGCGTGCCGTTCACGGCGTCGCCGGAGGTGAACAGCGACGGGAAGGCGGCCATCAGGATGAACAGCAGGATGAACGTCGCCGAGATCCAGAACAGCGGCTTGCGGCGCAGGTCGATCCAGGCGTCGCCGAGCAGGCCACGGGGCTTCTGCTGCTTCGCGCTCTCCGGCAGGCCGGCGTTGGTGGGCGCGCCCGAACCGGCCTCGGTGGGCATGGTCGCGGGCGGCGTCGTCACGATCGACGCGGTACTCGGGTCACTCATGCCCGCACCTCGTTGCGCTCGGCGCGGGCGTGGTTACCCGCGCAGACTGCTGGGACGATTCGTTCGCTGCGGCGGTCACTCATAGCGGATCCTCGGGTCGAGGGCGGCGTAGAGCAGGTCGACCACCAGGTTCATGATGAGATAGACGAGCACCAGCACCACCACGATGCCCACAACGGTAGCGCTCTCCTTCGTGACGATCGAGCGGAGCACCTGGCGGCCGATGCCGTTGATGCCGAAGATGCCCTCGGTCACGATCGCGCCACCCATCAGGGCACCGAGGTCGGTGCCGAGCAGCGTGACCACCGGAATGAGCGAGTTGCGCAGCAGGTGCACGCCGACCACGCGGCGCATGGGCAGGCCCTTGGCGATGGCGGTACGGACGTAGTCGGCACGCCGGTTCTCGGCGATGCTCGTCCGCGCCACCCGGGCCACGTATGCCATCGACGCGCTGCCGAGCACGAAGCCCGGCACGATCAGTTCACTGAACCGCATCTCGTTGGACACGGTCGGGTTGATGATGCCCCACTTCACGCCGAGCAGCCACTGCAGCACGAAGCCGATGACGAAGACCGGCAGGGCGATCAGGAAGAGGGTGGAGACCAGGACCAGGTTGTCCAGGAAGCCGTTGCGCCGCAGACCGGTCAGGATGCCCGCGCCGAGACCGATCACGGCCTCGATGGCGAGGGCGACCACCGCCAGCTTCAGGGTGTTCGGGTACGACGTGGCGATGATGTCGCTGATCTCGCGACCGCCGAACGTGATACCGAAGTCACCCTGCAGAAGGTTCTTCATGTAGCTGGCGTACTGCACCCAGATCGACTCGTCGAGGTTGTACTTCTCGGTCATCATGGCCCGGTAGTTCGGGGGGCAACCGCGGTCGCCGCACTTGCCGGCGAAGGGGTCACCGGGCACGGACCAGACGAGCCAGTAGATCAGGAACGTCGTGCCGATGAACACCGGCACGAGTTGCAGCAGCCGTCTCAAGAGATAACGGCCCATGGGGTGGTCCTCCAGACAGGGAGCGCCGGGTGAGCCGGCGCGGCGGCGACAACGTGCGAGGGGTTCGTTGTACACCCCCTCGCGGAACGGCCCCGGGTCGGGCTCACCGGTAGGCGAGCCCGACCCGGGGTCAGACCGTTCGGATCAGAGCTCGACCGAGGTGATGTCGAGCTCGCCGACGTTGGTCAGCTCCAGCTTCTTGATCTTCTCCGAGTGGCCGGACTGCTGGCCACCGAAGTAGATCGGCATCGACGGGACGTCCTGGTCGATGAGCTTGACGGCCTCAGCGAACTTCTTGTGGGCCTCCTCGATGCTGGGGGCCGCGGTGGCCTCCTTGGCGAGGGCGTCCACCTGTGGGTTGCTGTACTTGCCGTCGTTCGAGGAACCGCCGGTGACGTAGAGCGGGTTGATCCAGTTCTCCACGTCCGGGTAGTCCTGCTGCCAGCCGGCCCGGTACGCGCCGGTCATCTTGTAGGCGTTGATGTTGGCGCGGAAGACCGCGAAGGTCGGCACGCCGACGGCAACCGCGTCGATGCCCAGGTTGGTCTTGATCTGCTGGGCGACGGCCTCCATCCACTCCTTGTGGCTGGCGTCCGCGTTGTACGACAGGGTCAGCTTGCCCTGGAAGCCACCGGCCTCGGCGAGCAGCGCCTTGGCCTGGGCCACGTCGAACTTGCAGGCGGTGCAGTTGCCCGGCTCGGCGCCCGGGGTCAGCGGGTTGGCCCAGCTGTCGGCCGGCTTGCGGTTACCGAAGAAGATCTTGTCGGTGATCGACTGCCGGTCGATGGACAGCGAGATCGCCTTGCGCAGCTTCGGGTTCTGGAAGCGCTTGTCGTAGATCGGGAAGGCGATGATGCCGGTCGACGGGGTGGTCGAGGCCATGGCCCGGTCGGCCAGGTCGGTCTTCCACTTCTCGCCGGCCAGCGCGGAGACCGGAACCTGCTGCTGGAAGTCCAGGTTGCCGGCGAGCAGGTCGTTGTACGCCGCCGTGTCGTCCTGGTAGATCTTGACGGTGACGTCCTTGATCTTCATCTTGTCGCGCAGGCTGTAGTCGTCGAAGCGGGTCAGCTTGATCTCGACGTCGTCCTGCCAGGAGACCAGGCTCACCGGGCCGTTACCGATCGGCTTCTTGCCGAACGTCGCCGGGTCGGACGAGAAGAACGCGTCCGGCAGCGGCATGAAGGCGCTGTAGCCCAGCTTGGTCGGGAACACGGCGGTCGGCGCGGAGAGCGTGACCTCGAAGTTCCATTCGTCGACGACCTTCAGGCCGGACATCTCCTTGGCCTTCGGCTCCGGGGCCTTCTTCGGGCCGTCCGGGCCGTCCGGGTCCTCGGTGTAGACCTCGTCGAAGCCCTGGATGTCGGAGAAGAAGGAGGCGTTCTGCGCGCCGTTCGGGCCGTAGGCAGCCCAGTTCCAGGCCTTGACGAAGCTCTCGGCCTTGACGGTGGTGCCGTCGTGGAACTTGGTGTTCTGCTTGATCTTGATCTTGAAGACCTTCGAGTCGCTCGTGTCGATCGACTCGGCGAGCAGGTTCTGCGGCGCCCCACCGTTGTTGGGGTACTCGACCAGGCCGCTCCACACCCAGTCGATGATCTTGCCGCCACCGGTCTCGGTGGTGTTCGCCGGAACCAGGGGGTTCTCCGGCTGGGTGCCGTCGATGACGATGGCGCCGTCCTTGCTGGCGCCGGCGTCGCCACCGTCGTTGTTCCCGCTGGAGCAGCCGGACGCGACGAGCGCGAATGCCGCGCCCACCGCGAGCGCGCCGCTCGCCCGCTTCGAGACTCTCATTCCGAGGGGCCTCCTCTTTCTAACCTGGTTCCGTCGTGAGTTTCACGCACGTCTTTGGGGGTGACACCACCGGCGACCCGAACCGCAGGACGCCGGTTTACCGCAGAGGAATTCGGGACACCCCAGGGGTACCGATCCGCCGGGCGCCACACCCTGGACGAGACATCGCGCAGGGCCGTCGGCCACGTAGCGGCGCTGATGGCGGCGTCACGTGGTCGGCAGGCCCGTCGAGATGCCTCACACCGGGGGGTGAGGTGCTGCCACTGTGACACCAACCGGCCCTTTCCGTGAAGGTGCCGTTATCAAGCCGTTAGTTGGTCGCCACGTTGCCGATACTTGAGAAAAGATCACAAAGCGTACGGACGATAGGGCCCTGAACAGGCAAGACGGGCATAGAAGGGTCGACAAGCATCCCTGCGCCGGGGAGGTTGTGACGTTCACCGCGCCGGCCTCCGCGCCTCCCATGGGCAGGCGACTGTCGCGTTTTCTGTCCGTCCGGATGATGCCATGCCGACTGAGCGGGCGACAGCGGCACCCGGGGGTACGAGGCCGCCGAGGCCCCGCCCCCGGCGGACGTGGGATTCCTCAGACCAGCCGGCGGTCGGCGGCCCAGCGGGACAGCTCGTACCGGTTCGACATCTGGAGCTTGCGCAACACGTTGGAGACGTGCGTCTCGACCGTCTTGATCGAGATGTACAGCTCCTTGGCGATCTCCTTGTACGCGTACCCCCGGGCGAGCAGCCGCAGCACCTCGCGCTCGCGGTTGGTGAGCTGGTCCAGCTCGGGATCGGCCACCGGCGCGTCCGGCCGGGACGCGAACGCGTCGAGCACGAACCCGGCCAGCCGCGGGCTGAACACGGCGTCGCCGTCGGCCACCCGCCGGATCGCGTCGGTCAGCTCCTCCGGCGAGATCGTCTTCGTGACGTACCCCCGCGCACCGGCGCGGATCAGGCCGATCACGTCCTCGGCCGCGTCGGACACGCTCAGCGCCAGGAACCGCACCTGCGGGTGGGTACGCCGCATCGCCTCCAGCACCGCGCGGCCGCCGCCGTCGGGCATGTGCACGTCGAGCAGCACCACGTCCGGCGCGGTGGCCGCGATCCGGGTCACCGCCTCGGCCACCGAGCTGGCCTCGCCGACCACCTCCACCCGCGCCCCCAGCTCGGCGCGGACGCCGGCCCGGAACATCGCGTGGTCGTCGACGAGGAACACCCGCAGCGGCCCGCGCGGCGCCGTACCCTCGACCGGTTCCTGCTCGGACATGTCACTTGTCCCTTTCCGCCGTGGAGCCGGAGCCGCTGATCGGCAGGATCAGCCGGACCTCGGTCCCTTCCCCCGGCTCGGACCGGATCTCCGCCCGGCCGCCGTGCCGCTTCATCCGTCCGATGATCGAGCCCCGGACGCCGTGCCGGTGATTCTCCACCGTATCCGGGTCGAAGCCCTTGCCCCGGTCCCGGACGAACACGCTCACCTGCTCCGGCTCCACCTCGGCGTACAGCGACACGGTCTGCACACCGGCGTGCCGGGCCGCGTTGACCAGGGCCTCCCGGGCGGCGGCCACGATGGCGCCCACCCGCTCGTCGGTCTCCCGGTCGCCGACCACCACCACCTCGACAGTGATGGCGAACGTGTCCTCCACCTCGGCGGCGGCCTGCTCCAGGGCGGCCGCGAAGCGCTCGGTGGGCGAGGCGGCCGGCTTGTAGAGCCAGTTGCGCAGCGAGCGCTCCTGGCCGCGGGCCAGCCGCTGCACCGTCTTGACGTCGGTGGCGTTGCGCTGGATCAGGGCCAGCGTGTGCAGCACCTGGTCGTGCACCATCGCGGCCAGTTCGGCGCGCTCCTGCTCCCGGATGCGGCCCTCCCGTTCGGAGCGGAGCTGGTTCCAGGTGCGCCAGAGCACCGGGCCGGTGACCACACCCACGCCGGCCAGCCCGACCAGCGCGAAGATCACGCCGTTGAGCACCGCGTCGAAGTTCTGCGCCGGCGAGTAGACGGCCGCCACGCCGATGATGCCGACCGCGACGAGCACGCCGCCGCCGATGAAGCGCAGCACGAACGCGCGCCTGTCGCTCTCCTCCACCACCGCGCCGAGCCAGGGCACCGCCGAGTCGCCCCACTGCCGGCGGCGCTCCGGGGCGGACTGGTGCCAGATGACGCCCGCGCCGACCGCGATGATCGCCACCAGCCAGCCGGCCGTGCCGGCCGCGCCCACCGAGTTGAACGCGACCACCTGGAGCAGCAGCACGCCGAGCCCGATCACCACGAACGGCAGCAGCTGGGCGAGGTCGCGGCGGGGCGGGACGGCGGTGTCGCCGGGCCGGGGCGGGACCACCGCCCAGAAGGCGGCGTAGAGCAGCAGCCCGAGCCCGCTCAGCCCGAGCAGCACCATGAACGCCACGCGTACCCGCAGCACCGGGATGCCCAGGTGCTCGGCGATGCCCGCGGCCACCCCGGCGGCCAGCCGGTGGTCGGTGGCCCGGTAGAGGCGCGGGGCGTGCGGGGCGGGGGTGCTGCTGATCGGAGGCTCCCAGGTCGAGGCGGACGCGCCGGCGGCGCCGACGCTCAGATCGTCACACGGCCACGACGCCCGGGACCACGGGGACGCCCCGGAGTTTCACCGGCGGCGGATCTCAGGGTGGGGTCAGGGTCGGGTCCGGAGGCTGCTCGGGCGGCCGGGGCAGCAGTATCGAAGGCATGAACGAGGACGCTGCCGGTCCGCCCCGCCCCTGGGCGGCAGCACAGGACGCCCCGCCGCCGCCCCCGCCGGGAACGGCGCCCACCACCGACCAGGCGACCCCGCCGCCCGGCGGCGGCACGCCGTTCGGCGGTCCGCCACCCGGTGGGTACGCCCCGCCGCCCGGCGCCGCCGGCTTCACCACCCGGTACGGCCTGGTGCGCCCCCGCGAGGGCCGCTACCTGGCCGGGGTGTGCGCCGCCATCGGCCGGGCCACGAACACCGACCCGGTGCTGTGGCGCGTGCTGCTGGCCGTGCTCGGCTTCTTCGGCGGCATCGGGATCATCGTGTACGTCGCCGGCTGGCTGATCATCCCGGGTGAGGGCGACACCGCCTCGCCGGTGGAGGCCATGCTCGGCCGGGGCCGGTCCAGCATGTCCCCGATCACGGTGATCGTGCTCGGCATCGTGGTGGCGCTCGGCTTCGCCTACGTCGTCACCGACGGGTTCCGGGCGATCCTGCTCGGCGCGGTGATCCTGATCGGCGGCGCGCTCCTGCTCAACCGCGAGCAGCGCGGCCCGGCGCAGCGGCCGGCTCAGCCGGCGCCGCCGCACGGTTCACCGCCGGGTCCGGTGCCACCGGTGGCCTGGCCCGCGCCGCCGGCCCCGGCGCCGGGTACGTGGACCGCGGCTCCCCCCGCGGCACAGTGGACCGGCGCTCCCGCCGGACCGGTACACCCCGGGGCGGCGCCGTCCGGCGGCCTGCCCGCCGAGCCCGGCTACCCGCCGGCCTCCGCGTCGGAGCCGGGCTACCCGCCGGCGCCGCCGTCCGAGCCGGGGCGACCGGCGACGTCCGACGCGGAGCGCGAGCCGGGCCACCCCGGGACCGCCACCGGCTACCCGACGCTGCCCGCGCCGGGCTGGCCCGCCGCGGCCGGCACCCGGCCGGGCCCGTCCGAGCCGACGACGGTCGCGATGCAGCAGGTGACCGGCCCCGTCGCCGACACCACCACCTGGCCGGCCTACGGCGCGAACCCGGCCTGGCCGGGCGCCCGGGACACGGGTACCCGGCTGGACGAGCCGGCCGCCGTGCCGCCGCCCGCGCCGGTGGGCGCACCGCTGCCGCCCGGCGGTTACCGGCCGCCGTTCGCCCCGCACGGGCCCTACGCCGGATCGCCGCCCGTCCCGCCACCGGTCCGGCCGCCGCGACCGCCGAAGCGGCCCAAGGAGCGCTCGCCGCTCGGCGCGATCACGTTCTCGCTGATCTTCCTGGCGCTCGGCGTGGTGGCCATGCTCGACCTGCTCGACGTCTTCCCGGTCGGCGCCGCCGGCTACTTCGCCGCGGTGCTCGCGACCATCGGCCTCGGTCTGCTCGTCGGCACCTGGTTCGGCCGGGCGCGCTGGCTGATCGCCCTGGGCCTGGTGACAGCAGCGGCGCTCGGCATCGCCACGGTCGCCGAGTCCTACGACCGGGTACGCGGCATCGACGGCAACGTCACCTGGGCACCGACCGACTTGCGCGACCTGGCTGCCCGGTACGAGAACAACCTCGGTGACGCGACGCTCGACCTGCGCGGGATCGACTTCGACAAGCAGGACGTCCAGGTGACTGTCGACGTGAACCTCGGCAACGCGACTGTGGTCGTACCGCCGAACGTCGACGTGACCACGGTGGCCGACGTGAACGCCGGCGACGCCACCGTCTTCGGCCGGCGCAGCGGCGGGCTCGGCGGTCGTCAGTGGGAGACCACCGACGCGGGCGCCGACGGTCCCGGTGGCGGCAAGCTACGTCTCTACGTCCACGTGAACGCCGGCAAGCTGGAGGTGACCCGGTGAAGGCACACCGTACCGACATCGTGTCGTTCGCTTTCGGACTCGTCTTCCTTGGCCTGTCCGTCTGGTGGCTGCTGGCCCGGATCCTCGGCCTCTCCGTACCCCCGGTCGGCTGGTTCCTGGCCGGCGGGCTGGTGCTGATCGGACTTCTCGGACTGATCGGCGCGCTGCGCTCGGGCCGCGCACCGGAGCAGCCCGCGCCGCAGTCCCAGCCGGAGGTCACGGTCTCGGCACCGTACGGCTCCCCCGCCACCGGCCCGGAGACGCCCGGTGGCGCGGAGACGGCCGGTGGCGCGGAGAGGTCCGACAGCGCCGACGAGCGGGCCACCGAGGCCACCACCGACTCCTCGGAACCGGCCACCCGGGAACTGCCGCCGCTCGATCCACCGTCCGGCGAGGCGGCTCCGCACCGCCGTACACCGGGGGATCCGGCCTGACCGCGCCACTGCGGCGCCCTTCGGACGCGGCCTATGCTGGTCGGCGGAGATCTCGCCTCCGCCGGCCGGCCCACGCCCCCGACACGCCGGAGCCGCCGGTCGGGTCGCCGGAGCCGCCGGCGTCCGTTCGCTATCTCGTCAGGAGCCCGTCCGACATGACCCAGTCCCCCGCCGTGCGCGTCACCGGTCCCTCCGGTGCGGTCCGCATCGGCGAGCGCGCCGCCCGCACGCTCGTCAGCGAGTTCGCCCGGCGCAACGACCCGAAGGCCGGCCTGCTGGTCGGCGCGACCCCGGAGTCCGCGGTGCTGGCCGCCGCGATCGAGGCGCTGCTCCCCGGCGACCGGCTCACCGTGGTGCCGGCGGAGGGCGCCGCGGCGGCCGCGCTGCGCGAACACGTCACCGCGCAGGGCCGCTGGGTCGCCGACCGGGTACGCGTGGTCGACACCCTCGCCGAGGCGGACGCCGCCGCGGTGGTGGTCGTCGCCGAGCCGTTCACCGGCACCGCGGACGAGGCCCGCGCCGCAGTCGACGGGCTGGCGAAGTACCTCGCCGAGGGCGCGGTGCTGAGCGTCGCCGCGCCGCTGTTCCGCACCGAGGGCGCCGACGGCGAGCTGGACCGGCAGGGCGTGCTGCACGGCGTGCGTACCGACCTGGTGCTGCGCAACACCCCGCCGGTACGCGTGCACCACCTGCGGTTCACCCCGGCGCCGGTCGCGCTCGCGGCCTCGCTGTCCCCGGCGTACCGGCCGTCGAGCGTGCCGCTGACCCGGGGCATGCACATCGACTCGAACGGGGTGGCCGCGGCGGGCATCACGCTCGGCCTGGCCGCGCTGGCCCGGGCCGCGCGGCCGAAGTCGAAGCTCTGGCTGCTGCCGGCGCTGGCCGCCGCGCCGGTGGCCGCGTTCTTCCGCGACCCGGAGCGGGACGTGCCGGAGGACCCGTCGGCTGTGGTCGCCTCGGCGGACGGTCAGGTGCTGTCCGTACAGCGCCTTCAGGACGAGCGCTTCGGTGACGGCGAGTGGCTGCGGATCGCGGTCTTCCTGTCGGTGCTGGACGTGCACGTCAACCGCGCCCCGGTGGCCGGCAAGGTGGTCGACTACTTCGTCGCCGACGGCGGGTTCGTCAACGCCATGAAGCCGGACGCCGAGCACAACGTGGCGGCGTACACGGTGCTGGACACCGACCACGGCACCGTGGTGGTGGCGCAGCGCACCGGGCTGATCGCCCGCCGGATCGTGCAGCGGGCGCCCGTCGGTTCGCTGCTGGCCCGGGGCGAGCGCTTCGGCCTGATCCGGTTCGGCTCGCGTACCGACGTCTACCTGCCGGCCGACGCCGCGGACCCGCTCGTCGGTCCGGGCGACAAGGTGGTCGGCGGCGCGACGGTGATCGCCCGCTGGCGCTGAGCGCCGGACACGAAGAAGGGGCGCCGCTCTCGCGGCGCCCCTTCCGTCGTTCTCGGGTCAGGCGGTACGGCGCTGGTGCAGCCAGAGCAGCGGCCCGCTGACCAGGTAACCCACCACCACGAGGGCGAAGGTGAGCCGGATGTCGACGAGCGCGCCCACCACCGGAGCCAGCCAGAGCCACGGCGGCAGCTTCAGCAGCCGGGCGAGCTTGGCGTACGGGAAGCTGGACACCATGGCGAAGGCGAGCAGCGCCACGCCGGCCACCATGACCAGGCCCGGGACCGGCACGCCGATGGCCACGGTCAGGGCCAGCACGGCCGCCGCCATGGTGGTCGGCACGCCGCAGAAGAAGCGGCCGTCCTTCGGCGAGACGTTGAACCGGGCGAGCCGGATCGCGGCGCAGGCGGCGACGAGCGCGCAGGAGACCGCGGCGGCCGCCGGGGGCGCCGAACCGGCCAGCGAGGCGTAGACCACGACCGGCGCGGCGAGGCCGAAGGAGCACATGTCGGCGAGCGAGTCCATCTGCGCGCCGAACGGGCTGGCCACACCGAGCTTGCGGGCCAGCGCGCCGTCGAGGCCGTCGAACGCGACGCACGCGATCAGGCAGATCGCGGCGATCTGCACGTCGCCGCGCATGGCCAGGAAGATGGCCAGCATGCCGAGCATGAGGCTGCTCAGCGTGCACGCGTTGACGAGCGCGAACTTGGCCCGGCGGGCGGTGGTGCGCTCACCCGGCAGGAGCGGGATCGACATCGCCGGCGACTCGTCGTCGACCGGGGCGGCCGGCGCGAGCGCCGGGCTGATCGGGCGTACCACCTCGATGTCGGTGTCGAGCCGGCCGTAGCGGAGGCGCTGGCGGTCGGCGTAACGGTGGTCGGGGGTGACCAGGTCGGTCCCCGAGACGGCTGCGCCGTCGCGGCGGCCCACCCGGACCAGCAGCACCTGGCGGGCGAACGTACTGCTGCGGCGCAACCTGCCCGCCCAGCGACGCCCTGCGGGGCGCGGACTGTCAGTCGTACGACGCCGGCGCCATGGGGCTCTCGGCACGTTTCCTCCATCACCGGATCGGCTGGCCGCCCACTGCGGGGCGGGTGTCCGGCTGTCTCGTGCCGGACCTTTCGGGTCCGGCAGCCCTTTTGCGGAGTACACCATTGCACAGGGGACAGGGGCTTGGCGATAGCTACCGGCGGTACTTATATCTCCCTTAACCGCGCGAACCGCCCACTCATTCCCATCTCGGGCCTCAACGCCCGTTTTTGTCGGTCAGCCGTACTTCCGACTGTACCGGAGGCCACCCAGGGCGGCTCGGCGAGCGATTCAGGTCACCCGCTGCCCGGTGGCCCGGGCCGCCACGTCGGTCATCGACAGACCGGTGACCTGGTCCGGGGCGAACCAGGCGGCCCGCGCGGTCGAGCCGCCGGCCAGCTCGGTCACCACCGCGTCGGTCGGCGCGTCCACGCGTACCCGGTAGACCACCCGGACGCCGTGCCAGTCCAGCGGGCGGCCCTCCGGGCCGAGCGCGGCCGGGTTGTGCAGGTTGTCCACGGCGATCAGGTCGACCACCCGGCCCAGCTGCCCGGCCTCCTCGACCAGCTCACGCAGCAGCCCGGCGGCGGGCTGCTCGCCGTGGTCGGTGCCGCCCCCGGGCAGGTGCCACCGGCCCGCACCCGGATAACCGTCGGCGATCATCGTGAGCAGCACCCGGCCGGCGGGATCGGTGACCAGCCCGTACGCGGCGAAGCGCTGCCGGCGGTCGACGGCCGGTCCGGCCGGCTCGGCGGGCAGCGCCCGGGGCAGATCGGCCGGCAGCGGGGTCACCGGCAGGCCGAGCAGCTCGGCGGTGAAGGGCATCAGCGGGAGGGCGGCGGTCTCCTCCGGGGTGAACCAGCCCACCTCGTCGGTGCCACCGGCCGGTTCGGGCCGCAGCCGCCCGCCGCGCGCCTCCATGTCGAAGATCAGCCGGTCGGTGTGCAGCGCGATCCCCAGGTCGGCGTACGGGGCCACGTCGGCCACCGCGGCCCGGATCGCGCCGGGCGCGACGGTCAGGCCGGTTTCCTCGGCGAACTCGCGCACCACGGTGTCGGCCGGGTGCTCCGCGTGCTCGACGCCGCCGCCCGGCAACTGCCACACCCCCGGGTACGGGCACTTCGCCGAGCCACGCGCCAGCAACACCCGCCCCTCGGAGTCCCGCAGCACCCCGTAGGCCCCGACCCGCCGCAGCTGCTCCACAGCACCCTCCCCCGCCCGCGCCCCCGCGCACTCCCCGAGCCCCACTCCGTCGATCATGAGGTTAGCGGTACCGAGGCGGACATTTCGCGCCGTCGACTTCATGATCGCCGGGGTGGGGTGCCGGGGTGGGCGAACCGGGGTGGGGTGGGTCAGAGGAGGTGGGCGGCCTGGACTGCTTCGGCTGTCACCTCGGTGAGGCGGTCGGTGGGGAGGGCGCCGAGTTCCTCGCGGCGGAACCAGCGGGCCTCGCAGGTGGAGCCGCCGACGTCGGCCACGGTGGGCGGCGCCGGCTGGTCGACCACCACCCGGTAGAAGGCGCGTACGCCGTGCCAGTCGATCGGGTAGCCCTCCGGGCCGAGCGAGGCGGCGTCCCGGTGGCTGGCCACCCCGAGCAGCTCGACGAGGCGGCCGGTCTGCCCGGTCTCCTCGACCAGCTCCCGGATCAGCGCCGCGCCCGGCTGCTCGCCGTAGTCGGTGCCGCCGCCGGGCAGGTGCCAGCAGCCGGCGCCCGGGTAGCCGTCGGAGACCCGGGTCAGCAGCACGCGCTCCTCCGGGTCGGTCACCACCGCGTACGCGGCGAAGCGCTGCGCCCGGTGCAGGCCGTCCGGGCCGGGGACGGCGTAGAACGAGGGGAACTCGGGCACCTCCTCCGGCACGATGTCGTCGGTGGAGGTGGGCAGGCCCAGGGCACGCGCGGTGAACGACCGCAGCGGCAGTTCCCGGGCCTCGTCGAGGGTGAACCAGCGGGCCAGGTCGGTCGGGCGGTCGACCCGCTCGGTGAGCGTCCCGCCGCGGACCGACACGGTGTAGAGCAGCCGGTCGGTGTGGATCGTGATGCGCCGCTCGGGCAGCGCCCGCATGTCGGCGAGCACGTCCTGGAGGCCGGCGACCGCCACCGAGAGCCCGGTCTCGGCCGCGGTCTCCCGTACGACCGTGTGTTTGGGGTCCTCACCGTGGTCGACCGCCCCTCCGGGGAGCGACCAGGTGCCGGGGGTGCCGGAGCGCTCCGATGCGCGGACCAGCAACACTCGGCCGTTTGAATCAGCACAAACTGCGTATGCCGCGATCCTGCGGAGCGGCTCCAGCGAGGTGGTCACGGGAGCAAATTCTCCCCGGACCGGGTTACCGAGATCGAAAAGAGTCAGATTCCTGACTCTTTGCTGGCGCCTCAGGGATGGGTCAGGGTAAGTGTCCGGGCGGTCACCGAGGTCGGCCGCCGCAGCCCGCGGGACCGTTGACCCATGACCTTCCCGAACCCCTCCCAGGCCCCGTACAAGCAGCTCCGCCGACCGGTCAGCGACCGCATGATCGCCGGTGTGGCGAGCGGCCTCGGCCGCTACTTCGCCGCCGACCCCACGCTGATCCGGGTGGTCTTCGCGACCGCCACGGTGCTCACCGGCGGGCTCGCCGCGCTCGCGTACCCGATCATGTGGTTCCTGATGCCCGAGGAGCCGGCCGGCGCGCCCGCCTGGCCGCACCCGCCGGGCACCGCGCCGGGGTGGCCGCCGGTCCCGCCGGCCGCACCGGTCCCGCCGGCTACGACGCAGACGCCGGCCGGGCCGGACGCCGGAGCACAGGCGACCCGGCCGGACGCCGGAGCGCCGCCCGCGGCCTGAGCCGCGTCACTCCCACTCGATGGTGCCCGGCGGCTTGCTCGTCACGTCCAGGACCACGCGGTTGACCTCGGCGACCTCGTTGGTGATCCGGGTGGAGATCCGGGCCACCACGTCGTAGGGCAGCCGGGACCAGTCGGCGGTCATCGCGTCCTCGCTGGAGACCGGGCGCAGCACCACCGGGTGACCGTAGGTGCGCCCGTCGCCCTGCACCCCGACGCTGCGCACGTCGGCCAGCAGCACCACCGGGAACTGCCAGACACCCCGGTCCAGGCCGGCCGCGGTCAGCTCCTGCCGGGCGATCAGGTCGGCCTTGCGGAGCACGGCGAGGCGCTCCTCGTCGACCGCGCCGATGATCCGGATGGCCAGGCCCGGGCCGGGGAACGGGTGCCGCCACACCATCGCCTCGGGCAGTCCCAGCTCCAGGCCGATCGTGCGGACCTCGTCCTTGAACAGCGTGCGCAGCGGCTCGACCAGGGAGAACTTCAGGTCCTCGGGCAGGCCGCCGACGTTGTGGTGGCTCTTGATGTTGGCGGTGCCGGTGCCGCCGCCGGACTCCACCACGTCCGGATAGAGCGTGCCCTGCACCAGGTATTCCACGTCGCCGTGCGCGGCGATCTCCCGGGCGGCGGCCTCGAAGACGCGGATGAACTCCCGGCCGATGATCTTGCGCTTCTGCTCCGGGTCGGTCACCCCGGCGAGCGCGCCGAGGAACCGCTCCCGGGCGTCGACCACCTTGAGCTTGATGCCGGTCGCCGCCACGTAGTCCTTCTCGACCTGCTCGGCCTCACCGGCCCGCAGCAGGCCGTGATCCACGAACACGCAGGTGAGCTGGTCGCCCACGGCGCGGTGCACGAGCGCCGCGGCGACCGCCGAGTCGACGCCGCCGGAGAGGCCGCAGATGACCTCCTTGTCGCCCACCTGCTCGCGGATCCGGGCGACCTGCTCGTCGATGATGTTCGAGGGCGTCCAGGTCGGTTCGATGCCGGCGATGTCGTACAGGAAGCGGGTGAGCATCTCCTGGCCGTGCGCGGTGTGCCCCACCTCGGGGTGGAACTGCACGCCGGCCCGCCGACCGGCCACGTCCTCGAACGCGGCGACCGGAGCGCCCGCCGACTCGGCGGTGACGGTGAAGCCCTCCGGGGCCTCGGTGACGCAGTCGCCATGGCTCATCCAGACCGGCAGGTCGGCCGGCAGGTCGCGCAGCAGGACGCCGGGCTCGGTCAGGCGCGGGCGCAGCGGGGTGCCGCCGTACTCGCGGTTGCCGGTGCGCGCGACGGTGCCGCCGAGCGCCTGGGCCATGGCCTGGAAGCCGTAGCAGATGCCGAAGACCGGCACCCCGGCGTCGAACATCCCGGCGTCGATCTGCGGCGCGCCGGGCGCGTAGACGCTGGACGGTCCACCGGACAGGATGATCGCGGCCGGGTTCCTGGCCAGCATCTCGGACACCGGCATGGAATGCGGGACGATCTCCGAGTAGACCTTCGCCTCGCGGACACGGCGCGCGATGAGCTGGGCGTACTGGGCTCCGAAGTCCACCACGAGGACGGGGCGAGGCGTGCTCATGTGCGCAAAGCCTACCGACAGTCACCGGCCGGTCGGACGCGCCCCGGCGGTGTGGCGGGACGAACCTTGCGGCGGCGTGGTCAGCGCAGGGCGGCGGGGGCGTGCGCGGGGACGGCCGGCCGCCGCGGCGGGACCGGCTCGACCCGGGTGTACGCCGACCCGAGCGCCGGACGTGGGTCCGCCTCGCCCTTGTTCGGCCAGTACGACATGGCCCGCTCGGCCTGGGCGGTGATGGTCAGCGACGGGTTGACGCCCAGGTTCGCCGAGACCGCCGCGCCGTCCACCACGTGCAGCCCCGGGTGGCCGTACACCCGGTGCCAGGGGTCGATGACGCCCTCGTCCGGGGTGGCGCCGATGACCGCGCCACCGAGGATGTGCGCGGTCACCGGGATGTTGAACGGTTCGGTGACCGCCCCGCCGGGCGTGCCGCCGATCTCCTCGGCGAGCAGGCGGGCCGCCGTGTTGCCGGCCGGGATCCAGGTCGGGTTGGGCGCGCCGTGGCCGGGGCCGGAGACCAGCCGGCCCTTGCGGTAGCGGGTGGTCAGCGAGTTGTCGACCGACTGCATGACGAGCGCGATCACGGTGCGCTCGGACCAGCGGCGTACCGACAGCATCCGCGCCGCCAGCGCGGGCTGCCGGACGATGCTTCCCAGCCAGCGCCGGGCTCGGCGGGGACCGCCGTCGACGAGCAGCGACTGGAGCAGGCCCATCGCGTTGGAGCCCTTGCCGTAGCGGACCGGCTCGATGTGGGTCTGCGGGTCGGGGTGGAACGAGCTGGTGATCGCCACCCCCTCGGTGAAGTCGAGGCCGCGCCGGCGGGCCGCACCGGGCGCCACCGAGGCGCCGAGGATGGCCTCGGAGTTGGTGCGGGTCAGCTCGCCCAGCCGGGGCGAGAGCGCCGGCAGCGCGCCGGTCGCCTTCATCTCGTGCAGCAGCCGCTGGGTGCCGAGCGCACCGGCTGCGAAGACCACCTGGTCGGCGTGGATCACCTCGCGCCGCTTGCGCAGCCAGGCGCCGGTGCGCTCGGTGTGCACCGCGTAGCCGCCGTTCGGGTCGGGGCGCACGGCGGTGACTGTGGTCAGCGGGTGCACCTGCACGCCGAGGCGCTCGGCCAGCCAGAGGTAGTTCTTCACGAGCGTGTTCTTGGCGCCGTGCCGGCAGCCGGTCATGCACGACCCGCAGTGGCTGCACCCGGTGCGGTCCGGCCCGGCCCCGCCGAAGTACGGGTCGGCCACCCGCTCGCCGGGGCGCCCGATGTGCACCCCGACCGGCGTCGGGTGGTAGGTGTGCGCCACCCCCATCCGCTCGGCGACCGCGCGCACGGCCTGGTCCGCGCGGGTGTCGATCGGGTACGTGGTGACGCCGAGCATCCGCTTCGCCTGGTCGTAGTGGCGGGCCAGCTCGTCACGCCAGTCGGTGATGTCCCGCCACTGCGGGTCGGCGTAGAACGCGTCGAGCGGCTCGTAGAGCGTGTTCGCGTAGACCAGCGACCCGCCGCCGACCCCGGCGCCGGAGAGCACCAGCACGCCGCCGCCGGCCTTGCGGTCGGCCGAGCGCAGCAGCGTGATCCGCTGGAGCCCGAAGCAGCCGAGCCGGGGCGCCCAGAGGAACCGCCGCGCCCGCCAGGACGTACGCGGGAACTCGTCGTCGGCGAAGCGCCGGCCGGCCTCCAGCACGCCGACCGAGTAACCCTTCTCGGCCAGCCGCAGCGCGGTGACGCTGCCGCCGAACCCGGACCCGATGACGACCACGTCGTAGCGCATGGACGCATCATTACCGACGAGTAGCTATAGCGCCAACGAGACTTTTTCGCACATCATGCAGAGCGCTCGATCGCCGGGATTCCCGCCGCTGCAACCCGTGGGCCGCCCTGGCGCGTCGAATCCACGGGGAGGAACGAACGTGACGAGACGACGCCTGCTGGGCCTGGCCGCACTGGTGGCTGCGCTGCTGGTGGCCACCGGAGCGGTGGTGACCACCCGGCTGGTGGCGAACCGCCCGGCCGCCCCGGTCGCCGGCCCGACCACAGCGCCCCCGGCCTCGCCCACACCCGTCCCGACCACCGCCAGCCCGGCGCCGCCGCCCGGCGCCGACCTGAAGGGCCCGCTCAACCTGCTGCTCGTCGGCGTCGACACCCGGGTCAGCATCCCCGGCTGGGAGCCGCACGCCGACGCCGTGCTGCTGCTGCACGTACCGGCCGGGCTGGACCGGGCGTACCTCTTCTCGCTCCCCCGCGACCTGGTGGTGGACATCCCCGCCTACCCGAAGGCCCGCTACCCGGGCGGGCGGACCAAGCTCACCCACGCGATGAGCTACGGCAGCCGGGTGCCGGGCGACAAGGCCCACCCCAGCACCGCCCAGGGGTACGAACTGCTGCGCACCACCGTCTCCCGCTACACCGGGCTGCGCATCGACGCCGGGGCGGTGATCACGTTCGGCGGCTTCGACAAGCTGGTCGACACGCTCGGCGGGGTGGACCTCTACGTCGACCAGCGGGTCGCCTCCCGGCACCGCCGCCCGGACGGCACCATGCGGACCCTGACCGGCGGCGGGTACGTCGGGCCGCAGATGGTCTACGAGAAGGGCACCCGGCACCTGACCGGCTGGCAGGCGCTCGACTACGCGCGGCAGCGCTACACCGCGGGCGGCGACTACACCCGGCAGCGGCACCAGCAGCAACTGCTGCGGGCGCTGGCCCGCAAGATCCTCGACCAGGGCACCGCCCGCGACCCGCAGCGGGTCGAGCAGGTGGTGGCCGCACTCGGCAAGACCCTGGTGTACGCCGGTGGCGGCCGGAAGCTGATCGACTTCGCGTACGCCCTGGGTGGCCTGCCGGCCGACCGGCTCACGCTCGTCGTGCTGCCCGGCGCGGGGGTGAGCAGCGGCGGCGCCTACCGGGGTGAGCAGCTCAAGCCGCTCGGCCGCGACTTCCTCACCGCGCTGCGCGGCGGGCGGGCCGACGCGTTCCTGGCCGCCCACCCGTCGCTGCGGGTCAAGAACTGACGCGCTACAGCGGCTTCGGGGCGGGCGGGCGCTCGGTGCCGTACAGCCACGGGTCGAAGACCTTCGCCAGCTTCTTGCCGGCGATCCGCTCGGCCAGCGCCACGAAGTCGGCGGTGGTGGCGTTGCCGTTCTTCCGCTCCGCCGCCCAGGTGCGCAGGATGGTGAAGAACGCGGTGTCGCCCACCGCCACCCGCAGCGCGTGCACTGTCATCCCGCCCCGGTCGTAGACCGAGCGGCTGAACAGGTTCGCCACGCCCGGCTTGCCCGGCGGCGTACGCCACACCTGCCCGCCGGCGTTCGCGTACTTCTGCTCGAACGTGCGCTGCACCGTGGTCGAGCCGTCGTGCTCGGCCCACAGCCACTCGGCGTACGTGGCCAGCCCCTCGTTGAGCCAGATGTCCTGCCAGCGCTGGATCGACACGCTGTTGCCGTACCACTGGTGGGCCAGCTCGTGCGCGACCACACCCGTGTTGTCGCCCTGCCGGAAGAAGCTCGCCGAGTAGACCGGGCGGCTCTGCGTCTCCAGCGCGTACCGGATCCGCTCGTCGGCGATCACCACGCCGCCGTACGCGTCGAACGGGTACGGCCCGAAGACGCTCTCCAGGTAGTCGGCGACCTCGAGCGTGCGCGCGATGGACCGGTCCGGCGCGCCCTGCGCCACCTGCGTGGTGACCGCGTTGTAGACCGGCCGTCCCTTGTGCTCCCCGGTGGTGACCCGGAACTTCCCGATCGCCACTGTGGTCAGGTAACTGGCCGTCGGCGCGGTCTCCGACCACTTCCAGGTGGTCCAGGCGCCGCTCGTCGACCTGCCCTTCGGCACGCCGTTGGAGACCGCCGTCAGTCCCTTCGGGACGGTGATCTCCATGTCGTATGTGGCCTTGTCCGACGGGTGGTCGTTGACCGGGAACCAGGTGCTCGCCGACTCCGGCTGGCCGAGCGCGATCGCCCCGTCGGTCGTGTGCAGCCAGCCGCCCTCGCCCAGCGCCTCGTTCCGCAGCGGCTCCGGCCGGCCGTCGTACCGGACCTCGGCGGTGAACCCGTTGCCGGAGGTCAGCCCGATCGCCGGGGTGATCACCAGCTCGTCGTCGGTGCGGCTGTGCCGGGCGGCGGTGCCGTCCACCGTCACCGACCGGACGGTCAGCCCGGCCAGGTCCAGGTTGAACGCGGACAGGTCGGCGGTCGCGGTGGCCCGTAGCGTGGTGGTGCCGCTGAGCTTGTCGGTCTCCGGGTCGTAGCGCACCTTGACGGTGTAGTGCGCGACGTCGTACCCGCCGTTGCCGTAGCGCGGGAAGTACGGATCGCCCGCGCCGGCCGCTCCCGGCGCGAAGCTGCGCGAGGTCGCCGGCGCCGGGCCGGCCGGTGACGACGGACCCGGGTCCGGCTCGGCCGAACCGCAGCCGGCCACCAGCAGCGTGCCGCAGGTCAGCAACCCGATCCGTCGTCGTGCGCCGCGCCGCGTCATCGCCTCGATCCCTCCCGGGGCCGTTCGGCGGCCCCGCCCACGGGCCGCCCCGACGCGGCAGCCTACCCAGCGGCGGTCACGCGTGCGTCACGGCAGTCCCGGCGGCGTACCGCCGACCAGCCAGGCGTCCAGCAGCGCCCGCAGCGGCCGCCCCGACGTGCGTTCGGCGTACCCGACGAAATCGGCAGTGGTGACGTTGCCGTCGCGGTGCTGCGCCAGCCAGCCGCGCAGCACGCGGTGGAACGTCTCGTCGCCCACCGCGCGGCGCAGCGCGTGCACCGCGAGCGCGCCCCGCTGGTAGACCGCGTCACCGAACATCCCGGCCCGGCCCGGGTCGACTGTGGGCTTCGACCAGTCGGTGTCCGCGTACCGTTCCGCGACGGTCTGCGCCACTGTGCGCCCGCCGTCGTGCTCCGCCCAGAGCCATTCGGCGTACGTGGCGAAGCCCTCGTTGAGCCAGATGTCGCTCCACCGGGCCACCGAGACGCTGTCGCCGAACCACTGGTGGGCCAGCTCGTGCGCGACCACCTCGGTGTTCGGCCGGTCGCCGCGGAAGAACGCCGGCCCGTAGACCGGACGGCTCTGCGTCTCCAGCGCGTACCGGATGCGCTCGTCGGCGACCACCACGCCGCCGTACGCCTCGAACGGGTACGGCCCGAAGTGCCCGGCCAGGAAGTCGGCGACCTCGCCGGTGCGGGCCACCGACGCGGCGGCCGGCCCGTCCGCGGGCAGCGCCGCGGCGACGGCGGTGACGATGGGCTTGCCGGCGTGGGTGCCGCTGCTGACCCGGTAGTCGCCGATCACCAGCGTGCTCAGGTAGCTGGCCATCGGCGCGCGCTCGGACCAGCGCCAGGTGGTCCAGCCACCGCGGGACGTCCGGCCCTCCGGCACGCCGTTGGACAGCGCGGCGAGCCCGTCCGGCACGGTGACCGCGAGGTCGTACGTCGCCTTGTCCGACGGGTGGTCGTTGACCGGGTACCAGGTGCTCGCCGACTCCGGCTGACCGAGCGCGATCGCACCGTCCGGTGTGGCGTGGAAGCCGCCGTCGCCCAGTTCGGCGTTCGGCAGCGGCTGCGGCACCCCGCCGTACGTGACCTCGACGGTGAACCGCCGCCCGGACGGCAGCCCGCCCGCCGGGGTGACGATCAGCTCGGCGCCGTCGTGGCGGTGCTTCGCCGCCTCGCCGTCGACCCGCACCCGCTCGACGTCCAGCCCGGCCAGGTCGAGCTGGAACCGGGACAGCGCCCGGGTGGCGGTGACGGTCAGCGTGGCGGTGCCGGTGAGCCGGTCGCCGGCCGGGTCGTAGCGCACGTCCAGCGCGTAGTGGCCCACGTCGTAGCCGCCGTTGCCGGCCCCCGGCACGTACGGGTCACCGGCGTCCGCCGCGCCGGGCCGGAACCCGCTCTCGTCGCCGCCGGTGCATCCGCTCAGCGCGAGCGCCGCCGCCACCAGCCCTGCCGCCCAGACCCGCCCCCGTCTCACCCGGCGAGCCTAGACGCGCGACGGCGCGGGCGGGGCCGGAACACGTCCGGACCGCCGCCCGCGCCGTCGTGCGGTGCTCAGCGGTCGAGTACCAGCCCGACCTTCTGGAACTCCTTCAGGTCGCGGTAGCCGCACTTGGCCATCGCGCGGCGCAGGCCGCCGAAGAGGTTGAGCTGACCGTCCGGCTCGTCGGCCGGGCCGAACAGCAGCTTCTCCATCGAGCCGAGCGGCTCGCCGGCCACCTCGAACGCGCCCCGGGGCAGCGACGGGTGGCTGGCCGCCGAGTGCCACCAGGCGCCGCCGGCCGGTGCCTCCTCGCACAGCGACAGCGGCTCGCCGAGCATCACCGCGTCCGCTCCGCAGCCGAGCGCCTTGGCGATGTCGCCGGAGGTCTGCATGTCGCCGTCGGCGATCAGGTGCACGTACCGGCCGCCGGTCTCGTCCAGGTAGTCGCGGCGGGCCGCGGCGGCGTCGGCGATGGCGGTGGCCATCGGCACCCGGATGCCGAGCACCGACTCGGTGGTGGACCAGTCGTCGCCGCCGATGCCCACGATCACGCCGGCCGCGCCGGTACGCATCAGGTGCAGCGCGGTCTTGTAGTCGGTGCAGCCGCCCACGACGACCGGCAGGTCCAGGTCGGCGATGAACTCCTTGAGGTTCAGCGGCTCGTCGGTGGTGGAGACGTGCTCGGCCGAGACGAGCGTGCCCTGGATGACCAGGATGTCCACGCCGGCGTCGAGGATCACCGGGGCCAGCGCCAGGGTGTGCTGCGGGGAGACCCGCACCGCCACCGTGCCGCCGCCCTCACGCAGCTCGCGTACCCGCTCGGCGATCAGGTCGGGCCGGATCGGCTCGGCGTAGACCTCCTGGAGGCGCTTGGTCGCCCGCGCGTCCTCGCCGAGACCGGCCAGCTCCTCCAGGATCTTGGCGGGGTTCTCGTACCGGGTCCAGAGGCCCTCGACGTTGAGCACGCCGAGGCCGCCGAGCTGGCCGAGCCGGACCGCCGAGGCGGGGCTCATGGTCGCGTCCGAGGGGTGCGCGACGCACGGGATGCCGAACTGGTACGCGTCGAGCTGCCACGCGGTGGAGACGTCGTCGACGTCCCGGGTGCGGCGGCTCGGCACGATGGCGATGTCGTCCAGGTGGTAACCGCGCTGCGCGGTCTTGCCCAGCCCGATCTCGACCACGTCACGCATGGGGGACTCCAGGTGGTTGGGGGTGGTGGTTCAGCGGGAGTGGTAGTTGGGCGCCTCGACGGTCATCTGGATGTCGTGCGGGTGGCTCTCCTTGAGCCCGGCCGCGGTGATCCGGATGAGCTGGCCACGCCGGTGCAGCTCCGGGATGCTCTCCGCGCCCACGTACCCCATCGCGGCGCGCAGCCCGCCGATGAGCTGGTGGGCGACGGCGGACAGCGGCCCCCGGTAGGGCACCTGGCCCTCGACGCCCTCCGGGACCAGCTTGTCCTCGGCGAGCACGTCCTGCTGGAAGTAGCGGTCCTTGGAGTAGGACTTGCCCTGGCCGCGCGACTGCATCGCGCCGAGCGAGCCCATCCCCCGGTACGCCTTGTACTGCTTGCCGTTGATGAAGATCAGCTCGCCGGGGCTCTCCTCGCAGCCGGCCAGCAGGCTGCCGAGCATCACCGTGTCGGCACCGGCCACCAGGGCCTTGGCGATGTCACCCGAGTACTGGATGCCGCCGTCACCGATCACCGGCACGCCGGCCAGGCGGGCGGCGCGGGCCGCCTCCATGATCGCGGTGATCTGCGGTACGCCGACCCCGGCGACGATCCGGGTGGTGCAGATGGCGCCCGGGCCGACGCCCACCTTCACGCCGTCCGCGCCGGCCTCGACGAGCGCCTTCGCGCCCGCGTACGTGGCGATGTTGCCGCCCACGATGTCGATGCTGACGTCCCGCTTGAGCCGGGCCACCATCTCCAGCACGGCGCGCTGGTGGCCGTGCGCGGTGTCCACGATGACGACGTCCACGCCGGCGTCGACGAGCGCGCGGGCCCGCTTGTAGCCGTCCTCGCCCACGCCGACCGCGGCGGCGACCCGGAGCCGGCCCGCGTCGTCCTTGGTGGCGTTCGGGTACTGCTCGCTCTTGGTGAAGTCCTTCACCGTGATCAGGCCGCGCAGCTTGCCGCCCGCGTCCACGATCGGCAGCTTCTCGATCTTGTGCTGGCGCAGCAGGCCGAGCGCGTCGTCCTTGCTCACGCCGACCGGGGCGGTGATCAGCGGGGTACGGGTCATGATCTCGCGTACCGGCGTGGCCGGGTCGGAGACGAACCGCATGTCGCGGTTGGTGACGATGCCGACCAGCTGGCCCTGCCCGTCCACCACCGGCACGCCGGAGATGCGGTAGCGCCCGCAGAGCGCGTCGACCTCGCGCAGCGTGTCGTCCGGGCTGGCGGTCACCGGGTTGGTGATCATGCCGGACTCGGAGCGCTTCACCAGGTCGACCTGGAGCGCCTGGTCCTCGACGGAGAGGTTGCGGTGCAGCACGCCGATGCCGCCCTGGCGGGCCATGGCGATCGCCATCCGCCCCTCGGTGACCGTGTCCATCGCGCTGGACAGCAGCGGCACGGTCAGCTCGATGTTGCGGGTGAGGCGGGTGCGGGTGTTGACGCGGCTGGGGACGACGTCCGACTCGCCCGGCTGGAGCAGCACGTCGTCGAAGGTCAGCCCGAGCGGTACCACCCGGGCCGAACCGGCCGGCAGCTCGGGCAGATGGCCACCCAGCTCCCCGCCGTCGGTGCCGGCCGGGATCTCGGTGCTGGGCGAATTCTCCACGATTGCTCCCCTGAGCTGGTCGAACGGGCTGCAGCGAGGCGGCGCGCGGGGGCACCGGCAGGCGCCTGATGACGGCGCGTCGCCTCATCGTACCCACCTACCCGTCCGCGCCCGGGCAGCGGCGGGCCCGAGGGTAGGCCGGGCCACAGCACGGGCTGGGGCGGGCTTTCCGGCGGCTCGGGGTCTACGGTGAGGGGGTGCACGACGAGCCCATCGACCCGTTCAACGGCGACCCGGCCGATCCGGCTGCCGGCCTGCACGACCCCGGCGACGACGACGCGCTCGACCCGCTGACCGAGGTCGAGCGCCAGGACGTCCTGGAGGATCTCGCCGACCTGGAGATCTACCAGGCGTTGCTCCAGCCGATCGGCGTGCGCGGCCTGGTGATCGAGTGCGAGGACTGCCGCGAGCCGCACTACTTCGACTGGGACCTGCTGCGCGGCAACCTGCGCCACCTGCTCAACTCGGGGCGTCCCCGGGTGCACGAGCCGGCCTACGACCCGGACCCGGACCACTACGTGAGCTGGGACTACGCCCGCGGCTACGCCGACGGCGTGCACGACACGCTCACCGAGGGCACCGACGACTCCGCGCCGGAGTGACAGCCGCCCGGGTCAGGCGACCAGGCCGGCCCGGAATCCGGCCGCCACGGCGTGCGCCCGGTCGCGCGCGCCGAGCTTGCGGAACAGCCGCCGGGCGTGCGTCTTGACCGTGTCCTCGGAGACGAACAGCTCCCGCCCGATCTCCGCGTTGCTCTTGCCCTCGGCCATGCCGAGCAGCACCTGAAGCTCCCGCTCGGTCAGCCCGATCGCGCTGCGCGGCGTCCGTGCCGGCCGCTGGGCCGCGCCCGGCCGGGGCGCCTCCGCGCCGTCGGCCGCCGCCGGGTCGTCCGGGTCCTCGCCCCGTTGCACGGGCACCACCGTGGGCAGGCCCGCGGCGTCCACCGGCGCCGTCGCCGGCCAGCCGGGCCCACCCGGGGTACGCCCCGGCGCCGCCGGCCGGGTCGGCCCGCCCACCGCCGCCGCGTCCCGGGCGGTGTCCGCCACCCGGTGCCTGTTGCTCCGGCCGGGGGCGGACAGCAGCAGCAGCGCCTTGGCGACCGCGCTGGTCAGGTCGTGGTCGGCGTTCTGGATCAGTCCGCGCGCCCCGGCGCTGATGGTGGCCGCCGCCGACTCCGACTCCTCGGCGCCGAGCAGCAGCACCGCCGCCTGCGGGGCGCGAGCGAGCACCCGCCGCACGAAGCCGGCGCTGTCCGGGCGGGTCAGGGCGGTGTCGGCGAGCACCACGTCCACCGGACGCTCGGCGAGCCGCAACATCACCTCCGGATCGGAGACGGCCGTCCGGACGACGCCGGACAGCCCGAGCCGCGCCGCCGCGGAGGTCAGATGCTGGGCCGCCAATGGTGTCCGAACGCACACAAGAACACTACGCACAGTGGTCTCCTCTCCGACTCAGAGCAGACCACGCGGAGGTGGGGTCGGGAGGGGGTTCCGGGCAATCATCCGAACTTTTCCGACAGATGGGGCATATGCCGCTGAGTGTCCGAGGTTTTCGATCACAGATGTGTGAGGCGCGGACCGCTCGGGTACCGAGGGGTTCATCCGGAACCGGCATCCCGCGCGGACCGCCGCCCGGTAGCTGGCAACGAACATTCTCCGCGGTGCCGCGCGGGAGGAGGGGTGCTGATGTCGAACGTACGTAGGCTGCCTGGACCGATCGACGAGCTCTGGGACTGGCAGCGGCTCGGAGCCTGCCGTGGCCGCGACAGCGCGCAGTTCTTCCACCCGGACGGCGAGCGCGGCTCCTCCCGGCTGCGCCGCGAGATGGGCGCCAAGTCGGTCTGCCGCGCCTGCCCGGTGCGCGCCGAGTGCGCCGCGCACGCGCTCTCCGTGCGCGAGCCGTACGGCGTCTGGGGCGGGTTCAGCGAGTCCGAGCGGCTGCGCCTGCTCGCGCTCGGCTGGGAGGACCTGGCCGACCGCCGGCAGACCCGGGTGGACATCGCCCGGCTGGAGGCGCGCCTCGGCCGGCCGCACAACACCGCCGTGCCGGACCAGCGCAAGGTCGCCTGACCCGGTTCACGATCCTCGACGCCGCGCCCCGGACTCCGGGGCGCGGCGTCGTGTCGTGGCCCGGGGCATCCGCTGGCCCCCGCACCCCGGCGCGGCGAAGGCCGCCGCTGGGCGACTCGCCTACCGTTTCGAATACCAGGATCGGCGTTTCGGAGGCTAGGAAACCACATAGATCTTGGTATGAAAGGGCCCTTATAGGGGCCGTTTTATACCAAGATCTCTTTCGTGAGCGCTCGGGAGTCTGGACTCAGGCCGGAGCCAAGCGGCGCGCACCCGATCGGCAGGCATCCGGCAGTGGCACGGGCAGGCCATCTCCCACGGAGAGGGGTCCTCGCGACGGTGCGGGTCAGGTGACTGTGACCATTACCGTGTGCCATCCCGTCGCGCCGTCGGGGGCGACCGGGGCGCGCTGTTCCGTCTGGGTCTCGCCCGTCGTGTCGGTCGCCCGGACCTGGAGCGTGTGCTCGCCCGGCGTCGCGTCCCACCGCCAGGACCACTGCACCCACGTGTCGGCCGACACCGCCGGGGCGAGCGTCGCCTCCTGCCAGGGGCCGCCGTCGACGCGTACCTCGACGCGGCGGATGCCACGATGCTGCGCCCACGCCACACCGGCCACCGTCACCGGACCGGCGGCCGGACGGCTGCGGGGCCGGGGCGTGTCGATCCGGGACTGCGTCTTGATCGGGCCCTGCGCGGACCAGCCGCGCGGCACCCAGTACGCGTCGAAGTCGGCGAAGGTGGTCAGCTCCAGCTCGGTGAGCCACTTGCAGGCCGACACGTACCCGTAGAGGCCGGGCACCACCATCCGCACCGGGAAGCCGTGTTCGATCGGCAGCGGCTCGCCGTTCATGCCGACCGCGAGCAGCGCGTCCCGTCCGTCGCGCAGCACCGAGGTGGGCGTACCGCAGGTCCAGCCGTCGACCGCGCGGCCGACCACCTGGTCCGCGCCATCCTCGGGGCCGGCCTCGTCGAGCAGTTCCCTGATCGGTACGCCGAGCCACCGGGCGTTGCCGATCAGGTCGCCGCCCACCTCGTTGGACACGCAGGCGAGCGTCACGTACCGCTCGACCATCGGGCGGGCCAGCAGGTCGTCGAAGCTCAGCTCGATCGGGTTGCGCACCCGCCCGTGGATGCGCAGCCGCCAGGTCGCCGGGTCCACCTGCGGCACCACCAGCGCGGTGTCGATCCGGTAGAACTCCCGGTTCGGCGTGACGTACGGCGCGAGCCGGGGCAGCGACAGGTCCGCTCCGGCCGGCACCTGCGGGGCGGGCGCGGCCGGAGCGGGCAGCGTCACCGCCTCCCGGGCCGCTGACACGCCGCGCCGGCCGGCCAGCCAGTGCCCGCCCAGCCCGGCCACCGCCGCAGCGCCGGTGAGCAGCCCGGCGCCACGCAGGAACCGCCGCCGCGACTCCGCGTCGTCGTCGTGCCGGACCGGCTCCCAGCCGCCGGGGGTCTCCCCCTCCCGGGCGAGCGCGGCGACCGCCGGGGGCGGGGCGGACGGCGGCGCGGCGCGAGGTGCCCGGTCGCCGTCTGCCGCGTCGGCCCCGTCGCGTTCCGCCGGTCCGGTCCCGGCCCGGTCGCGTCGCGCGGCGTCGAACCGGTCGCGCCCGGCCCGCCCCCGGCGTCCCGGGTCGGTGTTCAGCGGTCCGGCGACGAAGGTCCAGAGCGTCAGCGCGCCGAGTCCGCCGCCGACCAGGGAGGGCAGCGCGTCGAACGCGTTCGCGCCGGACCGGGTCAGCGCGGCGGCGACGCCGAGCACCGTGAACGCGGCGACGCCGGCCAGGCCGATCACCAGCCGCCGGGCCGCCGCCAGGCCGAGCAGCGCCCCGAACGCGGCCAGCAGCAGCGCGGTCCCGACCAGCAGGGCGATCTTGTCGTACGTGCCGAAGACGTCGATGGCGAACTGCTTGAGCGGCTCGGGGACCAGGTCGACGACGAGTCCGCCGACGGCGACGAGCGGAGCGGACCGGGGACCGGTCAGGACCGCCACGGGTTCGGCGGTGCCGAGGGCCACCACGGTCGCGACGAGACCGGCCGTCGCCGCGCGGCGGCGGGAGAGGGTGCGCACGGCGTCCAGTCTGGTCGACCCGCCGGGCCGGCTGCCAATGTCGTCAGCGTTCCGTAAGCAGTTGCGCGTCAGGGCACACCACCGGGTCGGCGGTGTGCCCTGACGTCGGGCGTACTCCTCGGGTCAGAAGCCCGGGCCGTGCTGGTGGCCGTGACCGTGCGAGTGGCCGTGCCCACCGGCGGCGGCCGGCTCCGGCTCGGCCGGCTTCTCGACGACCAGGCTCTCGGTGGTGAGCAGCAGGCCGGCGATCGAGGCGGCGTTGGTGACCGCGTTGCGAGTCACCTTCACCGGGTCGATGATGCCGGCCTTGGCCAGGTCGACGTACTCGCCGACGGCGGCGTCGAGGCCGTTGCCCCACTTCTGCTCGACGACCTTCTGCACCACGACGTAGCCGTCGTGGCCGGCGTTCTGCGCGATCCAGCGCAGCGGCTCGACGAGCGACTTGCGCACGATCGAGACGCCGACCTTCTCGTCACCGGTGAAGCCCAGGTCGTCGTCGAGCGCCGGCAGGATCTGGGCCAGGGCGGCGCCGCCACCCGGGACCGTACCCTCCTCGACCGCGGCCTTGGTCGCGGCGATGGCGTCCTCGATGCGGTGCTTGCGCTCCTTCATCTCGACCTCGGTGGCCGCGCCGACCTTGATCACGGCGATGCCGCCGGAGAGCTTCGCCAGCCGCTCGGCCAGCTTCTCCCGGTCCCACTCGGAGTCGGAGGCCTCGATCTCCTTGCGGATCTGCGCGACCCGGTCGGCGACCTCGGAGGACTGCCCGCCACCGTCGACGACAGTGGTGTTCTCCTTGTCGACCACGACGCGGCGGGCGGTGCCGAGCACCTCCAGGCCAACCTGGTCGAGCTTGTAGCCCAGCTCCGGGGCGACCAGCTCGGCGCCGGTCAGGATCGCCATGTCCTGGAGCATCGCCTTGCGGCGGTCGCCGAAGCCGGGGGCCTTGACCGCGCAGACCTTGACGGTCTTGCGCAGCGCGTTGACCACGAGCGTGGACAGGGCCTGACCCTCGACGTCCTCGGCGACGATGAGCAGCGGCTTGTTGTTCTGGAGAACCTTCTCCAGCAGCGGCAGCAGCTCCTCGATCGCCGAGATCTTCTGGGTGGTGATCAGGATGTACGGGTCCTCCAGGACCGCCTCCTGCGCCTCCAGGTCGGTGACGAAGTTCGGCGAGATGAAGCCCTTGTCGAACTGGAGACCCTCGGTCACCTCCAGCTCGGTGGTGAGCGCGGAGCCCTCCTCGACCGTGATGACGCCGTCGCGGCCGACCTTCTCCATGGCCTCGGCGATCAGCTCGCCGATGGCGGCGTCCTGCGCGGAGACGGTCGCGACGTGCGCGATCGACTCCTTGCCGGAGACCTCGACGGCCTTGCCGAGCAGCGCCTCGGAGACCTTGGCGGCCGCCGCGTCGATGCCCCGCTTCAGGCCGGTCGGGTTGGCACCGGCGGCCACGTTGCGCAGGCCCTCGCGGACCATCGCCTGGGCCAGCACGGTGGCGGTGGTGGTCCCGTCGCCGGCGACGTCGTTGGTCTTGGTCGCCACCTCCTTGACCAGCTGCGCGCCGAGGTTCTCGTACGGGTTGGTGAGCTCGATCTCCTTGGCGATGGTCACGCCGTCGTTGGTGATCGTGGGCGCACCGAACTTCTTGTCCAGGACGACGTTGCGCCCGCGCGGGCCGAGGGTGACCTTCACCGCGTCCGCGAGGGCGTTGACACCGTGCTCCAGCAGGTGCCGGGCGTCGTCCGAGAAGCTGAGGATCTTCGCCATCAGTATCCCTTCGAAGCGACGTTGCCCCGGCCCGGCGAGCCGGACCGGGGCAACGACACTGATCGGTTGCTTACTTCTCGATGACCGCGAGGACGTCGCGGGCGGAGAGCACCAGGTACTCCTCGCCGGCGTACTTGACCTCGGTGCCGCCGTACTTCGAGTAGAGGACGGTGTCGCCGACCTTCACGTCGATCGGCACGCGGTTGCCCTTGTCGTCGATCCGGCCCGGGCCGACAGCGAGGACGGTGCCCTCCTGCGGCTTCTCCTTGGCGGTGTCGGGGATCACGATGCCCGAGGCGGTGGTGGTCTCGGCCTCGTTCGCCTGGACCACGATGCGGTCCTCGAGCGGCTTGATCGCAACCTTGGTCGCGGTAGTCACGGGCATACCCTCCCGGGTACTTGGTGTCGTTGCCGGCCGGCACGCCGACCAGCGTCAATCTGCCACATGCCACCGGGCGGGGCCGTCGTCGCGGGTGCCGGTCCGCCTGGCGCTCAACCCCCGGGCACGAGGCTCGGGTGTTGGCACCCTCAGGGTGAGAGTGCTAATCGCAGGTTATTCCTCGGCTAGCACTCCGTCAAGGAGAGTGCCAACGCGTCGCCCTCCGTGTCGCGCCGGAACCGGGCCGGGAGAATGAGCGCGTGGATCTCGACCAGCTCGCCGCGCTGCGTACCCCCGAGGGGTCGGCCGCGCTCGCCGCGGCCGTGCGGGTGGCCGGCGGCGACCCGCTGGCGGCGGCGGCCGCGCTGCGCTCGGCCGGCATTCCCGGCGGGCTCGCGGCGGCGGCACTCACCCAGGCGGAGCTGCGCCGCCGGGCGGCCGGCAAGTTCGGCACGGCGGCGACCGGGATGTTCCTCACCCGGGCGGGGCTGGAGCAGGCCACCCGCCGCGCGGTCGCCGACCGGCGGGCGGCACGGCTGCGCACCGCGGGCGTGACCACGCTGGCCGACCTGGGGTGCGGCCTGGGGGCCGACGCGCTCGCCGCGGCCCGCGCCGGCATCCGGGTGTACGCGGTGGAGGCCGACCCGGTGACCGCCACGATGGCCGCCGCGAACGCCGAGGCGGCCGGGCTCGCCGACCTGGTGACGGTCGAGTGCGGTGACGCCACGGCGTTCGACGTGACAGGGGTGGACGCGGTGTTCTGCGATCCGGCGCGTCGGCGGGCCGGCACCGGGCGGCGCGTCTTCGACCCGAACGCCTACTCGCCGCCGTGGGACTTCGTCACCGGCCTGGCCGCGCGGGAGCCGCGCACGGTGGTGAAGGTGGCGCCCGGGCTGGACCACGCGCTGATCCCGGCCGGTGCCGAGGCGGAGTGGGTGAGCGTGGACGGCGACCTGGTCGAGGCCGCGCTCTGGTGCGGCGAGCTGGCCGAGGTCCCGCGCCGCGCCACGGTGCTGCGGGAGCGCGACGACGCGGTGTCGCTCCTCACCGGCACGGGCGCACAGGAGGCGCCGGTGGGACCGGTGCGGCGGTTCCTCTACGACCCGGACCCGGCGGTGGTACGCGCGCACCTGGTCGCCGAGCTGGCCGCCGACCTCGACGCCACGCTCGCCGACCCGTCGATCGCCTACCTGTACGCCGACGAGGCCCGGCCCACCCCGTTCGCCCGCTGCATGGAGATCACCGATGTGCTGCCGTTCTCGCTGAAGCGGCTGCGGGCGCTGCTGCGGGAGCGGCGCGTCGGCCGGGTCGAGATCCGCAAGCGCGGGTCGGCGCTGGAGCCGGAGAAGTTGCGCCGCGACCTGCGGCTGTCCGGCGACGAGGCGGCCGGTCTGGCGCTGACCCGGGTGGCCGGCGACCCCACGGTGCTCGTCTGCCGGCCGGTTCCGGCCGGCGGCTGACCCGGCTCACGTCTCCGGCTCGCGGTGTCGCGGCGCGCGGGTTAGCTTGAGCCCGTGGCGGGCCCTGGCACTCCGGCGATCGCGTTGCTGAGCAAGCGGAAGATCGCCCACAGCACCCACACCTACGACGTGTCGCCGGACGCGCCGAACTACGGCGCGCTCGTCGCGACCGCGCTCGGGGTGGCGCCGGAGCGGGTGTTCAAGTCGCTCGTCACCGAGGTCGACGGCGGGCTGACGGTGGCGGTGGTGCCGGTGACCGGGGAGCTGGACCTGAAGGCGCTCGCTGCCGCGGCCGGCGGCAAGCGGGCGACGATGGCCGACCGGACGACGGCCGAGCGGGCGACCGGATACGTGCGCGGCGGCATCAGCCCGCTCGGGCAGCGCAGGCGGCTACCGACTGTCGTCGACTCCTCCGCGCTGGCGCACCCGACGGTGTACGTCTCGGCGGGCCGCCGGGGGTTGCAGGTGCAGCTCGCGCCGACGGATCTGGTGGCGCTCACCGGGGCGACGACGGCATCGATCGCCGCCGCCTGAGCGGGCTCGTGACGGTACGTGTGGGAGCGTTCCCGGAGCGCGCTCTCCGGGTGGTGTCCCGCGGGTGACAACCGCGTTGCTGAATTGTTACCGCCGCCAACAAACTTCTGACCTCGGCAGTCTTGCGGTGCACGGGAAGCGGGGAATACGTTGCCGGGCACAACAAAACATCACCACTCCCCCACCTCCGAAAGGACCCTGCACATGCGCAAGGGCTTCCTCACCTTCGCGGCCGTCGGTCTTCTCGCGACCGGCAGCATGGCCGCCTGCGGTGACAACGGCGGTTCGTCCGACGAGGCCGGCGGCTCCAACGCCAAGAAGCCGAAGATCGGCGTGATCCTGCCGGACAGCAAGTCCTCCGCCCGCTGGGAGGGCGCGGACCGCAAGTACCTCAAGGCGGCGTTCGACGCGGCCGGCGTCGAGTCCGACATCCAGAACGCGCAGAACGACAAGACCGCGTTCCAGACCATCGCCGACCAGATGATCACCAACGGCGTCAACGTCCTGATGATCGTCAACCTGGACTCCGGCACCGGCAAGGCCGTGCTCGACAAGGCCAAGTCGCAGGGCGTCGCGACCATCGACTACGACCGGCTGACCCTGGGCGGCTCCGCCCAGTACTACGTCAGCTTCGACAACGAGGCCGTCGGCAAGCTCCAGGGCGAGGGCCTGAGCAAGTGCCTGACCGACAAGGCCGTCAAGAACCCGTCGATCGCGTACCTCAACGGCTCGCCGACCGACAACAACGCCACGCTGTTCAAGAACGGGTACGACTCGGTGCTCAAGCCGAAGTTCGACTCGAAGGAGTACACCAAGGTCGCCGACGACGCGGTGCCGGCCTGGGACAACGCGCAGGCCGCCACGATCTTCGAGCAGCAGCTGACCAAGGCCGGCGGCAAGATCGACGGCGTGCTCGCCGCCAACGACGGTCTCGGCAACGCGGCCATCTCGGTGCTGAAGAAGAACAAGCTCAACGGCAAGGTTCCGGTGACCGGTCAGGACGCCACCAAGGAGGGCCTGCAGAACATCCTCGCCGGTGACCAGTGCATGACGGTCTACAAGGCGGTCAAGAAGGAGGCGGACGCCGCCGCCGAGCTGGCCATCGCGCTCGCCAAGGGCGAGACGAAGGAGACCGGCCAGACGGTCAAGGACCCGGAGGGCGGCCGGGACGTCCCGTCCGTGCTGCTGGAGCCCAAGGCCATCTACAAGGACAACGTCAAGGACGTGGTGGCCGACGGCTACGTCACCAAGGAAGAGCTCTGCACCGGTGCCTTCGCGAAGCTCTGCACCGACGCCGGCGTGAGCTGACCCACCCGCCTCAGGCGGCGCCGGACGGGATCCGAGACCTCCCTCCGCCCAAAGGAGAACCCCGTGTCCGCAACCCCCCTGCTGGAGCTACGCGGGATCGACAAGAGCTTCGGTCCCGTCCAGGTGCTGCGTGACGTCGCCTTCGCCGCGCACGCAGGCGAGGTGACCGCGCTCGTCGGCGACAACGGCGCCGGCAAGTCGACCCTGGTCAAGTGCATCAGCGGCATCCACCCCACCGACGCCGGCGAGTTCGTCTTCGACGGCCGCCCGGTGACCATCAACAGCCCCCGGGACGCCGCCGCGCTCGGGATCGAGGTCGTCTACCAGGACCTCGCGCTCTGCGACAACCTCGACATCGTGCAGAACATGTTCCTCGGCCGGGAGAAGCGCAGCGGCATCGTGCTCGACGAGCCCACCATGGAGCAGATGGCCGCCGAGACGCTCGCCGGCCTGAGCGTGCGCACCGTGAAGTCGCTGCGCCAGCACGTGGCCAGCCTCTCCGGCGGCCAGCGGCAGACCGTCGCCATCGCCAAGGCCGTGCTCTGGAACAGCAAGCTGGTCATCCTGGACGAGCCGACCGCCGCGCTCGGCGTCGCGCAGACCGCCCAGGTGCTGGAGCTGGTGCGCCGGCTGGCCGACAACGGCCTGGCCGTGGTGCTCATCTCGCACAACATGAACGACGTCTTCGCCGTCTCCGACCGGATCGCCGCGCTCTACCTCGGCCAGATGGTCGCCCAGGTGAAGACCACCGACATCACCCACTCGCAGGTGGTCGAGCTGATCACCGCCGGCCGCTCCGGCAGCCTCGGCCTCACCGGCGAGCCGGGCGGCAACGGCGCCGCGCCCGCCGACACCACTCCAGGAGCCGTCCGATGACCGCCACCGTCGTGAAGAAGGAAGGCCCGGCCGGCGTCACGTCGACACCGACCCTGGGCAGCCACGTGAACAACTACTGGCGCCGGGTACGCGGCGGCGACATCGGCGCGCTCCCCGCTGTGGTCATGCTCGTGGCGCTGGCCGTGGGCTTCTCGATCGCCCGCCCGTCGTTCTTCACCGCCGGCAACCTGGCGAACCTGTTCACCCAGGGCGCGGCGGTCACGCTCATCGCCATGGGCCTGGTCTTCGTCCTGCTGCTCGGCGAGATCGACCTCTCCGCCGGCTTCGCCAGCGGCGTCTGCGCCGCGATCCTGGCCAACGTCGTCACCGTGCTCGGCTACCCCTGGTACGTGGCGGTGCTCTCCGCCGTCGTCACCGGCGTGGTGATCGGCACCGTGCTGGGCCTGCTGGTCGCCAAGGTCGGCATCCCCTCCTTCGTGGTCACGCTCGCCGGGTTCCTGGCCTTCCAGGGCGTGGTGCTGACGCTCATGGACGAGGGCGCCAACATCGCGGTCCGGGACGACGTGCTCGTCGCGATCGCCAACCGCAACCTCTCCCCCGCGCTGGGCTGGTCGCTCGCCGTCGTCGCCGTCGCCGGGTACGCGGCCGTGCAGTTGCTGCGGCACCGCAACCGGGCCGCCCGCGGCCTGCTCACCGACCCGATCGCGGTGGTCGCCGGCCGGATCGCCGGCCTGGCCGTGATCCTCGGCGTGGCGGTCTACGTGCTCAACCTGGAACGCAGCCGCAACGTGCTCGTCGTCTCGCTCAAGGGCGTGCCGATCGTGGTGCCGATCATCGCGATCCTGCTCGTCGTCTGGACGTTCGTGCTCCAGCGGACCAGCTACGGCCGGCACATCTACGCGGTGGGCGGCAACGCCGAGGCGGCCCGCCGGGCCGGCATCAACGTCGACCGGATCCGTGTCTCCGTGTTCATCATCTGCTCCTCGATGGCCGCGATCGGCGGCATCGTGGCCGCCAGCCGGGCCAACTCGGTCGACCCCAACACCGGTGGCAGTAACGTACTGCTCTACGCCGTCGGCGCGGCGGTGATCGGCGGCACCAGCCTCTTCGGCGGCAAGGGCCGGGTCCTCGACGCCGTGCTCGGTGGCGCAGTGGTGGCGGTCATCGACAACGGTATGGGACTGATGGGATACAGCTCGGGCGTCAAGTTCGTGGTCACCGGCGTGGTGCTGCTCGCCGCGGCGACCATCGACGCGCTGTCGCGTCGGCGGGCCGCCGCCACCGGCACGCGCTGACCCGGGGTACGGGAACACCATGGCAGTGGCAATGCGCGCGGGCCCCAGTCAGGACGAGATCCGTCGGCAGAACCTGGGCGCATTGCTCCGCTATGTACACGTCCACGGGGCCACCACCCGGGCCGAGCTGACCACCGCGCTCGGCCTCAACCGCAGCACCATCGGCGCGCTGACCGCGGACCTGGCCGGCGCCGGTCTGGTCAGCGAGGGGACGCCGAAGGAGACCGGCCGGGCCGGACGACCGTCACTCGTCGTCCGGCCCGAGTCGGAGCGGGTCTACGCGTACGCGTACAGCGTCGAGGTGGACCGGCTGCGGGCCGCGCGGGTCGGGCTCGGCGGTGAGGTGCTCGACCGCCGGGAGATGGACCGGCCGCGCAACCTGGTCGCCGGGGAGGCCGCTCCGCTGCTCGCCGGCGCGGTCAAGGAGATGCACCAGTCGGTGCCGGCCGACGCGGTCTGTGTGGGCGCCGGGCTGGCGGTGTGCGGCATGGTCCGCCGGGAGGACGGTCTGGTCCGGCTCAGCCCGACCACCGGCTGGGTGGACGAGCCGATCGGGGCGGCGCTCGCCGTCGAGCTGGGAATAGACGTACCGATCACGGTGGGCAACGTGGCCGACGTGGCCGCGTACGCCGAGCACGCCCGGGGCGCGGCGGTCGGCTGCGACAACGTCATCTACCTCTACGGCGACGTCGGTGTGGGCGCGGGCATCATCGCCGGAGGGCGGCGGCTGACCGGGCACGGCGGCTACGGCGGCGAGGTCGGCCACATGGTGGTGGTCCGCGACGGGGTGCGCTGCGACTGCGGCCGGCGCGGCTGCTGGGAGACCGAGATCGGCGAGCACGGGCTGCTGCGCGCCGCGGGCCGGTCCGAGGCGCGCGGCCGGGACGCGCTGCTCGCCGTCTTCGACGCCGCCGACCGCGGCGACGCCCGCGCCCAGACCGCGGTACGGCAGGCCGGCGACTGGCTCGGCTTCGGCGTCGCGAACCTGGTCAACATCTTCAACCCGGAGATGGTCATCTTCGGCGGCACCATGCGTGACCTCTACCTGGCCTCCGCCGCACAGGTGCGCAGCCGGCTCAACTCCAACGGGCTGCCCGCATGCCTGGAGCACGTGCGGCTGCGTACCCCGAAGCTCGGTGACGACGCGGCACTGATCGGTGCCGCCGAGCTGGCCTTCGAACGACTCCTCGCCGACCCGCTGAACTGATCGGCCCGCCGATCCGTACCAGTGTGCGGACGGGCGGCCGGCTTGCGCGGCCGTCCACCACACCCCGCGTACCGGTCCGGACCGAGGAGGCACCGCAACCATGGCATCGCTGGAATCCGCACGCCGCAAGCTGGCGCACCGGGTGGTACTGCTGCTCGCCGCGCTGGGCGCGGGGATCGGCGTCATTCCCGGGACGGCGCAGGCCGCACCCAACCCCGGCGTGCAGATGAACGCCGCCGACATGACGCTGCTCAACGGCGTACGGCTGGCCGGGCTGTGGGAGATGCCGGCCGGGCAGATGGCGGCCGAGAAGGGCCAGTCCGCCCGGGTACGCGAGGTCGGCGCGGAGATCGCCAAGCAGCACGCGGAGCTGGACCAGCTGGTGGTGGAGGCGGCCAACAAGCTCGGCGCCACCCTGCCGACGGATCCGACGGCCGAGCAGAAGGGGTGGCTGACCGAGATGCAGAACGCCACCGGCGCCCGGTTCGACCAGATCTTCGTCACCCGGCTGCGGGTCGCCCACGGCAAGATCTTCCCGGTGATCGGCGCGGTCCGGGCCAGCACCCGCGACCCGATCGTGCGCAAGCTCGCCGAGGACGCCAACACGTTCGTCAACGACCACATGACCATGCTGGAGAGCACCGGGCTGGTGCGCTGGCAGCAGTTGCCGCCGGCCGCGCTGCCGCCCGCGCAGAGCGACTCGCTCGTCGCCGCAGCCCAGGCCAACGTGGGCAGCGGTGGCGGGCTCCAGGTCGGCACCGGGGTGGTGTGGGCCGTGTTCCTGATCGCGCTCGGCACCGGCGGGTACGCGACCTGGCGGCTCACCCGCCGTTCGTGACGCGTCCGTCGAGCGGGCCCCGGCACTCCTGCCGGGGCCCGTCGCGCGTTCTCAGCCGTGCCAGGAACGCCACAGCGCGGCGTACGAGCCACCGGCCGCGACCAGCTCGTCGTGTGATCCCAGCTCGGTGATCCGGCCGTCGGCGACCACCGCCACGCGATCCGCGTCGTGCGCGGAGAACAGCCGGTGCGCGATGGCGATGACGGTACGGCCCTGAAGCACCGCCGCCAGCGACCGTTCCAGGGCCCGGGCCGCCCGCGGGTCGATCAGCGAGGTGGCCTCGTCCAGCACCAGCGTGTGCGGGTCGGCGAGCACCAGCCGGGCCAGCGCGAGCTGCTGCGCCTGCGCCGGGGTGAGCGGGTGGCCGCCCGCGCCGACCGGCGTGTCGAGCCCGTCCGGCAGGGCCAGCGCCCAGTCCAGCGCGTCGACAGCGGCCAGCGCCGCGTGTACCCGCGCCGGGTCGGCGTCCGGCCGGACCATCGCCACGTTGTCGGCGAGCGTGCCGATGAACACGTGGTGCTCCTGGCTGACGAGCGCGACATGGGTACGCAGCTCGGCCAGGGGCATCCCGGCCAGCGGCCGTCCGTCCACTGTCACCGTCCCGGCGTTCGGCGCGTGCACGCCGGCCAGCAGCCGGCCCAGCGTCGACTTGCCCGCCCCGGACGGGCCGACCATCGCCAGTCGCTCCCCCGGCCGGGGTTCCAGCGTCACGCCGTGCAGCACGTCGTGTCCCGGGCGGTACGCGTACCGGACGTCGTGCGCGGCGAGCCGGCCCGCGCCGCCCGCACTGCCCGGAGCGGCGGCGCGCTCGTCCGGCGTGGCGAACGCCTTGGCGCGCTCGTCCGGCTCGGCGGCCACCCCGAGCAGCCGGGCCAGCGAGGCGCCGCCGACCTGGAACTCGTCCAGCCAGCCGAGCAGCCGCTCGATCGGGTCGGTGAGCTGCTGGGCGTAGAGCGTGGCGGCGGTGACCTGACCGAGGCTGGCCCAGCCCTTCAGGTGGAACCAGCCGCCGATGAGCAGGGTCGCCACCATCGGCACCAGGTAGCCGAACTCGGCCACCGGCCAGAACACGGTCCGCAGGTGGAGCGTGTAGCGCTCGGCCGCGTACGACCGGCGGATGTCCGCGTCGCCGCGGGCCCGGCGGCGGGCCGCCTGGCGCAGCGCCTCGGTGGTCCGCGCCCCCTCGACCGTCTCGCTGATCCCGTCGGTGATGTCCGAGTAGGCGGCGTTCTCCCGCAGGTAGCCCTGCGGCGCGCGACGCAGGTACCAGCGCGTGCCGGCCCACAGCACCGGCACCGCCAGCAGACTGGGCAGCGCCAGCAGCGGGCCGGTCAGCACCAGAGCGCCGAGGATCAGCAGCACCGTCAGCGCCGCGATGAGCGTCTCCGGCCCGGCGAACCGGACCGTACGGGACAGCGCGGCGACGTCCCGCGAGGTGCGGGTGAGCAGGTCCCCGGTACCGGCCCGCTCGACTGTGGCCAGCGGCAGCGCGAGCACCCGGTCGACGAACTCCTCCCGCAGCTCGGCGAGCACCCGCTCACCGAGCCGGGCCGAGGCCAGGTGCGCGAAGCGGACCAGCACCGCCTGCACCACCACGAACGCGGCGATGGCCGCCACGACCCGGTCCACAGTCGTCTCGGTGATGCCCTGGGAGATCCCCTCCACCAGGTCACCGAGCAGACGCGGGGCGACGAGCCCGGCGCCCGCGGCGAGCGCGTGCAGACCGAGCGCGGCGGCCAGGCCGCGCGGGTGACGGCGGATCAGCTCGCGCACGTACCGGCGGACCTGGGCGATGTCGGCGACGGGCAGCGCGTTGCTCATCGGTCCTCCTCCCGGCTCACCGTGGCGGCGTAGCGCGGCTCGGCGGCGAGCAGTTCCTCGTGCCGGCCCTCGGCGACGACCTTGCCGTCCTCCACGAAGACCACGTGGTCGGCGTGGCCGAGCACCAGCGGGCTCGTGGTGCAGACGAGCGTGGTCCGGCCGCGGCGGGCCGGGCCGAGCCGTTCGGCGATGCGCGCCTCGGTGTGCGCGTCCACCGCGCTGGTCGGCTCGACCAGGATCAACGTCTCCGGGTCGGCGACGAGCGCGCGGGCCAGCCGCAGCCGTTGCCGCTGCCCGCCGGAGAACTCCCGGCCGCGTTCGGCGACCTCGCCGTCCAGGCCGCCGGGCAGCGCCTCGACGATGTCGGTGGCGCTCGCCGCGGCCAGCGCCGCCTCGACGGCGCCGGGCTCGGCCCGGTCGTGCGGGTCCAGCTCCGTGCGCAGCACGCCGCTGAACAGCTGCGCGTCGTTGTCGGCCACCAGGATCCGCTCCCGCACCGTCGCCAGCGCCACGTCCCGCAGCGGTACGCCGTGCAGCGTGACGTCCCCGTCGGCGTACCGGCCGAGCCGGTCGGCGATCTCGGTGGCGTCCTGCGGGGTGGCGGCGGCCAGCGCGGTCAGCCGGCCCGGCCGCAGCACCAGCCCGGAGCGTACGTCCGCCAGCTCGCCCGGCCCGGCCGGCACCGCCACCGGGGTGGCCGGGTCGGTGAACTCCGGCGCGAGCCGCAGCAGCCGGACCACCCGGCGGGCCGCGACGTGTCCCCGGGTCAGCTTGTCGGCCGCCTCGGTGAGGTTGCGCAGCGGGCTGACCAGGAACGCGGTGTAGCCGTAGAACGAGACCAGTTCCCCGGCGCTGATCTCGCCGCGCAGCGCGAACCGGGCGCCCAGCCAGGTCACCAGCACCACGAAGACGCCGGGCAGCAGGATCTGCGCGGCCTGCAACAGCGACTCGACCCGGGCCACCCGCAAACCGTCCGCGCGCAGCGCCTGCGACCGTTGCCGGTAGCGCTCGGACAGCACCGGTTCGCCACCCACTCCGCGCAGCACGCGCAGGCCGGAGACGATGTCCGCGGCCCGGGCGGTGAGCCGGCCGGTCGAGTCCCGGTACGCGGCCTGCTGGCGGTGCAGCGGTCGGATCAGCAACGCCACGAGCGCCATCAGCAGCGGCACCCCGAACACCACCACGAGGCCGAGCGGCTGGGAGGCGCTGAGCAGGATCACCGCGACGGTGACGATGGCGACCACCGAGCCGGCGCCGCGGGCGGTGATGTCGATGGCGCCGCCGATGTGCTCGATGTCGGCGGTGCCGATGCTCACCACCTCGCCCGCCGCGACCCGCCGGGGCAGCGCGGCGCCGAGCCGGTTGGTGGCGTCCACCGTCACCTGCACGGTGCGGTAGGCGGCACCGAGCCAGTTGTGCACCGCGCAGCGGTGACGCAGGATCCCGGCGACGGCCTGCACCAGGCCCAGCCCGAGCAGGACCAGTCCCCAGCGCACCAGCGCGTCCGGGTCGCGTTGCGCCAGGCCGGCCTCCACGGCGCGGCCGAGCACGGCCGGCACCAGCGCCTGGGCCAGCATCCAGATCACGCCGAGCGCGAGACCGGCGCCGAAGATGACGGGGTGCCGCCCGGCAAGCCACACCAGATACCGGGTGGCCGACCGCGCGTCCGGGGTGCCGGGATCGCCGGCCGGTGAGAAGCGCATGACCCACCGACGCTAGGTGCCGGGGCGACCCGGGCGCCAACCAATTCCGGCCGTCGTGACGACCCTCGCGTCAGCGGTCGACCTGGGTGAAGTCCCAGCTGTGTGGCGGGCGGGCGATCAGGCGCACCGGCGGCTCGGGCAGCTCCCGGGGGTTGTTCCGCCACTTGGAGATGACCACGAGCCGGTGGTCGGTGGAGGAGAAGACCTCGCTGGAGACGTGCATCGGGTCGTGCTCGAACTCGGGCAGCGCGGTCTCGCAGACCCAGGTGATCAGGTCGGCGAAGCCGTACGGCTCGGCCTTGGCCTCCCACATGCGGACGATCACTTCGGTCCCCTCCCCGCTCACACGCTGACCACTGTCAGCGGCATCGCCGAGTCGGCCGGCAGGTCCAGCCGGCTCGGCGCGACACCCGCGGCGACCAGGTGGGAGCCGAGCGCGGCCACCATCGCGCCGTTGTCCGTGCAGAGCTTCGGCCGGGGCGTACGCACCCGGATGCCGTGCCTGCCGGCCCGCTGTTCGGCCATCGCCCGCAGCCGGGAGTTGGCCGCCACGCCGCCGCCGATCACCAGCGTGTCGATGCCGCTGGTGCGGCAGGCGTCGATCGCCTTGCCGACGAGCACGTCGCAGACCGCCTCCTGGAAGGACGCGGCCACGTCGGCGACCGGTACCGGCTCACCGGCCCGCTGCCGTGCCTCCACCCAGCGGGCCACCGCCGTCTTCAGGCCGGAGAAGGAGAAGTCGTACCGGTGCCCGGCCAGGTCCTTCGCGGCGGTCAGCCCGCGCGGGAAGGCGATCGCCGCCGGGTCACCGGCCCGCGCCTCCCGGTCGATGTACGGTCCGCCGGGGAACGGCAGCCCGAGCAGCCGGGCCACCTTGTCGAACGCCTCCCCGGCCGCGTCGTCGATGGTGGCGCCGAGCGGCACCACGTCGCGGGCCAGGTCGTCGACGCGCAGCAGCGAGGAGTGCCCGCCGGAGACCAGCAGCGCGATGGCGGGCTCGGGCAGCGGGCCGTGTTCGAGCGTGTCCACCGCGACGTGCGCGGCGAGGTGGTTCACGCCGTACACCGGCTTCTCCGCCGCCACCGCGTACCCCTTGGCGGCGGCGACCCCGACGAGCAGCGCGCCGGCCAGGCCCGGTCCGGAGGTCACGGCGATGGCGTCGATGTCGGCGATGGTGACGCCCGCTTCGCGCAGCGCCCGGTCCATGGTCGGCACGATGGCCTCCAGGTGGGCGCGGCTGGCCACCTCGGGCACCACGCCGCCGAACCGGGCGTGCTCCTCGACGCTGGAGGCGAGCGCGTCGGCGAGCAGCGTGTGCCCGCGCACGATGCCCACGCCGGTCTCGTCGCAGGAGGTCTCGATGCCGAGGATCAGGGGTTCGTCAGCCATACGCGTCAGTCCTCGTTGCGCTGCATGACCAGCGCGTCGGTGTTGCTCGGTTGGTAGTAGCCGCGCCGTACGCCGATCGGCTCGAAGCCGTACGTGGCGTAGAGCCGTTGCGCCGGCGCGTTGTCCGCGGCGACCTCCAGCAGCGTGCTGCGGGCACCGCGCCGGGCCGCCTCGGCGAGCAGCGCCTCCAGCAGCAGCCGGCCGATCCCGCGGCGCTGGGCGTCCCGGCGGACCGCGACGTTCTGCACCCACGCCTCGTCGGGCGGGGACACGGCCAGCCCGGCGTAGCCGAGCACGGCACCGTCGTCGTCGGTGGCGACCAGGTAGAAGTGCCCGTTGGCGAGTTCGTTCCAGAACATCGCCGCCGACCACTGCTCGGCGCCGAACAGGTCCGCCTCGATGGGCAGCACCTCGTCGATGTGCCACCAGCGGAACCGGCCCAGCCTCATGGCAGGACCGGCTTGTGGCCGGTGGCCGCGACCGCGTCCGGGCGGCGCAGGTAGAGCGGGGTGAGCGTCTCGCCGGGCGCGCCCGCGCGGATCCGTGGCGCGGCGAGCCGGGCCAGCGCCAGCGGGTCCGGGTAGCGCGGCTCGTCGCGCACCGGCAGCCCGAGCACGTCCGCGTACCGGTGCGCGCCGTCGCCGACCGCGACGGTGACCGCCAGGTCGCGCGCCCGCTCGGCGACCACCGCCGGGGCCGCCACCTCCGGGCCGGCCAGGCGCTCGCCAGCGCCGTCGTAGACGGCCCAGTAGATCTCCCGACGCCGCGCGTCGCTCGCGGCCAGAACCGGCTCGCCGGCGGCCGCCGGGTGGCCGAGCCCGTCCAGCGAGCAGACGCCGTACGTGGGCACGCCGAGCACCTGCCCCATGGTGGCGGCGGTGACCAGCCCGACCCGCAGCCCGGTGAACGGGCCCGGGCCGAGGCCGGCGACGATCGCGGCCAGGTCGGCGGGCCGCGCGCCGACGTCGGCCAGCACGGCGTCGACCTGCGGCGCGAGCAGCTCGCCGTGCGCGCGGGCGTCGACGGTGCACCGGGACGCGCGGAGCGCGACGCCGTCCGCCGAGACCTCGGCCAGGGCGGCGGTCACCGCGGGCGTCGAGGAGTCCACCACGAGTACGAGCACGGTAAGCCAGCCTAGCCGTCCACCCCGCATGCCCCGGGCACGCCCTCGCCACGCCCGGTCACGGTGCGTAGCGCCCCGGTCGAAGAGATGACCTGAAATCGATATGCCTCTCAGTCATAAATATGACTGAGAGGCATAAGGCGCGGAGACGGGTTGCCAAACTTCCGAGATGACGGAGAGTCGCCTCGTCCAGGAGATCGCCCGCACCCTGCGCCACGAACGCGAACAGGCCGGGCTCACCCAGCAGGCGCTGGCCGCCCGGTCCGGGCTCAGTCAGGCCGCCATCGCCCGGATCGAACGCGGCGACCGGCTGCCGAGCCTGACCACCGCGGAACGCCTGCTCGCCGCGCTCGGCAGGCAGCTCCGGATCGAGGTCGAGCCGCTGGACAGCCATCTGGACGCCGCGCTGGACGAGATGGCCGGGATGGTGCTTTCCGAGCGGATCGAAGTTCTCCGGCTGGACCGGATCATGGACGCCCTGGGCGGCCTGCCGTACGTGCTGTCGGGCGGCATGGCGGCCCTGTTGCAGGGCGCGCCGCTGCCGGTGGACGCGGTCGAGATCGCGGTGCGCTGGCGGGACTCGCCGCAGTTCAGCGCGCTCCTCGATCGGATCTACGCGCAGCGCTGGGACGCCCGATGGCAGGTGTGGGGCGGCATCCACACGGAGCCCGAGGAGCCGGGCGAGCACCGTTGGCTGACCCGCTACGGCGAGCTGCGGGCCCGGATGTGCGACGAACTGCCCGAGCCCATCGAGGTCCGCCTCGGTGAACGCACCTACCCGGTCGAGCCGCTGGTGGAGGTGGAGGTGACCGACCGGCGCACGGCCGAGCTGCTGGCCAGGTACCGCCGGCGCCTCGCCGGGGCGGGCGAGGCGCCGGACGGGTCAGCCGGCTGAGCGCTCCCAGTCGACGGTGGGCAGCCCCGCGTCGGCCAGCGCCTTGTTGGCCGCGCTGAACGGGCGGCTGCCGAGGAAGCCGCGCGGGTTCATCGGGCTCGGGTGCCCGGCCTCCAGCACCACGTGCTGCGGGTTGGTCACCAGCGCCGCCTTCTTGCGTGCGTAGCCGCCCCAGAGCAGGAAGACCACGCGCTGGTCGAGCGCGTCGAGCGCCCGGATGGTGGCGTCGGTGAACTCCTCCCAGCCCTTGTTCGCGTGCGAGCCGGGGGTGGCCTGCCGGACCGTCAGCACCGAGTTGAGCAGCAGGACGCCCTGCGCGGCCCAGCCGTCGAGGTTGCCGCTGCGCGGCTTCGGCACGCCCAGGTCCTCGCCCAGTTCCTTGAAGACGTTGCGCAGCGACGGCGGCACCGCCACCCCCTCGCGCACGCTGAAGCTCAGCCCGTGCGCCTGGCCCGCCTTGTGGTACGGGTCCTGCCCGAGGATGAGCACCCGGGTGTCGGCCGGCCCGCACAGCCGGTAGGCCGAGAAGAGGTCCTCCAGCGGCGGGAAGACGGTGGCGGTCGCGTACTCCCGGGCGACGAACTCGGCCAGCGCCGCGGTGCGGGCCGGGTCCAGGTGCGGGGTGAGCGCCTCCCGCCACGGCTCGGGCAGGAGTGCCATCAGGTCGAGGGCGGGGGCGTCGTCGGGCATCGGCAACCTTTCGCAGTCGTCCCCGGGACTCTAGGCAGCGGGTACGACAGCGCTCAGCCGAGGGTGGCCAGCCGGGCGGCCCAGTCGCCGCCGACCGGTTCCAGCGTGACCGCCCGGGTGTCGTCGTCGCGGCGTTCGATGCGTACCCGCAGGTGCGCGTCGACCAGCTGCTCGACCATCCCCTCGCCCCACTCCACCACTGTCACCGCCTCGTCCACCGAGGCGTCCAGGTCGAGGTCGTCGATCTCCGCGCGCGGGTCGGCGGCCTCACCGAGGCGGTACGCGTCGGCGTGCACGAGCGTCACCCGGCCGCCCCGCTCCGGGTCCGGCCGGTGCACCCGCGCGATGACGAAGGTGGGCGAGGTGATGTCCCCGCGAACGCCGAGGCCGGCGCCGATGCCCTGGGTCAGCGCCGTCTTGCCGGCCCCGAGCGGGCCGCTGAGCAGCAGCAGGTCACCGGCGCGCAGCACACCGGCCAGCCGCCGACCGAACTCGTGGGTGTCGTCGACGGTCTTCAGCTCCACGACCACCGTCATAGCGAATCCAGGAACCTCTCCAGCGCCGCGTTCACCTCGTCGGCGTGCTCCAGCATCACCACGTGCCCACTGTCGTTGATCTTCACGAACTCGGCGTGCGGCAGCCGCCGGACGATCTCCTCGGAGTGCGTCACCGGCGTGATCATGTCCTTGTCCCCCACGATCACCAGCACCGGTGTGCCGGCCAGCGCGGCCAGCGCCGGGAATCGGGAGTGGGTGGCGATCGTGCGCAGGTAGCGGGTGACCGTGTCGGCCGAGGTGCGCGAGTTCATCGTCTCGACGTACGACACCAGGGCCGGGCTGGGCTTCGAGGTGCCGAAGCCGTACTTGCGGGTGAGCAGCCACGCCACGTTCGAGGTCGACCGGCGCGCCCGGTCGATCACCGTGCCGCCGTACCGGGTGGCGTTGCTCATCATGTAGAGCACCGGCGAGCCGACGCGGCCGAGCAGCGCGGGCGCCACCAGCTTGGTCTCCGCCGCGAGGCCGCCCGAGGTGGCCATCAGCACCGTGCCGACCACGCGGTCACCGAACATCTCCGGGTACAGCTCGGCCAGCGCCATGATCGTCATGCCGCCCATGGAGTGCCCGACCAGCACCAGCGGGCCGTCCGGGGCCACCTCGTCGAGCACCCGGCGCAGCGTGTGGCCCAGCGCGGTCAGGTCGTACTCGCCGCTCTCCAGCCGGCCGGAGCGGCCGTGCCCCGGCTGGTCGTACGCGACCAACCGGTAGTCGCCGCGCTCGGCGAGCCGCTTGCGCTGGAAGTGGAACGTGCCCATGTCCAGGCAGAACCCGTGCACCAGCACCACCGTCGGGTGCCCGGCGACCGGCCGGGCCGGCTCGACCACCTCCACGTGGATGTCGGTCCCGTCCGGCATCTCCAGCCGGTACGCCTCGTCGTAACGCTGCTCGCCGAAGACCTCGTCGGCGTACCGGTCGGCCGGGTCGTTCTTGAGCCGGCGGACCAGCACCCGCTCGCTGACCACGCCCGCCGCGAGCCCGGCGGCGGCCACGCCGACGGCGGCGCCGACCAGCCCGGCCACCTTGCCGGCGGCGGTACGCGGTCGCGGCAACCGGACACTCATGCGCGCTCGCCGTCGTAGACGCGGGGCACGCGCACGCCGCCGAAGCGGGTCACGATCTCGTAGTTGATGGTGCCGACGGCCTCGGCCCAGTCGTCGGCGGTGGGCTCGCCGTCCGCCCCGCTGCCGAACAGCGTCGCCACGTCGCCGTCGGTCACCTCGTCGTCGCCGCAGTCGACCACGAACTGGTCCATGCAGACCCGCCCGGAGATGGTCCGGCGCTTGCCGGCGAGCTGCACCGGCCCGGTGTTGGAGGCGTGCCGGGGCACCCCGTCGGCGTAGCCGAGCGGCACCACCGCGAGGTTGGCCTCCTGCTCCGTGAGGTAGGTGTGGCCGTAGGAGACGCCGGTGCCGGCCGCCACCCGTTTGGTGAGCATCACCCGGGCGCGGGCGGTCATGGCGGGACGCAGGCCGAACTGCTCGCCCGCGACCGGCGACAGACCGTAGACGGCGATGCCGGGTCGGACCAGGTCGAAGTGGGTGTCCGGCCGGGTCAGCGTGGCGGCCGAGTTGGCCAGGTGCCGGTAGCGCGGACGCAGGCCGGCGCGCGTCACCATCTCCAGCCCCTCGTGGAAGACGGCGAGCTGACGATCCGTGGTGGGGTGGCCGGGCGAGTCCGCGTACACGAAGTGGCTCCACACGCCGACCACCTCGACCAGGCCGTCGGCCTGGGCCTTCGCGGCGGCGTCCAGCAGCGCCGGCCAGTCGGCGACGGTGGCGCCACCACGGGCCAGGCCGGTGTCGATCTTGAGGTGCAGCCGGGCCGGGCGGCCCGCCCGGCGGCTCGCCTGGATCATCTCGTCGAGCTGGGTGAGCCCGGCGCAGCCGAGGTCGACGCCGACGGTGATCCCGTCGTGCAGCGGCAGGCCGGGGCTGAGCAGCCAGGCCAGCACCGGCGCGGTGATGCCCTCCTCGCGCAGCCGCAGCGCCTCGTCCAGCGTGCAGACGCCGAGCTGGTCCGCCCCGGCGTCGAGCGCCGCGCGGGCCGCCGGCACCATGCCGTGGCCGTACCCGTCGCCCTTGACCACCGCCATCAGCTCGGCGCTGGTGCCGGCCCTGAGCCGGGTCACGTTCTCCCGGATCGCGTCCAGGTCGACGCGCACCTCCGACTGCCACATGTCCTCAGCCTACTTCCGTCAATGATCATCAGCGCCGTGTGCCGTGCGGGCGGTGCCCGTCGCCACCGGTCGTCGCCGCCCGGATCAGCCCAACCGGGCCAGTACCGGACGCAACGCGGCGGCCACGTCGGGCGCGGTCACCGGACCGCCGCGCGCCGCCTCCCGGCCGGCCAGCCCGTGCAGGTACGCCGCAGCACCGGCCGCCCGCTCCGGGGCCAGCCCGGCGGCGAGCAGCGAACCGAGCAACCCGGCCAGCACGTCGCCGGTGCCGCCGGTGGCGAGCACCGGGGTGCCGGTCGGGTTCACGTACGCGCGGCCGTCGGGCGTGCCGACGACCGTGCGGTCGCCCTTGAGCAGCACCACCGCGTTCATCCAGGCGGCCAGCCGCAGCGCGGCGGCGACCCGGTCCTCTCCCGGCATCTCGCCGCAGAGCCGGGCGTACTCCCGGTCGTGCGGCGTCACCACGATCGGCGCGTCCCGGCCGCGCAGCCGGTCGGCCAGCTTGCCGTCGACGAGCAGCGTCAGCGCGTCCGCGTCGAGCACCACCGGCACCGGCGCGGCGAGCACCGCACGCAGCTCGGCGGCGGAGTCCTCGCCGGTGCCGAGCCCGGAGCCGCAGACCCACGCCTGCACCCGGCCGGCATCGGCGACCCGGCCGGTGGCGATCACCGACGGGTGCTGGTGCAGCACCTCGCCCTTGGCGCTCCCGGCGTAGCGGACCAGGCCGGTGGGACCGGCGAGCGCGCCGGCGACCGAGAGCACGGCGGCGCCCGGGTAGGTGGCCGAGCCGGTGGCCACACCCACCACGCCCCTGGTGTACTTCTCCGACGACGCGCCCAGCGCCGGCCACCAGTCGGCCACGTCCGTCTGCTCGATCACCTGGAGCGCCGGTGTGCCGCGCAACCACGGCGTCAGCCCGATGTCGACCAGCTCGACCTCTCCGGCCAGCTCGGCGGCCGGGCCGACGACCAGTGCGGGCTTGAGCGCGCCGAAGGCGACCGTCACGTCGGCGCGGACCGCCCGGGGCCGCCCGGCGTCGGTGAGCGGGACGTGGCCGGTGTCGACAGCGACGCCGCTCGGCACGTCGACAGCGACCACCGTGGCGGGCGTGCCGTCGCGCCCGCGCTGCCCGGTCAGGCTCGCGGCGAGCTGCTCGGCCGTCTCGCGGAGCCCACCGGTGCCCCCGATGCCCACGATGCCGTCGAGCACCAGGTCGACCACCGCGGGCGGCCGGTCGGCGACGCGCCCGCCGGCGGCGCGCAGGGCGGCCAGGCCCTCGGCGTGCGCCCGGCCCGGCGTGAGGAGCAGCGCGGTCACCGCCGCGCCCCGGCGGGCCAGGTGCGCGCCCGCGAGCAGGGCGTCGCCGCCGTTGTCGCCGGACCCGACGAGCACCAGCACCCGGGCACCGTAGACGCCGCCCCGGCCGGCCAGCAGCAACGCGCAGCGGCGGGCCAGCCCGGCCGCGGCCCGCTGCATGAGCGTGCCGGCCGGGAGGGTGGCCATCAGGCCCGCTTCCGCCGCGCGAACGTCCGCGACCCGCCACACCTGTCTCATGCCACCCCGCCCCCCGCTCGTCGCGCCGGCTCAGCTTCCGCCCGCGGCCCCCCGATCACGGCCTCACCCTACCGGCGGTACGCGCCGGGGACCGGCTGGCGGACCGGCCCTGTGGACAACCCGGGACGTTGTCCACAGGGGCCGGCGACCGCTGTCGGGTGCCGCCTAGCGTCCCGGTGTCCGGAGCCGGCCGGTGGCGCCGGGCGAGGGAGGTCACGTGGTGGAGAGACCGTTCGACGTCGACCCTGAGGTGCTGCGCACGGTGGCGCGCGAGCTGGCCGACGACGCGTACCGGCTGGCCCGCGGGCCGGGCGCGGCGCCGGAGTCGTTGCTGGTGACGGCGCCGGACGGCTGGCAGTCCGCTGTCGCGCTGGCCGACCTGGAGGCGGCGGTGCGGCGCTGGTCCGGCGCGCTCGGCGCCCGGGTGGCCGACACCGCTCAGGCGCTGCGCAGCGGGGCGGACGGCTACGAGGCGGCCGACGAACGCGCCGCCCGCCGCCTCACCGGGGTGCTCCGGTGAGCGGCGGTCCCGCGGACGCGGCGGACCTGCCGGTCGGCTACGCGCAGCTCTGGCGGGCCGACCCGGGCGCCTGGTCCGCTGCCGGGGCGGCGTGGCGGGGCCTCACCACGCCGGTGCGGCAGCGCGCCGACGCGCTCGCCACCCGGATCGGCGCGCTCCGCCCCGGGTGGTCGGGCGCGGCCTCGGCGGCGGCGCAGCGGCGGATCGGGGATCTGCGAACCGGCCTCACCGACGTGCTTCCCGCCCTGGTCGAGGTCGACCAGGTGCTCGCCGAGCTCGGCGCCCGGCTGGGCGCGGCGAAGGCCAGGCTCGGCGCCGAGGTGGCCCGCGCCGAGTCCGGTGGCCTGCTCGTCGACCGCACCGGCGCGGTCCGGCCCGATCCGGCGCGACCGGTGCCGCAGGCCGGACCGGCAGTGGTCCGTGCGTGCGCCGGCCTCCGGGGCGCGCTGACGCTCGCCGGAGCCGCCGACCGGGAGGCGGCCAGCCGGCTGGCGGAACTGACCACCGCCGCGGTACGCGGCTGGGTCAGCGTCCCGCCCGCGTGGCGGCCCGGGCCCGGTGCCGGGCCGGCCGAGGTGAGCCGCTGGTGGGCCGGTCTGAGCTCGGCCGAGCGGCGCTGGCTGGTGGGGCGGGAACCGGGCCGGATCGGGCGTCTCGACGGGCTTCCGGCCGCCGCCCGGGACCAGGCGAACCGGCTGCTGCTCGGCGACCGGCGGGAGCAGCTGCTCGTGCGGCGGCTCGCCCTGCGGCACCCGCTTGCGGCCGGGCCGCTGGAGGCGTCCCGGCGGGTCCGGCTCGCCGCTGTCGAGGCGGCGCTGCGCGGGCTGGACGGGCTCACCGAGCGGCTGGCCGCGGGCGGGGCGCCGCGGGCGTACCTGCTGGGGTTGGATCCGGCCGGTGACGGTCGCGCGGTGGTGGCGATCGGCAACCCGGACCGCGCCGCCTCGGTGCTCACCTACGTCCCGGGCATGACCTCGGATCTCGCCGACGCGCCGGCCGAACTGGGCCGGGCGGCCCGGGTGTTGCAGCGGTGCGCGGCGCTCGGGCCGGGTGAGGAGGCGGCGGCGGTGCTCTGGCTGGACTACGACGCGCCCGGCTTCCTCACCGAGGCGGCGGGCACCCGGCAGGCCGAGGACGCCGGCCCGGCGCTGCACCGGTTCCAGGAGGGGTTGCGGGCCGCGCACGAGGGTCCACCGGCCCGGCAGACGGTGCTCGGGCACAGCTACGGCTCGCTCGTGGTCGGCGCCGCCGCCCGCGACCACGGGCTGGGCGCGGACGCGCTGGTCTTCGTCGGCTCGCCCGGAGTCGGCGTCGACCACGCCGCCGACCTGCGGATGCCCGCCGGTCAGGTCTGGTCGTCGACCGCGCCGGACGACGTGATCCGGCTGGCCCGCCCGCCGGACGAGCTGGCCCGCCGCGCCCTGCTCGCGGGTACGCCGCTCGGCCCGGCGCTCGCCGTGCTCGACGCGCACGGCGAGCGGCTCTGGTTCGGCACCGACCCGAGCGCGCCGGGGTTCGGCGGCCGGCGCTTCCCGAGCGCTCCGCACGGCCACACCGGCTACTGGGATCCGGGCAACCCGGCCCTGGACGGCATGGCCCGGATCGTGCTGGGCCGGTGACCCGCCGGCACCCCTCCGGCGACCGCCCGAGCGATCCGGCGCGGTCCGGCGGCCGCCCGGGAGAGGCGGACCGGAGACGGCGCGGTCCCCCCGCCCGGTGGACGGGCGGGGGGACCGTGGACGAGGTCGGCTACTCGACGGTGACCGACTTGGCCAGGTTCCGGGGCTGGTCGACGTCGTGCCCGCGGGCGGCGGCGATCTCGGCGGCCAGCACCTGCAACGGCACCGTGGTCACCAGCGGCGCCAGCAGCGTCGGCGTACGCGGCACGTAGATCAGGTGGTCGGCGTAGCGGACCACCGCCTGGTCGCCCTCCTCGGCGATCACGATGGTGCGGGCGCCCCGGGCGCGTACCTCCTGGATGTTGGAGACGACCTTGTCGTGCAGCATGCCCCGGCCGACCGGGGAGGGCACGATGCAGATGACCGGCGTGCCCTTGTCGATCAGCGAGATCGGGCCGTGCTTCAACTCGCCGGCGGCGAAGCCCTCGGCGTGCATGTACGCCAGCTCCTTGAGCTTCAGCGCGCCTTCGAGCGCCACCGGGTAGCCCACGTGCCGGCCGATGAACAGCACTGTCGGCTCGGACTTCAGCTCACGCCCCAGCTCGCGCACCGGCTCGATCCGGTCCAGCAGCTCGCGCAGCTTGGCGGGCATCTCTTGGAGCTGGGCCACCACGGCGCCCACCTCGTCGGCGAACTTGATGCCGCGCACCTGGGCCAGGTGCAGGCCGATCAGGTAGCAGGCCACGACCTGGGTGAGGAACGCCTTGGTGGAGGCGACGGCGATCTCCGGGCCGCCGTGGGTGTAGAGCACCGCGTCCGACTCGCGCGGAATGGTGGAGCCGTTGGTGTTGCAGATGGCCAGCACGCGGGCCTTCTGCTCCTTGGCGTGGCGCAGCGCCATCAGCGTGTCCATCGTCTCGCCGGACTGCGAGATCACCACGATCAGCGTGGACCGGTCCAGCACCGGGTCGCGGTAGCGGAACTCGCTCGCCAGCTCCACCTCGCAGGGGATGCGGGTCCAGTGCTCGATGGCGTACTTGGCGACCAGGCCGGCGTGGTAGGAGGTGCCGCAGGCGACGATGAAGATCTTGTCGACGTCGCGCAGGTCCTGCTCGCTGAGACGGACCTCGTCGAGGGCGATCTCGCCGCTCTCGGTGAGCCGGCCGAGCAGCGTGTCGGCGATGGCCTGCGGCTGCTCCTCGATCTCCTTGAGCATGAACCAGTCGTAGCCACCCTTCTCGGCGGCCGACGAGTCCCAGTCGATGTGGAAGTCCTTGCCGCTGGCCGGCTGACCGTCGAAGTCGGTGATGTCGATGGTGTCCGGGGTGATCAGCACGATCTGGTCCTGCCCCAGCTCGACCGCGTCCCGGGTGTGCTCGATGAACGCGGCGACGTCGCTGGCCAGGTAGTTCTCGCCGTCGCCCCGGCCGACCACCAGCGGCGAGTTGCGCCGGGCGCCGACCACCGCGCCGGGGATGCCGGCGTCGACGGCGAGCAGTGTGAACGCGCCCTCCAGGCGCGCGCAGACCACGCGCATGGCGGCGGCCAGGAGCTGCGGGCTGTCGGTCTCACCGGCCGAGCGCAGGTCGGCCAGCGCGCGGGCGATCAGGTGCGCGGCGCACTCGGTGTCGGTGTCGCTGGCGAACTCGACACCCTCGTCCTCCAGCTCGGTGCGGAGCTTCGCGAAGTTCTCGATGATGCCGTTGTGGATCACCGCGACGCGGCCGTCCGGGGAGAGGTGGGGGTGGGCGTTGCGGTCGGTCGGGCCGCCGTGCGTGGCCCACCGGGTGTGGCCGATGCCGGTGGTGCCGTCGCCGATGCCGATCGGGCTGGCGGCGCAGTCCTCGGGGTTGTCCGCCGCCCGCTCGGAGAGCACCTTCTCCAGGTTCGCGAGCTTGCCGGCCTTCTTCTCGGTCAGCAGCTCGTCCTCGCAGACCACGGCGACACCGGCCGAGTCGTAGCCGCGGTATTCGAGACGCCGCAGTCCGTCAAGCACGATGCCGAGCGCCGGGCGCGCACCGGCGTAACCCACGATTCCACACATGGTCCGCAGCCTAACCGAGTTTCGCTCATCGTGCGTGCTCGGAAGGCCGGTTAACGATCACTGAATTTGAGCGAACCGACCGCCGGGGTTGCCATTACCGGACAAAGCACCAGCCAGGTCGTTCCACCCGTCCGGACCGGTACGGGACGCGGCGCGCGGACCGCCGGCCGGGACCGCACGGCTGGCCGCCACCGCCTACATTGAGGCCGGGCGCCGTCCCCCGGGCCCACCGTTCCGCGGTCGTCCGCGCCGTACCCCTGTGAGCTGAGCCGATGTCCGAGACGACCCCCGCCCCCGAACCGGCCTCCGGGCCGAGCGACCCGACCGCAGCGCCGGCCACGCCGCAGCCCTCGACCTGGACGCCGCCGGACCCGTTGGCCGCCCCGCAGCCGTGGACGCCACCCGCGCCCTGGTCGCCGTCCCCGGCGCCGAGCCCCTGGGCCGCCCCCGGCACGGAGGGCGCGCCCGGAACCGACCCGGCCACGTCCCCGAGCGGCGCGGGCCTGCCGGTGGGCGAACCGGGGTGGGCGGCTCCGGCCGACCCGGCCACGCCGCGCCCGGCCGTACCGCCGGCCCCCGGCGATCCGCAGCCCTCGGGGGTGCCGGGCGCGCCCGGTTGGCCGTCCCAGCCCGGCACCCCGGGCGCACCGGATTTCCCGGCACAGCCGGCCTGGACACCGGGCGCCTACCCGCCCGGGCCCTACCAACCCGGCGCCTACCCGCCCGGGCCCTACCCGCCGCCGTACGCGTATCCGGGCATGCCGCCGCGCCGCAGCGGCGGCGGCTGGGCGATCGGCCTGGTGATCGGCATCGTCACCGTCCTGGCGCTCATCGTCTGCGGCTGCGTCGGGCTGTCCTTCCTCGGCAGCACTCTGGACGACGGGGCGGCCTCCGGCGAGCGGTACGACGGGCCGGTCTACGGCGAACCCGACGGGTGGGCCGACGAGCCGACCGCGCCCCCGGCGAGGCCGGCCACCACCCCGTCCGGCGGGCCCGGCAAGTTCACCGTGCTGTACGAGGTGACCGCCTCCGACGGCGAGGCGGAGGTGCAGTTCTACGACGCGGACGCGAACTTCCACCAGCCCGGCGCCGTGGACACGCCCTGGCGGCTGCGCTTCACCGCGAACGACCGCGAGCGGGTGCAGATCATCGCCAGCCCGGTCGAGTCCGGCGAGGTGACCTGCCGGATCACCGTCAACGGCAAGGTCGTGTCCAAGGACTCGGGCGAATGGGGCGCGACCTGCTTCGGCTGGTGAGCCCGCGCCGGCGGGCCGTAGGCTGGCCGCCGTGACGACGACCGATCCCCTGGTGGCCCGGATGCGGCCGTTCGGCACCACCGTCTTCGCCGAGATGTCCGCGCTGGCCGTGCGTACCGGCGCGGTCAACCTCGGGCAGGGCTTCCCGGACACCGACGGCCCGCCGGAGATGCTCGCCGCCGCGACCGAGGCGCTGCGCACCGGCCACAACCAGTACCCGCCGGGGCCGGGGATCCCCGCGCTGCGCGCCGCCGTCGCCGAGCACCAGCGCCGGTTCTGGGGCCTGGAGTACGACCCGGACGGCGAGATCGTGGTGACCGCCGGCGCCACCGAGGCGGTCGCGGCGAGCATCCTCGCGCTCTGCGAGCCGGGTGACGAGGTGATCTGTTTCGAGCCGTACTACGACTCGTACGCCGCCTCGATCGCGCTGGCCGGTGCGGTCCGCCGCCCGGTGACGCTGCGTCCCGGCCCCGACGGCCGGTACGCGTTCGACCCGGCCGAGCTGCGCGCCGCGTTCGGGCCGCGTACCCGGATGGTGCTGCTGAACTCGCCGCACAACCCGACCGGCAAGGTCTTCACCGCCGACGAGCTGGCGGTGGTGGCCGGGCTGTGCCGGGAACACGACGTGTACGCGGTCACCGACGAGGTGTACGAGCACCTGGTGTTCACCGACGCCGCCGCGCCGCACGTACCGCTGGCCACGCTGCCCGGGATGCGGGAGCGGACGCTGCGCATCTCGTCGGCCGGGAAGACGTTCTCCTGCACCGGCTGGAAGGTCGGCTGGGCGAGCGGGCCGGCACCGCTGGTGGCGGCCGTGCTGCGGGTGAAGCAGTTCCTGACGTTCGTCAACGCCGGGCCGCTGCAACCGGCGGTGGCGGTGGCGCTCGGGCTGCCGGACGCGTACTTCACCGGGTTCCGAGACGACATGCAACGGCGGCGGGACCAGCTCGCCGCCGGGCTGGCCGACGCCGGGTTCGGCGTGCTCGCGCCGGAGGGCACCTACTTCGTCACCGCCGACGTCACGCCGCTCGGTGGCCGGGACGGGGTGGAGTTCTGCCGGGCGCTGCCCGAGCGCTGCGGTGTGGTGGCGGTGCCCACTCAGGTGTTCTACGACGACGTGGAGGCCGGCCGCCGGCTGGTCCGGTTCGCGTTCTGCAAGCGGCCGGAGGTGCTGGCCGAGGCGGTGACCCGGCTGCGCGGTCTGCGCGGAAACTGAACCGCCCGCTGGAGGGAGATCCCCCAGCGGGCGGGCGGGCGGTACGGCTCAGGCGACCGGGCTGGCGGTACGGACCTGCTCGGCGATGCGCTCGGCGACCTCGCGCGCGGTGTCCTCGGTGGCCGCCTCGACCATGACCCGGACCAGCGGCTCGGTGCCGGAGGGGCGCAGCAGCACCCGGCCGGTCTCGCCCAGCTCCGCCTCCGCGCGCTCGACCTCGGCCCGGACGGCGGGTGCGGCGGCGCCGACGGTACGGTCCCCGACCGGCACGTTGATCAGCACCTGGGGCAGCTTGGTGACCACGGCGGCCAGCTCGGCCAGCGAGGTGCCGGTGGCGGCCATCCGCGCCATCAGGTGCAGGCCGGTCAGCACGCCGTCGCCGGTGGTGGCGTACGCGGGCAACACGATGTGCCCGCTCTGCTCGCCGCCGAGCGCCAGGCCGGAGGCGCGCAGCTCCTCCAGCACGTACCGGTCGCCGACCTTGGTCTCGACCAGCCGGATGCCGTGCTCGGACATGGCCAGCCGGAGACCGAGGTTGCTCATCACGGTGGCGACCAGGGTGTCCTGGGTCAGCTCGCCGGCGTCCCGCATGGCGAGCGCGAGGATCGCCATGACCTGGTCGCCGTCGACCTCGTCCCCGTCGGCGGTGACCGCGACGCAGCGGTCGGCGTCGCCGTCGTGGGCGATGCCGAGGTGGGCGCCGTGCTCGACCACGGCGGCGCGCAGCGCGTCGATGTGGTTGGAGCCGCACTCGTCGTTGATGTTGAGCCCGTCCGGCTCGGCGTGGATGGCGATCACCTCGGCGCCCGCCTCCCGGTAGGCGACCGGGGCGACGTCGGCCGCCGCGCCGTTGGCGCAGTCGACCACGACCTTGATCCCGTCGAGACGGTGCGGCACGGTGCCGATGAGGTGCTGTACGTAGTGGTCGGCGCCGTCGAGCAGGTCGTTGACCCGGCCCACGCCGGCGCCGATCGGGCGCTCCCAGGCGGTGGTGGCGTTGGCCTTCACCGCCTCCTCGATCCGCATCTCGATCTCGTCGGGCAGCTTGTGCCCACCGGCGGCGAACAGCTTGATGCCGTTGTCCGGCATCGGGTTGTGCGAGGCGGAGAGCATCACGCCCAGGTCGGCCTTGATCTCGGCGGTGAGGAACGCCACCGCCGGGGTGGGCAGCACGCCCACCCGGACCACGTTGGCGCCGGCGCTGGTGAGCCCGGCGACGACCGCCGCCTCCAGCATCTCGCCGCTGGCCCGGGTGTCCCGGCCGACCACCGCGAGCGGCGGATGGCTCTTGTCGGTCTCGGCCAGCGTGTGGGCCGCGGCCACCGCGACCGCCAGCGCCAACTCCGGGGTGAGATCCGCGTTCGCCCGCCCGCGTACGCCGTCCGTGCCGAACAACCGGCCCATACCCGCCAACCTCCGTGGAACTGCCGATGAGAGGAGAAACGCGGAACGGCCGGCCCGCCTCCCGGAAGGGGAGGCGAACCGGCCGTCCGTCAGAAGTACAAGACGCTTGTGATGATCAGCGCTTCGAGTACTGGGGAGCCTTGCGGGCCTTCTTGAGGCCGTACTTCTTGCTCTCCTTGACCCGGGCGTCACGGGTCAGGAAGCCGGCCTTCTTCAGGGCCGGGCGGTCGTCGGGCTCGCTGACGATCAGCGCCCGGGCGATGGCGAGCCGCAGCGCGCCGGCCTGGCCGGTGGTGCCGCCGCCACGCAGGTTGGCGATCACGTCGAACGCCTCGGGCTTCTCGGCGGTGACCAGCGGGTCCTTGATGAGCTGCTGGTGCACCTTGCTCGGGAAGTAGGCCTCGAGGTCACGGCCGTTGCAGGTGATCTTGCCGGTGCCCGGCACGATCCGGACCCGGACGATGGCTTCCTTGCGCCGACCCACGGTCTGGATCGGGCGGTCACCACGGGGCGCGCGCGCGACGGGCGCCGGCGCCTCGGTGGCCTCGGGGGCGACCTCGGTGGCGGTGATGTCGGTCATGCTGCTTCCTTCGCCCGCGCTCACTGCGCGATCTGCTTGATCTCGAACGGCACCGGCTGCTGCGCGGTGTGCGGGTGCTCGGCACCGGCGTAGACCTTCAGCTTCTTGAGAAGCTGACGGCCCAGCTTGTTGTGCGGGAGCATGCCCTTCACGGCCAGCTCGATGGTCCGCTCGGGCCGCTTGGTCAGCAGCTCGTCGTAGCCGACCCGCTTCAGACCACCCGGGTAACCGGAGTGGCGGTAAGCGACCTTGGTCTGGCGCTTGTTGCCGGTCAGCGCGACCTTGCCCGCGTTCACGATGACGACGAAGTCGCCCGTGTCGACGTGCGGCGCGAAAGTCGGCTTGTGCTTGCCACGCAGGAGCGTGGCGGCGTGGGTCGCCAGGCGGCCCAGCACGACATCAGAGGCGTCGATGACGTGCCACTGACGCTCGATCTCACCCGGCTTCGGGCTGTACGTACGCACAGGTCTACCTTGTCTCGTCGTCGGTCTGGGGTCGCGCGCCGAGGTGACCAGGAGTTCCCAGCCGGACCAGCGCGCACGAACGACCAAGCGTACCTGATGCGGCACGCCTAAGAATGTCGTACAACAGCAGGCAACGATACCCGGCCGCCCGGCGGCAGGTCAAAACGGGGTCGCGCCGCGCGTGGCCCGCGGGTTCGTCATGGCACAGGTCACACACCGGCCAGCGTACGCGGTCCGGGGCGCAGGTAGACCACCCAGGTCACCAGGAAACAGAGCGCGTACCAGCCGATGAAGGCCAGGTAGGCGGCGTCGGCGGTGCCGGAGGTCAGGAACGACTGCCGGAACGCCACGTTCACCAGCACCCCGCCGGAGGCGCCGACCGCGCCGGCGATGCCGATCACCGCCCCGGACAGGCGCCGGGCGCGCCGCTGCGCCGCCTCCGGGTCGCCGGTCAGCTCGCTCTCCGTGACGGCCCGGGCCCGGAAGATCGCCGGGATCATCTTGTACGTCGAGCCGTTGCCGATGCCGGAGAAGACGAACAGCGCCAGGAACCCGGCCAGGTAGAGCGGGAACGACCGCTCCCGGGCCGCGTACAGCACCAGCCCGGCGCCGGCGGCCATCGCCACGAAGTTCCAGAACGTCACCCGGGCCCCGCCCAGCCGGTCGGCGAGCTGACCGCCCACCGGCCGGATCAGCGACCCGATCAGCGGGCCGAGGAAGGTCAGCCAGGCCGCGTCGACGGGCGTCGGGAACCGGTCGTGGAACTGGAGCTGGAGCACCTGGCCGAAGGCGAACCCGAAGCCGATGAACGAGCCGAACGTGCCCACGTAGAGCACCGACATCACCCAGGTGTGCGGGTCGCGGGCCGCCGCGCGCAGCGCGCCCGGCTCGTTGCGCGCGCCCGGCACGTTGTCCAGCCAGCGGGCCGCGGCCAGCGCGGCCAGCACGATCAGCGGCAGGTAGACCGCCGGCACGAGCCGGGGGTACGCGGCGCCGGCGGTCGCCAGCACCGCCAGCCCCACGAGTTGCACGGCCGGTACGCCCAGGTTGCCGCCGCCGGCGTTGAGCCCCAGCGCCCGGCCCTTGAGCCGCTCCGGGAAGAACAGGTTGATGTTCGCCATCGACGAGGCGAAGTTGCCGCCGCCGACGCCGGACAGGCAGGCGAGGACCATCAGCGTGGCGTACGACACCCCGGGCTCGAGCAGCACGGCCATCGGCACCGCCGGTACGAGCAGCAGCAGGGCGCTCACGATGGTCCAGTTCCGGCCGCCGAACCGGGCCACGGCCAGCGTGTACGGCAGCCGCAGCACCGCGCCCAGCGCGGCCGGCACGGCGGTGAGCAGGAACTTCCCCGCCGGGTCGATGCCGTACTCGGGGCCCAGGAACAGCACCGTCACCGACCAGAGGCTCCACACGGAGAAGCCGACGTGCTCGGCGAAGATCGAGACGTACAGGTTGCGCCGGGCGACCCGGGCGCCGCCGGCCGCCCAGAACGCCGGATCCTCCGGCCGCCATTCGGTGAGCCGGCCGGCGGTGGTGGCCGGCGGCGGCGTGGGTGCGGAAACGAGCGTGCTCACTGACGGACTCCTCCTCGTCGATGACGAGGGGACGCTCTCAGCCGGTGGTTTCCCCGGCGTGCCCCGCGCGCGTCGGCCCGGCAACGGAGACCGCACGTCCGCCGGACGGCGCCGGTGAGACGGTCACAGCTCCTGGAGGATCCGCAGCGCCCGGCCGACCCGCTGCATGGTCTCGGTGTCGGCCACGTCCACGCACTCGGTGAACCACTTCTTCATCGGCGAGGAGATCCGGTCGGGCATCACCACGTACGGGCCCATCGGCACGGCGAGCGGCGAGTCGCGCAGCAGCGACTCCTCGACCACCTCGGCCACGATCACGATGGGCACCGCCGTGGCGTTGTAGACGTCGGAGCTGATCACCAGGCCGAACCGTTCCCGGGCGCCGGAGATGCGCCAGACCTCGCCCCTACGCAGCACGCGGACGCCCGCCGAACAGGGCGTCGTCGACGAGCGCGGCCTCCTGGGCGTCGGCCAGGGCGGCGGATTCCAGGTCCAGGCCGGCCCGGCCGACCGCGTCGGCGTGCGCGGTGAAAACCTCGCGCAGCGCCTTCTCCCGGGCGGCCTGGTCCATCCAGGCGGAGAGGGAGAGCCCTTCCCGCTTGGCGAAGCGGCGCGCCTCCTCGATCGTCTCGTCGGAGAACGACAGCGTCACCTTGGCGGTCATGTCGGGAAGACTACCCATCGGTATGACCAGTAGTCATCCCCGTCCCCACCGGTCGAGGATTAGGACATCGGCAGGTGAAACAAACGAAGCTGGTTGCGGATATTGCACTTGGAAGCGACGATGGTGTCAGTCCGAGCGGTTGGGACGCGAGCCACGTCTGCCACAGGGAGCCGTCATGAGCCTCAGCACCGGCATGGCCGCCTCGGTCATGCCCACCGAGGGAGCGGAGCGCCAGAAGGCAGCCGCCATGGAGGAGTTCCTCGTGCGGCACCCCCCTGCCGCAGGCGGGGGCGTGGCCCGCCTCGTCTCGGCGGACGGCGAAGAGGTCGAGGTTCCCGCCCAGATGTTCGACGTCCTCCATCAGATTTCGGCGATGCTCGCCCGCGGCGACGGCGTCGCGATCAGCGCCATCTCCCGCGAACTGACGACGACCGAGGCGGCGAAACTGCTCGGCATGTCCCGCCCCACACTCGTCCGTCTTCTGGAGAACGGGTCTATCGCGTCCCACCGGGTCGGGAGTCATCGGCGCCTCTTTCTCCGCGACGTCCTCGCTTTCCGGCAACGACAGATGGAGGAGCGACGCAAGTCGTACGAGGCCCTGATGTGGGAGTCCGACGCGCTGGGCTTCACCGACGACGTGTAGTTCCCGGACCGGCCAAGGGGCGCTGAGTAGGGTGTCCACTGTGATCACCAGCGCCCCACTGGTGTTCCTGGACGCGAACGTTCTCTATTCCAGGACCCTTCGCGACTGGATCAGCCTTCTCGCGCTCGAAGGCGACTGCACCGTCTTCGATCTGCGGTACAGCGAGGACGTCCTGGCCGAATGGATGTACCGCCTGCGCCGCAAGCGGCCCGAGCATTCCGAGCAGGCGATCGGTGGGCAGCGGCGTCGTTTCGTCCAGGCATTTCCGTACGGCCTCGTCACCGGCTATTCGCCGAACGACGTGCCGTGCCCACCGGACCCGGACGACCGGCATGTCCTGGCCGCCGCCGTCCATGGCCGCGCCGACATCCTGGTGACCGACGACCGGCGCGCCTTTCCTGCGGAATGCGTACGGGAATCCCTGTCGGTCCTCACCGGCGACGAGTTCCTCACCTGGGTGGCCGACCGTTCGATGCCCCTGGTTCTGCGGGCACTGGCGCGGCAGATCGACTACTACCGGCGCAGCCTCGTCGCGGAGGACAAGGACGCGGTCGAGCTGATCGCCCACCTACGGAAGGCCGGCGCACCCCGTTTCGCCGAGCGGCTCGAGAATCACCTCGCCGATCCGTCCGGCCGCTGACCGCCGAAGACGGCGAAGCGCCATTCCTTGAAGAAGCAGTCCACGTCCACCAGTCCCGCCTCGGCCAGCCACCGGCACTGCTCGGCCACCGGGGCCGGCCGGTCGTGCCGCATCCGCTCCCGCGCGGCGGCGATCTCCTCGGCGTCGGAACCCAACTCGGTGATCCGCGCCGTCCACACCTCGTCGTAGCGGCGGTCCAGCGCCGGGGTCGGTCCGGCCACCTGCTCGGCGTTGACGAACACCCCGCCGGGGACCAGCGCGTCAGCGGCCCGCCGGTACAGCGCCCGCTTGCCGGAGTCGTCGAGGTGGTGGATGGCCAGCGCGGACACCACGGCGTCGTACCGGCCGGCGGGCAGCGGGGCGGCCAGGTCGGCGTGGACCGTGCGGTGCGGCACGCCACGTTCCTCCAGGTGCCCGGCGGCCACCGCGAGCATGCCGGGGGCGCCGTCGACGAGCGTCAGGCGGATGCCGGGGACGGCCGCGGCCAGCAGCAGGGACAGCAGGCCGGTGCCCGCGCCCAGGTCCAGCACCTCGGGGGTACGCCCGGCGGCGAGCGCGGCGCGCAGGGGCGGCGCGGCCACCTCGACAGCGGTGCCGTAGAAGGCGTCGAAGCAGGGCACCAGGCGGCGCCGGGCCTGGTCGTAGCTGCCGGCCACCGCGTCGAACGCGTCCGCCATGCCCATCGGAGCCTCCCGTTATTTGAGACAACTTTCCCACATTGTAAACCCCGCGGAGGACGACGTCACGTACGTGCGGTGTGAAGCGGTCGTGACAGGACCGAAACAGAGCAGACCCGGACCGGAAACCGCCCGACGGCACGCTTTTCCGACATGACAGACGGTGCACGCACGGCGACGCGAACGGGGTCACGCCCCGTCGAGGCCGCCACGCACTGCCCGTACTGCGCCTTGCAGTGCGGCATGGTGCTGCGCGCCACCGGTGGCGGTGTCGAGGTCGCCGCACGCGACTTCCCCACCAACCGGGGCGGGCTGTGCCAGAAGGGCTGGACCGCCGCCGACCTGCTCGACCACCCGGACCGGCTCACCACCCCGCTGCTGCGCGACCGGCCCGGCGGCGAACTGCGGCCGGCCACCTGGGACGAGGCGCTCGGCCGCGTCGCCGCCCGGGTTCAGGACGTGCAGCACCGCCACGGGCCGGACGCGGTGGCCGTCTTCGGCGGCGGCGGACTCACCAACGAGAAGGCGTACGCGCTCGGCCGCTTCGCCCGGGTGACGCTGCGGACCCGGCACATCGACTACAACGGGCGCTGGTGCATGTCGTCGGCCGCCGCGGCCGGGAACCGGGCGTTCGGGATCGACCGCGGACTGCCTTTCCCGCTCGCCGACCTCGGCCGCGCGGACACGCTGCTGCTGGTCGGCGCGAACCCGGCCGAGACCATGCCACCGCTGATGCGGCACGTCACCGACCTGCGGGAACGCGGCGGGCGGCTGATCGTCGTCGACCCGCGCGCCACCGCCACCGCCCGCCAGGCCGACCTGCACCTGCAACCCCTGCCCGGCACCGACCTCGCGGTGGCGAACGCGCTGCTGCACATCGCGCTCACCGAGGGCTGGCTGGACCGGGCGTACGTCGCGGAGCGGACCACCGGCTTCGACGAGGTCCGGCGGACGGTGGCCGGCTACTGGCCGGCGGAGGTGGAACGGCTCTCCGGCGTGCCGGTGGCCGACCTGTACGCGACCGCCCGCGCGCTGGCCACCGTGGACCGCGCGGTCGTCCTCACCGCGCGGGGCGCCGAGCAGCACGCCAAGGGCGTCGACACGGTGACCGCCTTCATCAACCTGGCGCTCGCCCTGGGCCTCCCCGGTCGTCCCGGTTCCGGCTACGGCTGCCTGACCGGGCAGGGCAACGGGCAGGGCGGCCGGGAGCACGGGCAGAAGGCCGACCAGCTGCCCGGCTACCGGCGTATCGACGACCCGGCGGCCCGGGAGCACGTGGCAGGGGTGTGGGGCGTCGACCCGGACACGCTGCCCGGGCCGGGGGTGCCGGCGTACCAGCTCCTCGACGCGCTCGGCACGCCGTCGGGCGCGCGGGCGCTGCTGGTGTTCGGTTCCAACCCGGTCGTGTCCGCGCCCCGCGCGGCGCGGGTCGAGTCCCGGCTGCGTGCCCTGGACCTGCTCGTGGTGGCGGACTTCGTCCGCTCCGAGACGGCCGAGCTGGCCGACGTGGTGCTGCCGGTCGCCCAGTGGGCCGAGGAGGACGGGACGATGACCAATCTGGAGGGCCGGGTGTTGCGGCGCCGGGCGCTGCGCGAACCACCCGCCGGAGTCCGTACCGAGCTGGAGATCCTCGCCGCGCTCGCGGAACGGCTGAGCAGCGGCGGCGGGACACCGTTGCCGGCCGATCCGCGCGAGGTGTTCGCGGAGCTGGGCCGGGCCTCGTCCGGCGGCCCGGCCGACTACGCCGGGATCACCTGGGACCGGATCGACGCCGACACCGGCGTGTTCTGGCCCTGCCCGGACCGGGACGGCCCGGACACTCCCCGGCTGTTCACCGACCGCTTCCCCACCCCGGACGGCCGGGCCCGGTTCCACGCCGTGACCCACCGTCCGGCCGCCGAGCCGGTGTGCGCCGACTATCCGCTGCACTTCACCACCGGCCGGGTGCTCGCGCAGTACCAGTCCGGCGCGCAGACCCGGCGGGTGGCCGCGTTGCGCCGCGCCGCACCGGGCGGCTTCGTGGAACTGCATCCCGACCTGGCGGCGCGGATCGGTGTGACCGAGGGGGCGCCGGTACGGGTGGTCTCCCGCCGGGGTGAGCTGCGCGCACCGGCACGGCTCAGTACGGCGATCCGGCCGGACACCGTCTTCGCGCCGTTCCACTGGCCCGGCGCGCAACGCGCCAACTCGGTCACCAACGACGCCCTCGACCCGGTCTCCGGGATGCCCGAGTTCAAGATCTGCGCGGTCCGGGTGGAGCCGGCATGAGCGAACGCACAGTCGTCGTCGGCTACGGCATGGCCGGCGCCCGGCTCGCCGCCGAGCTGCACGCACGCGGCGGGGACCGGCGGATCACGGTGCTCGGGGCGGAGCCGCACCGCGCGTACAACCGGATCATGCTCTCCACGCTGCTCGCCGGACGCATCGGCGAGCCGGACGTGGAACTGGTCGAAGCAGTCGGGCCGGGAGTCGAGGTCCGCACCGGCGCGGCGGTCACCGTCGTGGACCGGGCCGCCCGCGAGGTGGTCACCGACGACGGCGAGCGGCACGGGTACGACCACCTGGTGCTCGCCACCGGCAGCCGGGCCGTGGTGCCGCCGCTGCCGGGACTCGCGCCGCTGCCCGAGCGGGTCGTCCCGTTCCGCACGCTCGGCGACTGCCGGCGGATCCTCGCCGCCGCCGAGGGCGCGCGCCGCGTGATCGTGCTCGGCGGCGGGCTGCTGGGCCTGGAGGCGGCCCGCGGGCTGGCCGCGCGGGGCCTGGACGTGACAGTGGTCCACCCGGTCGGGCACCTGATGGAACGCCAGCTCGACCCACCGGCCGGCGCGGTCCTCGCGGGCACGCTCGCCGGCCTGGGCGTCCGGTCCCGGCTCGGCGTGCCGGCGACCGCCGTGACCGCCGACGCCGACGGCGTCCGCCTGCACCTGGGCGACGACGAGACGCTCGCCGCCGACCTGCTGGTGCTCTGCTGCGGGGTACGCCCCGACACCGCGCTCGCCGCGGCGGCCGGGCTCGCCGTCGAGCGGGGCGTGGTGGTCGACGACCGGATGCGGACGAGCGATCGGCGGATCTCCGCGATCGGCGACTGCGCGCAGCACGACGGCACGCTGACCGGGCTGGTCGCGCCGGCCTGGGCGCAGGCCCGGGTGGTGGCCGACGTGCTGACCGGTGCGGACCCGCTGGCCCGCTACCGGCCCCGGCCGGCGGTGACCCGGCTCAAGGCGGCCGGCATCGACCTGGCCGCGATGGGCGACGTGGCCGGCACCGGCGACCCGGGCGGCCCGGTCGAGGAGCTGACCTTCGCCGACCCGGCCCGGGGCACCTACGCCCGGCTGCGCATCCGGGACGAGCGGCTGACCGGCGCGATCCTGCTCGGCGACAACCCGGCGGTCGGCACCGTGGTGCAGCTGTTCGACAGGGGCGCGCCGGTGCCGGCGGACCGGCGTTCGCTGCTGCTCGGCCGGGCGTTCGGCGAGACGCCGGCCGGACCGGCCGCCTCCCCGGCGCTGATGCCGGACGCCGCGACCGTGTGCCGGTGCAACGACGTGAGCAAGGGCGCGCTGGTGGCGTGCTGGCGGGCGGGCGCCCGGACGGCGGCGGAACTTTCCACGGCGACCCGGGCCGCCACCGGCTGCGGCAGCTGCCGGGACGCGGTGGCCGGCATCGCCGGCTGGCTCGCCGAGGCGGACCCGCAGGCAACCGACGAGGTACGCGACGCGGATCGCGAGACGGTGGAGGTGGCGTCATGAGCGAGCGCCTGGTGGTGGTCGGGAACGGCATGGTGGGGCAGCGCTTCGTCGAGGCGCTGCGGACCCGGGACACCCACGGGCGGTGGCGGGTCACGGTGCTCGCCGAGGAACGGCGTCCGGCGTACGACCGGGTGCGGCTCTCGGCCGTCTTCGACGGGGTGGACGCCGACGAGCTGACGGTGCACACCCCCGACGCCGGAGTGGACCTGCGCCTGGGCGAACCGGCCACCGGCGTCGACCGGGCACGGCGGGTGGTGACCACGGCGGCCGGCGAGTACCCGTACGACGCGCTGGTGCTGGCCACCGGCTCGTACGCCTTCGTGCCGCCGGTCGACGGCACGGACCTGCCCGGCGTCTTCGTCTACCGGACGCTGGACGACCTGGCCGCGATCCGGGAGCACGCCCGGGGCCGCCGTACCGGGGCGGTGATCGGTGGCGGGCTGCTCGGGCTGGAGGCGGCGAACGCGCTGCGGCTGCTCGGGCTCGCCACCAGCGTGGTCGAGTTCGCGCCCCGGCTGATGCCGGTGCAGGTGGACGAGGCGGGCGGCGCGATGCTCCGGCGGTACGTCGAGGAGCTGGGCGTCACGCCGTACCTCGGGGTGGCCACCACGGCGCTGCGTCCCGGACCGGACGGCACGGTGGCCGCGCTCGACCTGGCCGACGGGCGCACGCTCGACGCGGAGCTGGTGGTGGTGGCCGCCGGGATCCGGCCGCGTGACGAGCTGGCCCGCGCGGCCGGGCTGCCGCTGGGCCCGCGCGGCGGCGTGCTGGTGGACCCGGCCTGCCGGACCGCCGACGAGCGGATCTGGGCGGTGGGCGAGTGTGCGGCGGTGGACGGCGTCTGCCACGGCCTGGTCGCGCCCGGGTACGCCACCGCCGAGGTGGTGGCGGACCGGCTGCTCGGCGGCGCGGCCACGTTCCCCGGCGCGGACACCGCCACGAAGCTCAAGCTGCTGGGCGTGGACGTGGCCTCGTTCGGTGACGCGCACGGCGTCACCCCGGGCTGCCTCGACGTGACGTACACCGATCCGGCCACCCGCTCGTACGCGAAGCTGGTCCTCTCCGACGACGCGCGGACGCTGCTCGGCGGCGTGCTGGTCGGGGACGCGAGCGCGTACCCGGCGTTGCGGGCCAGTGTCGGCGGACCGCTGCCCGCTCCCCCGCTGGCGTTGCTGGCGCCGGCCGGCGGCGCGGGCGCCGGTGCGGGCGCGTTGCCCCCGGCCGCGCAGGTCTGCTCCTGCAACGCGGTGACCCGGGCCGACCTGGACGCGGCCATCGCCGGCGGGGCGACCGACGTGCCGGCGTTGAAGGCGTGCACCCGGGCCGGTACGAGTTGCGGCTCCTGCGTGCCGATGCTCAAGCAGTTGCTGGACGCCGCCGGGGTACGCCAGTCGACGGCGTTGTGCGAGCACTTCGACCACAGCCGGCAGGAGCTGTTCGACCTGATCCGGGTGCGGGGCATCCGCACGTTCTCCCGGCTCGTCGCCGAGCACGGACGCGGGAGCGGATGCGACATCTGCAAGCCGGTGGTGGCCTCGATCCTGGCCTCGCTCGGCACCGGGCACGTGCTCGACGGCGAGCAGGCGTCGCTCCAGGACACGAACGACCACTTCCTGGCCAACCTGCAACGCGACGGCAGCTACTCGGTGGTGCCCCGGATACCCGGCGGCGAGATCACGCCGGAGAAGCTGATCGCGATCGGCGAGGTGGCACGCGACTTCCGGCTGTACACGAAGATCACCGGCGGGCAGCGGATCGACCTGTTCGGCGCGCGGGTCGACCAGCTGCCGCAGATCTGGCGGCGGCTCGTCGACGCGGGCTTCGAGTCGGGTCACGCCTACGGCAAGGCGCTGCGCACCGTGAAGTCCTGCGTGGGCGACACCTGGTGCCGCTACGGCGTGCAGGACTCGGTCGGGCTCGCCGTCGCGTTGGAGCTGCGCTACCGGGGCCTGCGCGCGCCGCACAAGCTCAAGTCGGCGGTCTCCGGCTGCGCCCGCGAGTGCGCCGAGGCCCGGAGCAAGGACTTCGGGATCATCGCCACCGAGAGCGGCTGGAACCTGTACGTCGGCGGCAACGGCGGTTTCCGGCCCCGGCATGCCGACCTGTTCGCCACCGACCTGAGCACGGCGGAGCTGGTCACGCTGATCGACCGGTTCCTCATGTACTACATCCGCACCGCCGACCGGTTGCAGCGCACCGCCGCCTGGATCGAAGCCATGGACGGCGGCCTGGACCACCTCCGGTCGGTGCTCGTGGACGACTCGCTCGGGCTCTGCGCCGACCTCGACGCGGCGATGGCCCGGCACGTCGCGAGCTACTCCGACGAGTGGCGCGACGTCCTGGAGGACCCGGACCGGCTGCGCCGGTTCACCTCCTTCGTCAACGCGCCCGACGTGCCCGACCCGTCCATCACGTTCACCCAGGAGCGGGGCCAGCCGGTGCCGGCCCGGGGCGCGCCCCCGGACGGCGGACACCGTCGCCAGCCCGTCGTGCTGGGCCTGCCGGAGGTACGCCGATGAGCCCCGTCGTCACGCTGGACTGGACCCCGGTCTGCCCGCTGGACCGGCTCGACCCCGACCGGGGCGTGGCCGCCCTCGTCGACGGCGTACAGGTCGCGGTCTTCCGCACCGCGAACGGCCTGTACGCGGTGGACAACCTCGACCCGGTCGGCGGCGCGTACGTCATGTCCCGGGGCCTGGTCGGCAGCCGGGGCGGGGTCCCCACGCTCGCCTCGCCGCTGCACAAGCAGGTCTACGACCTCACCACCGGGCGGTGCCTGGACCTACCGGGCGTGACGCTGCGCCGGCACCCGGTGCGCTGCCGGGACGGCCTGGTCGAGGTGCGGCTACGGCAGGAGGAATGATGCGGGACGAGCTGGCCGGCTTCACCATCGGCGTCACCGCCGACCGGCGGCGCGACGAACTCGCCGCGCTGCTCCAGCGGCGCGGCGCGCGGGTGGTGCTCGCCCCGGCGCTGCGGATCGTCCCGCTGGCCGACGACACCGACCTGCGTGAGGCCACCCGGGCCTGCCTGGAACACCCGCCGGACGTGCTGATGGCCAACACCGGCATCGGCATGCGCGGCTGGCTGGAGGCGGCCGAGGGCTGGGGGCTGGCCGAGCCGCTGCGCACCACGCTCGCCGGAGCGTACGTGGTGTCCCGCGGTCCGAAGGCGACCGGTGCGATCCGCGCCGCCGGGCTGCGCGAGCACTGGTCCCCGGATTCGGAGAGCTGCGACGAGGTGGTCGAGCACCTGGTCCGGCGCGGGGTGGCCGGCCAGGTGGTGGCGATGCAACTGCACGGCGAGCGGCAGCCCGAGTGCGCCGACGCGCTGGTGGCGGCCGGAGCCACGGTGATCGAGGTGCCGGTGTACCGGTGGGCGCCGCCGGCCGACCCGGCGCCGCTGCACCGGCTCATCGACCTGGTGGCCGGGCGGCTCGTCGACGCGGTCACGTTCACCTCGGCACCGGCGGCCGAGGCCCTGCTGCGGGCGGCCGGGGACCGTACCGAGACGGTGCTGGAGGCGCTGCGCGGCGACGTGCTGGCCGGATGTGTCGGCACCGTCACCGCCGAACCGCTGGTACGGCGCGGGGTGCCGGTGAGCGCGCCGAGCCGGGCCCGGCTGGGCGCCCTGGTCCGCACCATCGTCGAGGAGCTGCCCCGGCGCACGGTCTCGGTGAAGGCGGCCGGGCACGTGCTGACGCTGCGCGGGCACGCCGCGGTGGTGGACGGGGAGCTGCGTCAGCTGGCGCCGGCGCCGATGGCGGTGCTGCGGGCGCTCGCGGCGTCACCGGGGAAGGTGCTCTCCCGCACCGCGCTGCTGCGTACGTTGCCGCGCGGCGCCGACGAGCACGCGGTGGAGATGGCCGTCGCCCGCCTGCGGGCCGGGCTGAAGGCGCCCCGCGTGGTGCAGACGGTGGTCAAGCGGGGGTACCGCCTGCGGGTCGACTGACCCGCAGGCGGTCAACCGACCGAGGCCGGGTAGCCGTGCTCGGCCTGGAGGCGGAGCATCGCGTGCTCGACCACCGTGACCAGCACCTGCTTGACCGAGTCCCGCTGGCGGGCGTCGCACAGGACCATCGGCACGTCCGGGGAGATGGCGAGCGCCTCCCGGACCTCCTCCAGCTCGTAGTGCGGCGCGTCGCCGAAGCGGTTCAACGCCACGACGTACGGCAGCTTGCGGTTCTCGAAGTAGTCCAGCGGCGCGAACGCGTCGGTGATACGGCGGGTGTCCACCAGCACCGCCGCGCCCACCGCGCCCCGGATGATCTCGTCCCACATGAACCAGAAGCGGGTCTGGCCCGGCGTACCGAACAGGTAGAGGATCAGGTCCTCGGCCATGGTGATACGGCCGAAGTCCATGGCGACCGTGGTGGTCTCCTTGCCGGGCACCTTCGACGCGTCGTCGATGCCCACTCCGGCCGCGGTCATCAGCGCCTCGGTGGTCAGCGGCTGGATCTCGGAGATCGCCCCGACGAGCGTGGTCTTGCCCACGCCGAAGCCACCCGCGATCACGATCTTCGCGGAGATGATCTCCCGGCCGCGGTTCACCCCGTCGGGGTCATAGTTCGCGAAGTCCACTTAGCACCCTTCCAAGCAGGTTCATCCGCGCCGCGAAACCCGTCGCGGGAGCGGCAGTGTGTAGCGTCAGCAGGCCCTCGGCCACCATGTCGGCGACCAGCACCCGGGTGACGCCCAGCGGCATCCGGGTGTAAGCGGCGATTTCCGCAAGCGACTGCGCCCGGCCCTCACAGACCGAGGAGATGCGGTACTTGTCATGCCCGGCGAAGCGCGCCTCGGCCGACTGCGTAGGCGTGCTCGACAGCACCGCTTCGAGCGCGATGTTCTGCAACGGCTCGGTGCGGCCCCGGGTGACCGCGTACGGCCGCACCAGCGCGCCACGTGGATCACGTCGCGGGTCCATCTCGCGATCACCTCCCCTCGTTCGGAGCCGCGCCGGCTCCGGTCATCAGCTCGCCGGCCCGATCAGGACCGGACCGCGTCTCTCGGCAGCGGGACCAGTGCCTGGCCGACCCGCTCCACCAGCAGCGCCATCTCGTAACCCACCTGGCCGACGTCACAGCTGCGCGCCGCGAGCACGGCCATCGACGAACCGTCGCTGATGGACATCAGGAACAGGTAGCCGCTGTCCATCTCGATGACGGTCTGCAACACCCCGCCGGCGCTGAACATCCGCGCCGCGCCCTCGGTCAGGCTCACCACTCCGGAGGTGATCGCGGCGAGCTGGTCGGCCCGGTCGCCGGGCAGGTCCCGGGAGGAGGCGAGCAGCAGCCCGTCCGCGGACACCGCCACCACGTGCGCGATGCCCGCGACGCTGTCGGCGAAGTTGGTGAGAAGCCACCCCATGTCCTGCATGGCCGCCGGCCTGTTCATCGGTTCGTCTCCTTGGTCGAGGTGCTGTTCAGGTCGGCGCCGGCCGTACGGCCCCGCTGGACGCCACGGTGGTAGGCGGAGAGCAGGCCGCGTACCTCGTCCGGCGTGCGCCGGCTGCGGTCCCGGCCGCTCTTCGGCTCGATCCCGCCGGGCACGAGCTGGGCCTGCGGCACCCGCTTGGGCAGGCCGGAGCGGGTGGTGCCGCCGGTGGTGGGCTCCGCGGCACGGCTGGCCCGCGACCAGCCCTCGTCGGCCGCCGTACGCCAGGCCTCCGGGTCGATCGGCGGCGCGGGCGCGGGCTCGGCGGCGGGTGGCGCCGGGGGCGGCGTCGCGGCCGCCGGCGGCGTGGACGGAACCTCCGGCGGGCTGTACGCGGGCGGCGTGGTCGACGTGGTCAGCCCCGACGCCTGGGCCCCGGGGGTGCGGGTGGGCAGCTTCGGACGAGCCGACGCCGCGGGGGGCGCCACGGCCGGCTGCGCCGGCGCGGGCGGCTCGTCGAACGTGGGACGGGTGAAGATGGTGGTCTCGTCCTCTCCGTGCGAACGGAACCAGACCGCCTCCATCTCCCGGAATATCGGCGCCTCGGCCCGCTGCTCGGGCCGGGCCACCACGGGCGTCGCCGGGGTGCTCTCCACCGCCGGCGCCGCGGCGAGCGGCTGGTAGGCCGGAGGTGCGGCCTGGGTCGCGGGTTGCGCGGTCTCGACACCCGGCGTCCGCTTGGGCAGCGGGTCGAGCGCCGGGTACGCCACCGTCGGTCCCCCGGCCGACCAGCCCGCGCCGGAGACCGGAGCCGGCGCGGTCGCGGGCGCCGCGGCCACCGGGGCGGGCGCCGCCACCGTCGGCAGCGCGCCGGTCGCCCCACCCAGCTGTACGGCGGGAGTGGTGTCGCGCGTCTCGCCGGGCGTCTGCCACCTGGCCGGCGGGGCGGTGGTCGCCCCACGCCACCCGTCGGCGAGCGTCGCGGTGGCCGCGCCCCGCCCGGCACCGGCCAGCGCGTCGGGGGCGCCGGCCTGGCTGAGCGGCGACTGTTCGACGGCGAGCGGCTGACGCGGCCGGGTCAGCGGGGCCTGGCCCCGGTTGGCCGGCAGCACCACAGTCGAGTTCGGCAGCGTGACCTGGGCGACGGTGCCGCCCTCGACGTTGCGGCGCAGCTCGACGCGGATCCCGTAGCGGGAGGCGAGCCGGCTCACCACGGCCAGACCCATCAGCCGGAACGCGGCTACGTCGACGGTCGGCGGCGCGGCCAGGCGCCGGTTGAGCGAGTCGAGCTGGTCGTCGCTGAGGCCCAGACCCCGGTCCTCGACCTGGATCAGCACGTAGTCGCGGATCCGGCGGCCGTCGGCCACCACGGTGGTGTTCGGCGGCGAGAACCGGGTGGCGTTGTCGAGCAGCTCGGCGACCAGCCGGACGACGTCGTTGACGGCGTGCGCGGCGACCGAGATGTCGGTGTCGACGGTGCCGAACTCGATCCGGTTGTAGAGCTCGACCTCGGACTGCGCGGCGCGCAGCACGTCGACCAGGAGCGCGTCGTCGCGACGCGGCACCGCCGAGTCGGCGCCGGCGAGCACCAGCAGGTTCTCGTCGTTGCGGCGCATCCGGGTGGCCAGGTGGTCCAGCTCGAACAGCTGCGCCAGCCGCTTCGGGTCCTCCTCGGAGCGCTCGATCGCGTCCAGCTCGCCGATCATGCGGTCGACCAGGCTCTGCGAGCGGCGGGCCAGGTTGAGGAACATCGCCGACACGCTCGTACGCAGCGCGGCCTGCTCGGCCGCGACCCGGACCGCCTCCCGGTGGACCACGTTGAAGGCCACCGCCACCTGACCGACCTCGTCGCGGTTGCTCAGCTTGATCGGGTCTCGTACCTGCTGGACGATCTCGTCCACGCCGCCGTCACCGATGGCGTTGACGTTCTGGAGCCGGCTCACCGCGTCCGGCAGGTCGTGGTTGGCCACCGCGAGTGCGCCCTCGCGCAGCCGGCGCAGCGAGTCGTTGAGCGAGCGGGCGAGCACCACGGCGAGCGTCACCGCGATCGCGAGCGTGAGCAGCACGAGCAGGCTCTCCACGATCGCCTGCCGGATCACGTCGGCGCGTACCTCGTCGGCGTCGGCCAGCATCTCGTCCAGGAGCTGGATCTCGGCCCACCGCATCAGGTCGTCGACCGCGCCGATGGCGGCGGACGCCTCGTCGCGGGTGACCAGCGAGGGGCGCTCGATCGAGCGGGAGATGTCGCCCGCGACCCGGTCGGCGAGCTGGACGGCGTCACCGGAGACGGTGCGGTCCACCAGTGCCCGCTGGCTCGGCGTCGCGGTCCGGGAGAAGGTGAGCAGCGCCTCCTGCTGACCGGTGAGCGTGGCCACGAAGGACGAGAACTGCTCCTCGTCGATCTGACCGCCGTCGAGGGCGGTGAAGGCCACCGCCTGTTCCTCGGCCACCTCGGCCTTCGCGTGGGCGAACGCGGCAACAGCGCGGCGGGCGTCGGCCAGGCTCTCCGCGCCCGGCTGCTGGGCCAGCGTGTCGCCGTACGCGACCAGGTCGTCCAGCACGATGCCGTAGCGCAGGGTCGCCTCGGCCACCGGCATCTGCAACCGGTCCAGCACCTCCTGGCGGGTGCCGTTCAACGTGGACAGGTGGGCGTCGATCACCTTGAGCTGGTTGCTGATCGCGCCCGGCACCTCGCCGAGCCTGCCCCGCTCCTCCTGGTACGCCGCGATGCGCTCGTCGGTCTGGCGCACCCGCAGGTTGTACGCGTCCGGCTTCTGGTTCGGGTCGGCCAGGAAGACCGCCGCCGCCATCCGCTCCTTGTGCAGGTCCTGGGTGAGCGCCGAGACGTCGACCGACACCGCGCTCAGCGACCGGACCCGGTCCGCCTCGTAGGCGCCCTGACCGACCGAGATGAGTCGGATAGTTGCCAGCGCGATGACAGCTGCCACGGGAACGACCAGGATGAGGGCGAGCTTGGAGCGGATCCGCGCGTCACGCAGCCTGGGCAGGCGCCGGCGCCGGTTCCGCTGATCGGCGTTGGGGCTCCCGGGCAGGGTCGTAGGTCCGGTGCTCACGACATCGCCTCCGTCGTTTCTTCCACGCGCGACCCGCTGACCCGTGCCTGGTGCAGCGGCCAGCGCCACGCGCGGCACGGCCGCGATTTCATCAGACGAGATCCTGTTTGGGAAGCCGCAGTGAGGCAGGAAACGGTCGCGGCCGACGCATCCCGGGATCCGATCACCTAATACCTTCTTTTCTCCAACCCCCTGATCAGGGGATGTCACTCCAGAGTGGTCACGCGCATCTGTGCAGTAATTGTCAGTTAATGTTCCGTGTCCCCAGCATGTGGGATGGCTGTCCCGAAACAGCACTCGTCAGCCCGGCTTGACCACAGGCCCCGGCATTGGCAAGGTTTTGCAGGCTTCGCGCACACCGTACGGCAAACCAATCCCGTTCCTCCACTGAGGACGGACGAGCGGCGGTGATCGGGCGTCGGCCCGCGCCGCACCTGGAGGACTGAGTTGAGCCCCATCCGCTCCGCGCGCATCGCGGCGCTCGCATCGGCCGTGCTGGCCACCACGCTCACCGGCTGCGGGATCGGCGGGGAACCGCAGGACACCAGCCCGATCGTGATCGCCGCCGACCTGGAACTCTCCGGCGCCTCGGCGCCGGTCGGCAAGGTCTACCAACGGGCTCTGCAACTGAAGGTCGAGCAGTTGAACGCCTCCGGCGCACTGGGCGGCCGGAAGATCGATCTGCGGGTCAAGGACAACCGCTCGGACGCAGCGGAATCCTTGCGGAACATCAATGATTTCAGCGGTGACTCGCGCGTGAGCGCCGTCATCATGGGCGGTTGCAACGAATGCGCCGTCGGCGCGGCCCGCACGATCGGCGAGAAGCGCATTCCGACGATCGCACTGGGGTCGTCGAGCGCCATCACCGAGCCGGTGGCCGAGCGCCGATATGTCTTCAAGCTCGCCCCGAACGCCACCGACAGCGCCGCCGCCCTCGCCGGCGAGCTGGACCGGCGCAACATCCGCAAGGTGGCGTTGCTGCACAGCGCCGAGGGTTACGGCCAGGAAGGGCTCGCCGCCCTGCGCCGCGAACTGAGCAAGACCCCGGTCAAGCTGATCGGCAACGAGTCGGTGCGGGTCACCGACACCGAGGTCGGCACGCAGATCAACGAGCTGATCGCCGGCAAGCCGCAGGCACTGGTCCTGTGGACCACGCCGGAGCAGGCGATGCTCGCCGCCACCACAGCCCGGCAGAGCAAGTTCCGCGGGTCGCTGTTCTTCGACGCCACGGCCGCCGGTGACCTCTTCCTGGGCCCGTCGGCCCGCTCCACGGACGAGGCGACGCTGATCTTCACCCAGACCATGGTGATCGACGACGTGATCGCCACCACCCCGGCCAAGGCCGCGCGGCGGCAGTGGTTCCAGGACTACACCGCCCGGTTCGGCGGCTACAACGGCTTCTCCTCGTTCGCGGCGGACGCGGTCCAGTTGATCGCCGACGCCGAGCAGCGGGCGGGCGGCGAGCCGGGCAAGGTCGACCGGGACGCGCTGCGCGACGTGCTGGAGACCTCGCAGCTCGACGGGCTGTCCGGGCCGATCCGGATGACGCCGGACAACCACTCCGGGTTGATGCCGCAGGCGTTGACGACGCTGGTGGCTCGTGGTGGTCGTTGGCGGCTCGCTGGGTAGTCGCCGTGGGGGGCGTGGCCCCACCGCAACCGGCTCCGGGCGGTCAAGCTTGATCCCTGCGCCGGCTGCGGTGGGGCCACGCCTGTCGTGGTCGGCCGCCAGCCGTGGGTTGAGGTCTACCTTCTGGGTCCTCGGTCGACGTCGGGTTCTCTTGTCGGTGCTCTCAGCGGGCTGAGGTGGTGGCGCGGACCCAGGGCAGCGCCAGGCGCTCCACCAGGCTCAGCGCGGCGTAGAGCACGATGCTCATCAGCGCCACCAGCACGATCGCCGCCCAGGCCGTCGCGGTGTCGCCGACACCGTTGTACTGGAGGATCTGGTAACCCAGCCCCGGGCGGTCGGAGTAGAACTCCCCGATCACCGCGCCGATCGCGGCCAGCGGCATGGCCACCTTGAGCCCGACGAAGATCTGCGGCAGCGCCGCCGGGAAGCGCACCTTGCGGAACGACTGCCACCACGAGGCGTTGAGCGACCGGCCCAGCTCCGCCAGATCCGCGGGGGTGGTGGTCAGCCCGGTCGCGGTGGAGAGCACGATCGGGAAGAAGCAGAGCAGGAACACCATGGTCAGGATGGGTTTCTGCCCCCAGCCCACGGCCACCACGAGCAGCGGTCCGAACGCGATCTTGGGAACCGCGTTCACCGCCACCAGCAGCGGCGCGAACATCCGCTCCACCCGGCGGGAGGCGGCCAGCGCCATCCCGATCAGCACCCCGGCCACCGACGAGAGCAGGAAACCGAACAGCGTCATCCAGGTGGTGATGCCCAGCGCGGGCAACAGCACCTCGGTGGTGCTCGTGAGGGACTTCCCCACCGCCTGCGGCGGGGGCAGCGCGGCCGGGTGCACCAGGTTCAGGCCCGATGTGACCAGCCACCAGGCCGCCACCGCGATCACCAGTCCCAGCGCCGGCAACCCGACCGCCGCCGGGCGTACGGCGATCCCGCGCCGGACCGCCGGGCGCGACGGCGCCTCCGGCCGGGCCTCGGTCGACTGTGTCAACGTGTCTCCTCTCTGCGCCGGCCGAGGTGACCGGCGCACGCGAAGGGGGTGCGACCCACCGGGGTGTCCGGCGGGTCGCACCCCCGTTGGCCCGAGCGGGCCGGTCAGGCCTTCGGCGCGAGGTCGAAGTCGATGATCTGGTCCGGGGTCAGGTTCTGCTTGAGCGCACCGGCGCCCTGGAGCAGCGCGATGCTCTTGGCCACCCGGCCGCTGTCCAGCGTGCCGATCGCGGTGCCGGAGTTGCTCGACCGGACGTACGCGGCCATCAGCTGAAGCTCGGCGGAGGCCGCGGCCGGGACGGCGGCCGGCACGTTCTTCTTCAGGATCTCGGCGGCCTCGTCCGGGTTGGCCAGCGAGTACTCCAGGCCCTTGAGCAGCGCGGCGGTGAACTTCTTCACCATCTCCGGCTTCTCCTTGGCGATCTTCGAGGACGTGATCAGCGCGTTGCCGTAGAGGTCCTGCATCACGTTGCTGTACGGCAGGACGACCGGCTCCTTCTTGGTCACCGTCTTGACCGTCGGCTGGCCGACGACGAACTGGCCGATGCCGTCCACCGAGCCCGAGCCGAGCATGCCGATGAGGCCCTGCGCCTCACCGTTGACCCAGGTCACCTTGCTGCCGTCGATGCCGGCGAGCCGCGCGTACGTCGGGAAGAGGTTGCGCACGACGGACGTCGGGGTGTCCGCGAGCTTCTTGCCCTCGAGGTCCTTCGGGGTGGCGATGTTCTTGCCCTCGACCGTGACGATCGCGGCCATGGTGCGCTGCTGGATCGCGGCCACCGCCACGAAGTCCTTCGCCTGGCCGTTGCCGAGCTGGAGGATGCCACCGGTCAGGTCGATCGGGCCGAAGTCGGCCTGGCCGCCGGTGATGGTCTGGATCACGGAGCCGGTGCCCTGACCGGGCTTGATGTCGACGTCGAAACCGGCCTCCTTGAAGAAGCCCTTGTCCTTCGCCACCCAGGCGTAGGAGTCACGCCCGAAGTTGCCGAACGAGGTGAGGTACGTCACCTTCTCCAGCGCCGCGCCGTTGCCGCCGCCGCTCTCGGACTTCTCCGAGTCGCTGCTGCAGCCGCCCACCAGGGCGAGGGCGGTGGCCAGAGCCGCGGCGGCGACCGTACGGGTCAGCCTTCTCATCAGTGCACCATGTCCTTTCCGACCAGGACTTCTTCGCCGGTCGGGTCGTGGGTCCGACGGGGTCGGCAGGTGGGTTCGGCCGACTGGACCGTCGTGAGGGGACTCTTCGCGCGCAACAGCGTACGAGAAGGCAGATGACCTGCCGCCGCCGTCCCGGTTGCGGAACGGAAACGAAGTTGCGTGACGGAAAGCGGACTGACGTCCACCCCGGACAGTGCTATAAGCACCGTCCGCTACGCTAGCCCGGCTCACATTGGGGACGACGTGGAAGGGAGCCGGCGGGAGATGATCCGACTGTCCGGGGTGTCCCGCACCTTCGACGGCCGTTCGGGACGGGTGGAGGCGTTGCGCGGCATCGACCTCGACGTCGCCGAAGGCGAGTTCGTCGCCGTCCTCGGCCGGTCCGGCTGCGGCAAGTCCACGCTGCTGCGCATGATCGCCGGCCTGCTGCCGGTCACCGGCGGTGAGATCACCGTGGGCGGTACGCCGATCACGAAGCCCCGCCGCGACGTGGCGATGCTGTTCCAGCGGCCGGCGCTGCTGCCCTGGCGCTCGGTGCTGGACAACGTGCTGCTGCCGGTGGAGATCTTCGGCTGGCGCCGTGCCGAGCACCGCGACCGGGCCCGCAAGCTGCTGGAGATGGCCGGGCTGGGCGGCTTCGAGAAGCGCCTCCCGCACGAGCTGTCCGGCGGCATGCAGCAGCGCGTGTCGCTGTGCCGGTCGCTGATCGGCTCGCCCCGGGTGATGCTCATGGACGAGCCGTTCTCCGCGCTCGACGCGCTCACCCGTGAGGAACTCTCCGGCGAACTCCAGCGGGTGCACATGGAGACGAAGGCGACGATCGTCTTCGTCACCCACTCGATCGACGAGGCGGTGCTGCTCGCCGACCGGGTCGTCGTGCTCAGCCCGCGCCCCGGCCGCATCCGCGAGGTGGTCGAGGTGAACGTCCCCCGGCCCCGCACGCTGGGCCGCCACGAACACCTGGCCGACGTCGCACGGATCAGCGCCGAGCTGCACGAACTGCTGATGGAGCGGGACGCACCGGGCGTACCCGTGGGAGGACGGTGACCGTGCGGGTGTCGGTGTTCACCGAACCGCACCGCGGTGCGGACTACGACGACCAGCTCCGGTTCGCCCGGCTGGTCGAGGAGACCGGCTTCGAGGGCTTCTTCCGGGCCGACCACTACCGGGCCATGGGGGACGAGCCGGCGCTGCCCGGCCCCACCGACGCCTGGCTGACGCTCGCCGCGCTGGCCCGGGAGACCTCCCGGATCCGGCTCGGCACGCTTGTCACGTCCGCCACGTTCCGGCTCCCCGGACCGCTGGCGGTCATGGTCGCCCAGGTCGACCGGATGAGCGGCGGCCGGGTCGAGCTGGGCATCGGCGCCGGATGGTACGAGCGCGAGCACACCGCGTACGGCATCCCGTTCCCGCGGGTGAGCGAGCGCTTCGACCGGCTCGCCGAGCAACTGGAGATCGTCACCGGGCTGTGGCGCACCCCGTCGGACGAGACGTACAGCTTCACCGGTGAGCACTACCGGCTGGTCGACGCGCCCGCGCTGCCCAAGCCGGTGCAGCAGCCCGGCCCGCCGGTGATCGTCGGCGGCCGGGGACCGAAGCGCACCCCCGACCTGGCCGCCCGCTACGCCGACGAGTTCAACATGCCGTTCAAGAGCGTGGCCGAGACCGCCGCCGCGTACGAGCGGGTGCGGGAGGCGTGCGACCGCGCCGGGCGGGACGCCTCCGGCCGCGCGCCGCTGACGCTCTCCGCCGGCATCGTGGTGGCGATCGGACGCACCGACGCCGAGGCGCAGCGCCGGGCCGCGCCGCTGCACGTCACGAGCGCGCTGCCGCCGGAGGACCCGGTGGTCGGCTCCCCCGCCCAGCTCGTCGAGCGGATCGGTGAGTTCGCCGCGATCGGGGCCACCCGGGTGCACCTGCGCCTGATCGACTTCGACGACCTCGACCACGTGGAGCTCATCGCCGCCGAGGTGCTCCCCCGACTGGACGGACCGCGATGACCGAACTCTCCGCCGGCCTCGAACTCGGCCCGGTGGGCCAGGAGATCGTGTACGAGAACGACCGCGTACGCGTCTGGCACATCCGGCTGGAGCCGGGTGAGCGGCAGCCGCTGCACCGCCACCACCACCCGTACCTGGTGGTGGCGATCCAGGGCGCGAAGAACGTGGTGCAGACGATCGACGGCACCACCATCGACGCCGACGAGCCGACCGGCGGCGTGGTCTACCGCGACCCGGGCGCGGTGCACATGCTCACCAACGTCGGCGACACCACCTACCTGGCGCGCCTGGTCGAGCTGAAGTAGCCGCACCGGCAGGTTCGCCGCGCCGCGCGGCGGCAAGGTGGCGATCGGGGGCACCGGGCCGTAACGTGCCCGACATGGCCTTTCGGACGTGGGGCAGGCTGCTGCTCACGGCGCTCGGCGTGAGCGTACTGGCCGGGGCCGGCCAGTTGGGCATCGCGTACGGCTTCGGAGTCGTACGCCTCGACGGCGCGTTCGTGGACGTCTCGGTCAACCGGTGGCCCGCCCAGCTCGTCTGGGTGGGCTGGTTCGCCGCGGTCGCCACGGTCGCCGGAGCCGTCCTCACCGAACGCTTCGCCCGCCGCGACGACGATCAGGGCGGCACCACCGAACTGCTCTCCATCGCCGGCGTGAGCGCGCTCGGCGCGATGGTGGTCGCCCCGCTGTGCATGCAACCGGCCCGTGCGGCCGAGCTGGGCGGATCCGTCGACCCGGTCTGGGCCGCCGGCATCTGCGCCGCCCTCGGCGCGGTGGTCGGCGCGGGCGCCGCGATCGCCGTCCTGCTCAAGCCGCCGTTCGGCTGGGGCATGGCGATCACCGCCGGGATCGTCTGGCTGCTGGCGCTGCTCTCCGTCGCGCCCACGATCGTCTCCAGCCGCCCGCTGGCCACGGTACGGCTCGGCGTCCTCGAACCCTCCTGGCTCGATCCGGAGGCGGCGCAACGCCTGTCCATGCTGCTGCTGCCGGTGCTCGCGCTGCTGGCCGGCGGGGCGGTCGGCGTACTCGCCCGCCGGGCCGAATGGCCGCCGCTCGTCGGTGGCGCGGCCGGGGCGGCCGGCCCGGTGCTCGTCGCGTTCGCCTACCTGACCGCCGGCCCCGGCTCGGCTACCGACCGCTACCAGGTCGCGCCCTACTACGGCGCGCTGATCGCCGTGCTCGCCGGTGCGCTCGGCTCGACCGCCACCACTGTGCTTCCCCGCCCGGTCACCGCCACCGGTGACCCCGACGCGGTCGAGGCCACCGACATCCTCGCGCCGCTGCCCCACTCGTCCGCTCCGGGCGTGCCGGCCGCACCGCCCGCGCCTCCGGTGACCAGCGGCGCCGCCGCACCGGCGCACTGGAACTGGCCGGAGTCCGGCGGTTCGGCAACGACGACGGCACCGGGCGGTACCCATCTTCCCGCCGCCGTGCAGCCTGCCGTCGCGGGACCGTCCACCGCCGATCAGCCGGCCGTCGGCACGGGACAGCCGGCGGGCGACCGTCCGGCCGTCGTCGACACGGGCCACGGCCAGCCCATGCCGGGCCTGCTGCCCCCGGGGCGCCGGACCTCGGCCATCGACGTCCTCGCCGCGAGCCGCCCCGACCCGGGTTGGGGCACGGTCCCCGGCACGGCACGTACGGACAGCATCGGCGAGCCGGTCGCCACGGACCGCACAGCCACCACTGATCGCGCGGACACCGGCGACCGCTCCTCCGACGCCTCCATCACCCCCGCGTCCGGGCAGGCGACCGGCATCCCGGCGGACAGCGAGGCCGTCTCCGCCACCGCCTCGGATGCCGGCTCGGCAGCGGGGACGGACGACGCCGCACCGGAAGCGGCGGCGACCACGCCACGGGTGACCCGGCCGCGCCGTACCCGCGCCGTCCGGGCCAGCGGGACGACCGACGGGTCGACGTCGACCGCCGACGGCACGGCACCCCGCGCCCCGGACGCCACCTCGAAGGACGCGTCACCGGCCACCGGCGGCACCGTTCCCGGCCCGCGTACGGACAGCGGCGCCCTCGCCGGACCGGTCCCGGCCGACTCGGACAACGAGACCCCCACCGCGCCACCGGCCGAAGCCGCCGGAGACACCGGCGCGACGGGCCGCTCCACCCGCTCCCGGCGCCCCCGCACCCCGAAGGCCGGACCACGCGCCACCGGCCCGGCCGATACCGCGGCGACGACGCCGAACGGCCAAACCGGCACTGCGCCGACGACGCCGAGCGGGCGGACCCGACCGGCCCCGGACGCCACGAACACCGCCCCGATCCCACAGGCCACGAACCCGGCCCGCGCGGACTCCGGCACGCCTGCCGCTTCCCTCGGCAGCCCGGCTCCCCGTGCCGACTCCCCCACCGGGGACGGCGCACCGCCCGGGCGTACCGGACGCAGCTTCTTCTTCGACGACCCGGCGCCGGTCCCGTCGACCCGGCCCCGGTTCCCGATGTTCGAGGACGTCACCGGCGCGCCCGGCGAGGTACGCCCCGCGTGGCCGATCACCCCGGCGGGCCGCCCGCAACGCGCCACCACCGAACCTGACGCTCCGCCCCGCGACGGCGCGCAGGCGACCGTCCCGGCCGAGCCGGCACCGCGCCCCCGGCACCGGGGCCTGCCCGAGCCGGGCGCGAGCACCGGCTGGGACGCGCTCGCCACCAACGCCCGTCCCGCCGGGCCCCGGCCGGAGGCAGGGACCGGCGGGCCGGTCGCCCGGCCGGAGCCGGAGACGGCCGTACCCACCGAGGCCGGTCCGGCATCGCCGAAGGCCGGCCCGACGGAGACGGAGACGGACTCCGGGCGCGGGCGGCACGCCGAACCGGACGACACCGACGCGCCCGCCGGGAAGTCGAAGCCGCTGCGTGGTCTGTTCCGCCGCAACCGGGGGGCCAAGGGCGAGCCGGAGCCGGCCGACAGTACGGCCGAGCCCGGTGCCGCTGCCGACGACGAGTACGTCGACTGGGTCGCCGGTCTCGCCTCGGACGACAACGCCGACGACGCCCGCTCGCTGCACACCGGACGGCACCACCGCGACTGAACGAGCACCGGGGCGGACCGGATCGCACGGCCCGCCCCGGCCTCGCTCACGCCAGCGGCAGGTAGACCCGTGACCCGGAGGCGACGAACTCCTCCGACTTGCCGCGCATGCCCCGCGCCGCGTAGTCCTTCAGTTCCTGCGTGATCTTCATGGAGCAGAACTTCGGCCCGCACATCGAGCAGAAGTGCGCGGTCTTCGCCGGCTCGGCGGGCAGCGTCGCGTCGTGGTACGCCCGCGCGGTCTCCGGGTCGAGCGCCAGGTTGAACTGGTCCTCCCAGCGGAACTCGAACCGGGCCTTGGACAGCGCGTCGTCCCACGCCTGCGCGCCGGGGTGCCCCTTGGCCAGGTCGGCCGCGTGCGCGGCGATCTTGTACGCGATCACGCCCGCCTTCACGTCGTCGCGGTCGGGCAGCCCGAGGTGCTCCTTCGGCGTGACGTAGCAGAGCATCGCGGTGCCGAACATGCCGATCATCGCCGCGCCGATCGCGGAGGTGATGTGGTCGTACGCGGGCGCGACGTCGGTGGTCAGCGGACCGAGCGTGTAGAACGGCGCCTCGTGGCACCACTCCTGCTGGAGGTCCACGTTCTCCTTGATCTTGTGCATCGGCACGTGCCCGGGGCCCTCGATCATCACCTGCACGTCGTACTCCCAGGCGACCTTCGTCAGCTCACCGAGCGTGCGCAGCTCGGCGAACTGCGCCTCGTCGTTGGCGTCCGCGATGGAGCCGGGGCGCAGGCCGTCGCCGAGGGAGAACGTGACGTCGTACTTCGCGAGCAGCGAACACAGCTCCCGAAAGTTCGTGTAGAGGAAGTTCTCCTCGTGGTGCGCCAGGCACCAGGCCGCCATGATCGAGCCGCCCCGGGACACGATGCCCGTCACCCGGTCGACGGCGAGCGGCACGTAGGGCAGCAGCACCCCGGCGTGCACGGTCATGTAGTCGACGCCCTGCTCCGCCTGCTCGACGACCGTCTCGCGGAACACCTCCCAGCTCAACTTCACCGGGTCGCCGCCGACCTTCTCCAGTGCCTGGTAGATCGGCACCGTGCCGATCGGCACCGGCGCGTTGCGCACGATCGCCTCGCGGGTCTCGTGGATGCGCTTGCCGGTGGACAGGTCCATCACGGTGTCCGCGCCCCACCGGGTCGCCCAGGTCAGCTTCTCCACCTCCTCGGCCACCGACGAGGTGACCGCCGAGGTGCCGATGTTGGCGTTGACCTTCACCAGGAACGCCTTGCCGATGACGGCCGGCTCGCACTCCGGGTGGTTGACGTTCAGCGGCAGCACCGCCCGCCCGGCCGCGATCTCGTCCCGGACGAACTCCGGCGACACCGACTCCCGGATCGCCACGAACTCCATCTCCGGCGTGACGATCCCGGCCCGGGCGTACGCGAGCTGCGTCGGCCGCTTCCCGTCCACGCCCGCCAGCGGCGTGCCGGCGCCGCGTACCGGGGCGACGTCGCCGCGCTCGGCGATCCACGGCCCGCGCAGCGCGGGCAGCCCCACCTCCGGGTCGGAGCCGGGACCGGAGGTGTCGTAGAGCCGTACCGGAGGGTTGTCCCCGGTCAGCGTCACCTCGGCGAACGGCACCCGGACGTCCGGGCGTGACCCTTCCACGTACACCTTGCGACGTGCCTGCACGACAGCCTCCCTGTCACTCATGCGGACCAGCCGAAGTGGTCCAGCGGGCCGCGTCCCGCGCCCAGCTCCCAGGTCCGCGCGCCGGTCAGCGCGCGGGTGACGTACTCCTTGGCGGCGGCCACCGCGACCGGCACCGCGTCGCCCGCGGCGAGCCGGACCGCGACGGCGGCCGAGAACGAACAGCCGGTGCCGTGGTTGTGCCGGGTGTCCACCCGGGGCGCGCGCAGCAGGCGCGTGGTCCCGCCGCCCGCGAGCACGTCCACCGACTCGCCGTCGGCGTCCACGTCGCCGCCGGTCACCACCACGAACGCCGGGCCGCGCGCCGCCAGCGCCTCGGCCGCCGCGACCATCTCCTCCACGGTGCCCACCGGGCCTCCGGTGAGGGCCGCGGCCTCCGCGCAGTTGGGCGTCGCCACCTCCGCGTACGGCAGGAGCCGCTCGACCGCCTCCACCACGCCGAGCCGGTGCCCGCTCGTGGCGACCAGCACCGGGTCGACGACCAGGTGCGGCAGCCGCCCGGCCCGGGCCGCCTCGGCCACCGCGTCGGCGACCGCCGGGGTGCCGAGCATGCCGCTCTTGACGGCCCGGACGTCGAAGTCGCCGAGCACGCTGTCCATCTGGTCGCGCACGGTCTGCGGGGGCAGCGGCAGGACGGCGTCCACGCCCCGGGTGCTCTGCGCGGTGACGGCGGTGAGCACTGTGGTGCCGTACACCCCGAGCGCGGCGAACGTCTTGAGGTCGGCCTGGATGCCCGCTCCCGCTCCGGAGTCGGAGCCGGCGATCGTGAGGACTGTTCTCGGCGTCACTGGTCTTCTCCGGTGGTTTGACGGCTGCGGCCGGCAGTGGTTGCGGTTTGGGGCTGCGGCCGACCGTGCCCACTCCGGGCGGTCAGGCTTGATCCCTCCGTGGTCACGGTCGGCCGCAGCCCTTCTCGTGTGGGCCTTCGTCGGATCGCGCAGGGTGGGTGCGCGCCAAGCGGGTGGCCGCCTCCTGGAAGGCTCTGCCCAGCGTGGTGGCGGTTTCGGTGGGGTTCTGGGCGCGCATGATCGCGCCCAGCACGGCTACTCCGGTTGCGCCTGCTGCTACGCATGCGTGGACCTGGGCCGGCGTTTCGATGCCGCCGAGGGCGAGTACCGGGACCGGGCTGGCCTTCACCAGCGCGGCGAGCCCGGTCGGCTGCAACGCCGGGCCGTAGCCGGGCTTTGTCCTTGTCTCGTAGACCGGGGACAGCGTTGCGTAGTGCTCGGTGGTGAGCCGGGCCAGCTCGGCGGCGTCGTGGCAGGAACGGCCGACCAGCCCGACGGCGGGCGGCGGGTACGGCCCGGCGGCGCTCAGGTGCACCGCGTCCCCGTCGAGCGGGTCCGGTCCGGCGACGATCAGCGTGCCGCCTGCCTCGGCGAGGATCGCGCGCAGGTCGACCGCGAGCGCCAGGCGTTCGGCGCGCGGCAGGTCCTTCTCCCGCAGCACCACCCAGCGCACTCCCCCGCCGACGGCGCCCGCCACCACGTCGACGAGCGACCTCCGAGCCACCCGCCGATCGGTCAGCAGCACGACACCGGTCGGCCCGGCGTCGATCTTGGTACCCGGCCGCCCGTCCAGGGGCGCGCGCGTACCAAGATCGCCGGGAACGGCAACGCGTAGAGCGGTCACAGGTCGGGCCGTCCCTCGTCCGGGGTGGAGGCCAGCGCGTGGAAGCGGCGGGCGATGCGGCCCGCGCCGTACGCCAGGCGCCCGGCCTCGACCGCGTACCGCATCGCGGTGGCCATCGCCACCGGGTCGGCGGCCCGGGTCACGGCGCTGGCCAGCAGCACCGCGTCGCAGCCCAGCTCCATCGCGAGCGCGGCGTCGGAGGCGGTGCCGATGCCCGCGTCGAGCACCACCGGCACGTCGACCGCCGCCCGGATCAGCCGGATGTGGTGCGGGTTGCCGATGCCCAGTCCGGAGCCGATCGGTGACCCGGCCGGCATCACCGCCGCGCAGCCGACGTCGGCCAGCCGCCGGGCCAGCACCGGATCGTCCGAGGTGTACGGCAGCACCGTGAACCCGTCCGCCACCAGCTCCTCGGCGGCGCGCAGCAGCTCCACCCCGTCGGGCAGGAGCGTGCGCTCGTCGCCGATCACCTCCAGCTTCACCCAGTCGGTGTCGAACGCCTCCCGGGCCAGGTGCGCCGTCTTCACCGCCTCCACGGCGGTCCGGCAGCCGGCCGTGTTCGGCAGCAGCCGTACGCCGCACCGCTCCACCAGGTCGAGCAGGCCGCCCGACCCGCCGGGCGTGGTGTCCACCCGGCGCAGCGCCAGCGTCACCAGCTCGGTGCCGGAGGCGCGGATCGCCTGCTCCAGCACGTGCAGGTTGGCCGCGCCGCCGGTGCCGAGGACGAGCCGGGAGCCGAACGTGACCCCGCCGATCTCCAACGTGGACATCCGTTCACCCGCCCTGGGTGGCGCTGAGCACCTCGACGCGGTCGCCGTCGCGCAGCACGCTCGCCGACCAGCCGCCGCGCGGCACCACCTCGCCGTTCACCGCGACCGCGAGCCCGCGCTCCCGGTCGGTGACGGTGCGGACCACCTCGGCGACGGTGACGCCCTCGGGCAGCGTCCGGCCGGTGCCGTTGACGATCAGTTCCACGTGCGCTCCTTCCCGAAGCGGTCCGGGGTGAAGGGGGCGAGCGCGGGATCCGGCTCGCCGGTGACGATCAGCTCGGTGACCAGGTCGGCGGTGACCGGCGTGAGCACGATGCCGTGCCGGTGGTGCCCGGTCGCGGCGAGCACGCCAGCCCGCCCGGGCAGCGGCCCGATGATCGGCGCGTTGTCCGGCGTACCGGGGCGCAACCCCGCGACGGCCTCCACCAGCTCGTACTCGACCAGTTCCGGCACCAGCTCCGCGGCGGCGCGCAGCAGTGTCAGCACGCCACCGGCGGTGACAGCGGTGTCCGCGCGCTCCTCGACCGTCGCCCCGACCACCACCTCGCCGCTGTCCCGGGGCACCAGGTAGACCGACTCGCTGTCCGCGTACCCCCGGATCACGTGCCGGAAGCCCGGCGGACCGCCACCGGGCGCGCGCAGCCGCAGCACCTGGCCCTTCACCGGCCGGACCGGCAGGCCGGTCAGCGCCGCCGCGCCGCAGCCGGCCGCGACCACGGTGACCCGCGCGTCCACGTCGGACAGCGCGCCGACGCGCGCCGGGCGCAGCTCCACGCCGGCGCGTTCGGCGGCCGTGCGCAACGCGGCGACCAGCCGCCGCGGGTCGACCTGGTGGTCGCCGGGGGCCACCGCGCCGCCGCGCACGCGCGGCGCCAGCGCCGGCTCGCGGTCGCGCAGCTCCGAGGGGCGCAGCGGCGTGATCGGCAGTCCCAACCCCCGTTGGTACGACCACAGCCGCCCCGCCTCGGCCAGGTCGTCGGCGGTGAGGCCGACGACGAGCGTGCCCTCGGTGCGGTGGCCGACGTCGACGCCGCTCGCCCCGGCCAGTTCGGCGGCGAAGCCGGACCAGCGGGCGGCGGACTCGACGAGCAGCGCGGTCAGCTCGTGTTCCCCGAAGTACGCCTCGGCGACCGGTGACAGCATCCCGGCGGCCACCGAGGACGCGCCCGACCCGGGCCGGTCGTCGTGCACCACCACGCGCAGTCCGCGCTGCGCGCACCGCCACGCGATGGCGAGTCCCACCGGCCCGGCGCCCACCACCGCCACGTCGGCCGGGCTCATCGCGTCAGCGCCCGCAGCAGCTCGGCGGTGGTGTGCGCGGGATCGGCGGCCAGGCTGAGCGCGCCGACCACCGCCACCCCGTACGCCCCGGCGGCCCGCAGCGCCGGCACGGTCGCGGCGGTCACCCCGCCGATCGCGATCACCGGCACGCCCACCGCCTCGGCGACCGCGCGTATCCCGTCGGGGCCGATCGGGTCCGGCAGGCCGGACTTGGTGGTGGTGGAGTGGCACGGGCCCACGCCCAGGTAGCTCGCGCCCGCGTCCACCGCCGCGCGGGCGCCCACCGGTTCCCGGGCGGTCGCGCCGAGCACGGCGTCCGGGCCGAGCACCCGGCGCGCGGCGGCCACCGGCAGGTCGTCCGCGCCGACGTGGCCACCGGCGGCGTCCACCGCGAGCGCCACGTGCAGCCGGTCGTTGACCAGGCACCGCGCTCCGTACGGCCGGCACGCCTCGGTCACGCGGCACGCCAGCTCGTACGCCTCCCGGTCGGTGGCGTCGTCCTCCACCCGCACCTGCACGACGAGGTCGGCGCCCGCCACCGGCAGGGCGGCACGCAGCACGGCGAGCGGGTCACGCCCCGGCCGGGTGTCGGTGATGAGATGCAGTCGTCCCAGGGACGGCACGGCAACGCTCCTCCCTGCGCCGGCATTACCCGGATCAGGTTCGACGGTCGGGGGCTCCCAGCCCCCCTCTCAGCCCGGTCCACACCGGGCTCCCGTGGGTCACTTGCGGCCTACCGTACGACGCCTCCCGCCGGTACGGAAGAGCGGGTGAGGTTTTTCCCAGGAACCAGCCGTCCGCCGGATCGGGGCAGCGGGTGACCGTCCCGTCACGACACGCTGCCGGGATGTCCGTTCCCGCCCGTGTCCCGCGCCGCCTGGCGATCCTGCCGTTCCGGGGCGGTCGTGCCGTCTCCGAAGGGCTGCTCACCTGGACGATGCTGCGCGGGCCGACGTGGGTCCGCCTGCTGCCGGACGTGTACGTGCACCGGGGCGGACACCGCGCCGACGACCACCGGATGTGGTGCGAGGCGGTGGCGTTGCGCCTGCCGCCGGGTGCCGTGCTGGCGGGACGCAGCGCCGCCTGGTTGTCCGGCGCGGACGTGCTCACCCGCGACGCGCCGGTCACCGTGCTGCTGCCGACTGCTGCTCGACTGCGACCGCACCCACGACTGCGGGTGGTCCGGTCGCCGCTGCCGGAGCAGGACCGCACCCTCGTCGGCGGGCTGCCCGTCACCACCCCGCTGCGTACCGCGTTCGACCTGGGCCGGCAGGGCCCACTCGCCGAGGCGCTGGTCACCGTCGACGCGCTGCTGCGTCGCCGGGTCGTGAAGCTGCCCGCCCTGCGGGCCTACGCCGCGGACCGTCCGGGCTGGCCGGGCGCTCCGCTGCTGCGCGAGGTGCTGGCGCTGGCCGAGCCGCTGAGCGAGTCCCCGATGGAGACACGGCTGCGGCTGCTCCTCCTCGACGCCGGCCTCGGCCCGCTCACCGCCCAGCACGAGGTACGCGCCGGCGGACGCTTCGTGGCCCGGGTGGACCTGGCCTGGCCGGCACTCCGCCTAGCGGTCGAGTACGACGGCGACCACCACCGGGAACGGGCGCACTTCCGGCGGGACGTGGCGCGCCTGAACGCGCTGCGCGCGGCCGGGTGGGTCGTGCTCCGGTTCACCGCCGACGACGTGCTACGCCGTCCCGACGCCACAGTCGCCCTGGTGCGCCAGGCCCTGGCCGAACGTCGCGCCACCACCGCAAACCACTGATCCGCCTCCGCGCCCTCAGCCCTCAGCCCTCAGCCCTCAGCCCTCAGCCCTCAGCCCTCAGCCCTCAGCCCTCAGCCCTCAGCCCTCAGCCCTCAGCCCTCAGCCACGAGTCTGACCCCGCCGGCCGGGCCGCCCGAGTCGCCGCGGGCGTCAGAGGGCCGCCCGCAGACACCTATGGCGTTCCACTCGTCGCCAGATTCAGCCGCGGGTGGAACGCCATGGGTGTCTCGAGGCCCTCTTGACACCCATGCCGTTCCACCCATCGCGAGCGCTGCCTCTGAGTGGAACGCCATGGGTGCCTCCGCGCGCGGGCAAGCCCCGGCGGGCGCAGGCCCAACGCGCGGGAGGGGCGGACCCGCGGGAGCGACGAACGAGCCGGCGCAAGCCGGACGCGCGGACGCCACGCCCGACGCGTGGACGCACGCCCCACGCGCGAGCACACGCCCGACGCGCGGGAGGGCGGACGCCGGACATATGCCCGACGCGCGGGCACACGCCCGGCGCACCAGCCCAAGCCGAAGCGCGGGCGCACGCCCGACGCGTGGACGCAGGCCCAACGTGCGGGCGCAGGCCCGACGCGCGGGAGGGGCGGACGCGCGCGAACGGGTCGGTACCGGCAGGGACCGTCAGAGGATGGCGTCCAGGGCGTCCAGGTCCTCGTCGGTGGGCTGCCAGGTGCCGGCTTCGGCGTTGGCCTTCACCTGCTCGGGAGTGGTCGCGCCGGCGATCACCGACGTCACCGCGGGACGCGCCGCCAGGCCGCCGATGGCAACCTGGAGCATGCTGATTCCGCGCTCGTCCGCGTACGCCTCGATCGCCTCGATGACGTCCCAGCGCGCGGCGGCCAGGCGCTCGGCGTACCGGCCGCCACCGGCCAGGCGGCTTCCGGCCGGGGGTGCCTCGCCCCGCTTGTACTTGCCGGTGAGCAGCCCGTTGGCGAGCGGGAAGAACGGCAGCATGCCCAGGCCGAACCGCTCGCAGGCCGGGATCACCTCGTCCTCCACCCCGCGCTCCACCAGCGAGTAGTGGTTCTGCGCGGAGATGAACCGGGTACGCCCCTGCGAGGACGCGGTCCAGTCGGCGTCGGCGATCTGCCACCCGGCGAAGTTGGAGTTGCCCAGGTAGCGCACCTTGCCGGCGGTCACCAGGTCGTCCAGCGCGGCGAGCGTCTCGTCGATCGGGGTGCCCGGGTCGGGCTCGTGCATCTGGTACAGGTCGATGTGGTCGGTGCCGAGCCGGCGCAGCGACGCCTCGACGGCGCGGGCGATGTAGCGGCGGGCGCCCCGCGCGCCGTGGTCGGGCCCGTTCGCGCCGTTCATGTCCATGCCGAACTTGGTGGCCAACACCACGTCCTCGCGTCGGCCCTTGAGCGCCTGGCCGAGCAGTTCCTCGGAGGCGCCCTGCGGCTCGCCGTAGATGTCGGCGGTGTCGAAGAAGTTGATCCCGGCGTCGAGCGCGGCGTCCACGACCGCCCGGGTGCCGTCGAGGTCGAGTTTGCGGCCGAAGTTGTTGCAGCCGATACCGACCACTGACACCACGAGCCCGGAGTCGCCCAGCCGGCGATAGGTCATCTCACTCACGAATCCACCCTATGCCCGCTCCCCGGGCGTCACCCGGGCAGCGGGAGCACCTCGGCGGCCAGCATCCGGGCGTCACCGATCGTCGCCGCCAGCTCGTCGGGGGTACGCCCCACCGCGCCCAGCAGCGCCTGCGCCCGCTCGGCGAAGTCCGGCGGCGCACCCGGCAGGCGCCCGGCGGACGCGATCATGCCCTTCTCGTTCACCAGCCACCGTCCGGCCCGGCCGTGCAGCGCGTGGACCAGCACCCCGACCACCCGGAACAGGCAGCCCGCCACGTAGCCGGCGTCGCCCCCGGCCGCGCCCTTGGCCGCGCCGTCGAGCAGCAGCCCGGTCTCCCAGCCGCCGGCCACCAGGGCGGCGCCGAGCGCGGGCGGGTAGTCGACGGTCTCGGCCCGCAGCGCGGTCAGTTCGCCGGTCGGGTCGCCGAGCACCCGTCCGAGCGCCACCTCCCCCGCGTAGGCGTGGGAGTAGAAACCGAGCGGGTGCCCGGCCTGCACCTCGACCGTGTAACGGCCGGCCCGGCAGTCCGCCCAGACCCGGTGTACCCGGTCCAGGTCGCGGTAGATCCAGTCCACCGCGACCCCGTCGACACGCAGCCAGCCGCCACCGTCGACCCACGGTCCCCAGCCGCCCGGGGCGGTGAGGTCCACCGGCCCGTCGGCGATCGAGGCGGCCACCGCGCGCAGTCCGGCCAGGTCGGGCGTACCCCGGTAGTAGAGGCCCAGGTCCCAGTCGGAGTCGGGCCGGTGGTCGCCGCGGGCCCTGCTGCCGCCGAGCGCCACCGCGACCACGCCGTCCACCGCGCACAGCCGGTCGGCCAGGTCCTGGCCGATCACCCCACGTCCCAGACCGGCTCCGGCGTCTCCACCACGTCGCCGTCGCCGCGGAACAGCACGAACCGGTCGAAGGTACGGGTGAACCAGCGGTCGTGGGTGACAGCGACCACCGTCCCCTCGAACGCGGTCAGCCCGGCCTCCAACGCCTCGGCCGAGGCCAGGTCGAGGTTGTCGGTGGGCTCGTCGAGCAGCAGCAGCGTCGCCCCGGACAGCTCCAGCAGCAACACCAGGAACCGGGCCTGCTGCCCGCCGGAGAGCGTGCCGAACCGCTGGTCGCCCTGGCCGGCCAGCTCGTACCGGGACAGCGCCGCCATGGCGGCGTGCCGGTCCATGCCGGCCCGGTGGTCGTCGCCGCGCCACAGCACCTCGACGAGCGTCCTGCCCATCAGCTCCGGCCGGTCGTGGGTCTGCGAGAAGTGCCCGGGCCGGACCCGCGCGCCGAGCCGGACCACGCCGCCGTGGGCGACGGGCGCGAGCGCGGCGGCGCCGTCGACCGGGGTGTTGCCCGGTTCCGGGTCGGTGCCGCCCCGGGCCAGCAGCCGCAGGAAGTGCGACTTTCCGGTGCCGTTCGCGCCGAGCACCGCGACCCGGTCGCCGTACCAGAGTTCCAGGTCGAACGGGTACGTCAGGCCGTCCAGCTCCAACTGCTCGGCGATCACCGCGCGCTTGCCGGTCCGCCCGCCGGTCAGGCGCATCCGGATGTCCTGGTCCTTCGGGGGTACGGGTGGCGGCCCGGCCTCCTCGAACTTGCGCAACCGGGTCTGCGCGGCCTGGTAGCGGGAGGCCATCCCGTCGTTGTACGCGGCCTTCTGCTTGTACATCAGCATCAGCTCGCGCAGTTTCTGGTGTTCCTCGTCCCAGCGTTTGCGCAGCTCGTCGAGGCGGGCGTGCCGGGCCACCCGGGCGTCGTGCCAGCTCGCGAATCCGCCCGGGTGCACCCAGGCGCTGCCGCCCTCCACCGCGACGACGCGGTCGGCGGTCTGCGCCAGCAGTTCCCGGTCGTGCGAGACGTAGAGCACCGACTTGCCCGACTCGCGCAGCCGCGCCTCCAGCCAGCGTTTGCCGGGTACGTCGAGGAAGTTGTCCGGCTCGTCGAGCAGCAGCACCTCGTCCGGGCCGCGCAGCAGCAGTTCCAGCGCGAAGCGCTTCTGCTGGCCGCCGGAGAGCGTGCGCACCGGCCGTTCCCGGGCGCTGTCCCAGGGCAGGTCCAGCACGATGGTGGCGACGGTGTCGAAGAGGACCTCCGCGTCGTACCCGCCGGTCTCGCCCCAGGCGGCGAGCGCTTCGGCGTACGCGAGCTGGGTCTTGGCGGCGGCGGAGCTGTACTTGCCGCGGACCTCGGCCGCCCGCATGGCCGCCTCGGTCTCGGCGAGCCGCCGCCCGGCGTCGCGCAGCGCCGGCGGCGCGAGCGACAGGGCCAGGTCGGCGAGCGTGGACTCGTCGCCGATCATGCCGATGAACTGCCGCATCACGCCGAGCCCACCGGAGCGGGCGATCGCGCCGGTCTTCACCGGCAGGTCGCCGGCGACCATCCGCAGCAGCGTGGTCTTGCCGGCGCCGTTCGGGCCGACGAGCGCCACCTTGGCGCCCTCACCGACCCGGAACGACACGTCGCCGAACAGCTCACGCCCGTCCGGGAGAATGTGCCCGACTCCTGCCACGTCCACGTATCCCACGCGGGCATCCTGCCTGAGCCGGGTGCGTGGACGACACCGGATTACCGGGTGACCCGCAGCACCCGGTAGCCCTTCTGGCTGGCGTGCCGCTCGACCGACCAGCCCTGCTCGACCAGCCAGCGGTGCAGCGAGTCGCCGCCGAGGTGCCGGGCGACGACCAGCCAGGCCACGCCGTCCGGGGCGAGCCGGGGCAGCCAGCGCAGCAGCAGGCCGTGCAGTTCCGCCTTGCCGATGTGGATCGGCGGGTTGGACCAGATCTGGGTGAAGGTGACGTCGTCCGGCAGTTCGTCGGGCGCGACGGCGCGTACCCGGTCGGCGGCGCCGACCCGGGCCGCGTTGGCGGTGGTGAGGGCGCGGGCACGCTCGTTGACGTCCACCGCCCAGACGGTGGCCTTCGGCGTGACGGTGGCCAGGACACACGTGATCGGGCCGAAGCCGCAGCCGATGTCGAGCAGCGCGCCGGTGACGTCGGCGGCCGGCAGGTCGGCCTTGCGCAGCAGCACGGCGGTGCCCGGGTCGAGCCGGTCGGCGGAGAAGACACCGCCGGCCGAGGCGAGCGTGTAGTCGCGCCCGGCGACTGTGAACTCGACCTCGCGCGGGCGGGCCGGGGTCGAGGGCTCAGCGGTGAAGTAGTGGTCGCCGGTCACGCCCGCATTCTCGCACCGGGCCGGAGCTGTTCCGGCGACGGTGTCAGGGGCGGGGTCACACGCCACTCCGCCAGAATTTCCCGATATTACCCCTGAAAGGGACAATCAGTCCTACTCTATGCCACATGGTGTACCGGTACGAGTCCGATGAGGACGCCTTCCTGGAGTACCCGAAGCCCGGGTCGGCCCCGAACGGGCCCGCGGCCGCGACGCCCCCGCCCGCGGGTCCGTCACGCTCCCGCTTCCCCACGCCGTCGCTGCCCCCGCCGCCCCGGCCCGCCGCCCAGCCGGCGCAGCCGCCGCCCGGGTCGGCCGAGCAGCAGGCGCTGCCACCTGCGGTACCCGACGAGCAGGCGATGGCCGACGACGCCCGCGCCCCGGCTCCGGCGCCCCCGGCGCCGACACCGGGACAGCCCGCGCCACCCCGGGAGCCGTCCCCCGTGCCGCAGCCCGCACCACCCGTGCCGGCCCCCGTACCGGCGGCGAACCGGCCGACGGTGCCGATCCCGGCCAGCCCGACCACCCGCGCCGCCGACGTCTCCGAGCTGCCCCGGACCCGGCGCGCCGAACGCCGAGGCGGCGGCCGGTTCTGGCAGGCGCTCGTCGGCGGGGCCGCCGTACTTCTGCTGCTCTCGCTCACCGGACTCGCCGTCGCGGCCCTGCTGGACGAACGCACCGCCACACCGCCGGCCGGCCAGCCGACCCCGCAGCCGACCGAGTCGTCGAGCACCCCGTCCGGCGGCACCGACCTGGACTCCCGGGACACCGACCAGGCGGCGCTCACCACCAAGGAGGTCTTCCCGGCCAAGGACCTCGTGCTCACCGACGGGAAGCCGGCCTACCGGGTGCTCAAGACCCAGGCCAGCACGAAGTGCCAGGTCGCCGCCACCGGCGAGATCGCCGACCTGCTGACCCGGCTCGGCTGCAACCAGGTCGTGCGGGGCACGCTCCGCTCGTCCGACGGCGACCACCTGATCACCGCCGGTCTGTTCAACCTCACCGACGTGGCCACCGCCCAGCGGGTACGCGACCGCATCCGGCCGCTGCTCGACGCGCGCCAGGGACGGTTCCGTGGCATGGCGGCGGGCGACGGCACCGAGGCGGTGGAGAAGGCCGCCGCCCGGGTCGCCTGGCAGGTACGCGGACACTACGTCGCCTTCTGCCTGGTCACCCGAGCCGACGGGGAACGCATCGGGAGCGACGACGCGACCGCCCGCGAGATCATGTACGACCTCATCGAGCTGCACCTCAACCGGGGTGTGCTGGACCGTCGTGCGGCCGCCGGAACGGCCGGGCAGCCCGACGCGGACTCGGCCGAGGACAGCGCCGGTCAGCGGGGCACGGACTGAGCCGGGCTCAGCCCTCGGCCACCGGCACCCGCAACCGGCGGGTCTCCTCGGCGCGGCGGGCGTACTCGGCCGGGTCGGCCGGGTAGCCCACCTCGACCAGGGCGAGGCCGTGCGCGGGCGCCACAGTCACCTCGCTGGAGCGCTCACGCCGGGTCAGCAGGCCGGCCGGCCACTGGACCGGCCGCCGCCCGTCGCCCGCCACCAGCATCGCCCCGACCAGGCTGCGCACCATGTTCTGGCAGAACGCGTCGGCCTGCACGGTGGCGACCAGGATCCCGTCCGGGTCGCGCCGCCAGTCCAGCCGGGTCACCTCGCGCAGCGTGGTCGCGTTCTCCTTGCGCCGGCAGTACGCGGCGAAGTCGTGCTCGCCCACCAGCCCGGCGGCGGAGGCGTTGAGCGCCGCCAGGTCCAGCGGCTTCGGCCAGGCCAGCGTGTCCCCGCGACGCAGCGGCTCGGCGCCCCACGGCGCGTCGGTGACCCGGTACTCGTAACGCCGGAACGTGGCCGAGAAACGCGCGTCGAAGTCGGCGGGCACCTCGGTCATCGCGCGTACCCGCACGTCCGGCGGCAGCAGCCGGGCCAGCCGGCGCAGCAACCGCCCCTCGTGCTCCCGCCACACGGGAGCCGGCAGGTCGAGGTGGCAGACCTGCCCGGTGGCGTGCACCCCGGCGTCGGTACGCCCGGCCACTGTCAGGCCGGTCGCCGTGCCGGCGCCGAGCACCAGGTCCAGCGTCTGCACGAGCACACCGGCCACGGTGCGCCGGGTCGGCTGGGGCGCCCAGCCGGAGAAGTCGGTGCCGTCGTACGAGACGTCCAGCCGCAGCCGGGTCCGCTCGTCCACCTCGTACCTCCTGTCGACGGCGACGGGCCCGGCACCCCCGAGGGGATGCCGGGCCCGGTCGAGCCTGATCTCAGGCCTTGTCGTTCTCGGTGGCCTCGTCGCTGTCCTCACGGGCGGCGGCGGTGTCACCCGACGCGGAGACCGGCGCCTCGGCGTCCTGGTCACCGGCGCTGGAGCGCGGGGTCTCCTCGGCCGGGGCCAGGGCCTCGACCTTGTCCTGCTGGGCGGCCTTGCGGGCGGCGGTCTTCTTGTTCGCCTTCGGCTCGGCGACCTGAAGCTCCTCCACCAGCTCGATGATCGCCATCGGAGCGGCGTCACCCTTGCGCGGACCGGTCTTCACGATCCGGGTGTAGCCACCGTTGCGGTTGGCGTACCGGGGCGCGATCTGGTCGAACAGGGCGTAGACCACGTCCTTGTCCTTGACGACGCCCAGCACGCGGCGGCGCGAGGCGAGATCGCCGCGCTTGGCCTTGGTGATGAGCTGCTCGGCCAGCGGACGCAGCCGCCGGGCCTTCGTCTCGGTGGTCTGGATCTTGCCGTGCTGGAACAGCGCAGTGGCCAGGTTGGCCAGCATCAGCCGCTCGTGCGCGGGGCTGCCGCCGAGGCGGGGGCCCTTGGTGGGCGTGGGCATGCTTGGTGCTCCTCAGGTGTGGCGGCAGCGCGGACTAGAGCTGCTCGGTCTCGCGGTAGTCGTCGGTGTCGTAGTCCGCCTCGCCGAAGGCGTCCACGACGTGCGCCGGGTCGAAGTTCGGAGCCGAGTCCTTCAGCCCCAGGCCCATCCCGGCGAGCTTCATCTTGACCTCGTCGATCGACTTCTGACCGAAGTTGCGGATGTCGAGGAGGTCGGCCTCGGTACGCCCGATGAGCTCACCAACGGAGTTGATGCCCTCGCGCTTGAGGCAGTTGTAGGAGCGGACGGTGAGGTCCAGCTCCTCGATCGGCAGGGCCAGGTCCGCCGCCAGCTGGGCGTCCTGCGGGGACGGCCCGATGTCGATGCCCTCGGCGGTCTCGTCCAGCTCCCGGGCCAGCCCGAACAGCTCCACCAGCGTCGAACCGGCCGAGGCCAGCGCGGTACGCGGGCCCATCGACGGCTTGGTCTCGACGTCGATGATCAGCCGGTCGAAGTCGGTCCGCTGCTCGACACGGGTCGCCTCGACCCGGTACGTCACCTTGAGCACCGGCGAGTAGATCGAGTCGACCGGGATCCGGCCGATCTCGGCGCCCGCCTGCTTGTTCTGCGCCGCCGTGACGTAGCCACGACCCCGCTCGACGGTCAGCTCCATGTCGAGCCGGCCCTTGCCGTTGAGGGTGGCGAGCTTCAGGTCCGGGTTGTGCACCGAGACACCGGCCGGGGGCTGGATGTCACCGGCGGTCACGTCGCCCGGGCCCTGCTTGCGCAGGTACATGCTGACCGGCTCGTCGTGCTCGGAGCTGACGCACAGCTCCTTGATGTTCATGACGAGCTCGACCACGTCCTCCTTGACCCCGGGGATCGTGGTGAACTCGTGCAGCACACCGTCGATCTTGATCGAGGTGACCGCCGCACCCGGGATGGAGGACAGCAGCGTACGCCGGAGCGAGTTGCCCAGCGTGTAACCGAAGCCGGGCTCCAGCGGCTCGATGGTGAACCGGGAGCGGGTCTCGTTGATCGACTCTTCGGAGAGAGACGGTCGCTGGCTGATGAGCATCTTTTCTCTTCTCTTCCGGGGCGCCCGCTATTTGACGCCCACGACACAACTGTTCCGGTGGCCCGCCCGGAAGGACGGGCCACCGCAACGAGCCCTTACTTGGAGTAGAGCTCGACGATCAGCTGCTCCTGGACCTGGGTGTCGATCACCTGGCGGGCCGGGAGCGAGTGCACGAGGATCTTCATCTGGCTCGGGATGGCCTCCAGCCACGCCGGAACCGACCGCGAACCGGCCTGAGCCTGCGCCACCAGGAACGGGGTGAGCTCCTTGCTCTTGCCCCGGACCTCGATGATGTCGTGCTCCTTGACGCGGTACGACGGGATGTCGACCTTCTTGCCGTTCACCGTGAAGTGGCCGTGCTTGACCAGCTGGCGGGCCATGTCCCGGGAGCTGGCGTAGCCGGCCCGGTAGACCACGTTGTCCAGCCGCGACTCGAGGATCTGCAGCAGGACCTCGCCGGTCTTGGCCTCCTTGCTCACGGCCTCTTCGTAGTAGCCGCGGAACTGCTTCTCCAGCACGCCGTAGACACGACGGGCCTTCTGCTTCTCACGGAGCTGGAGCAGGTACTCCGTCTCCTTCGTGCGGCCGCGGCCGTGCTGCCCGGGCGGGAACGGCCGGGACTCGAACGGGCACTTCGGACCATCGCACTTGCTGCCCTTGAGGAACAGCTTCATCTTCTCCCGCCGGCAACGGCGGCAGTCAGCACCGGTGTAACGAGCCATCTCTCTCTAACCTCTCAGACCCGGCGACGCTTCGGCGGACGGCAGCCGTTGTGCGGCTGCGGCGTGACGTCGGAGATCTGCCCGACCTCGAGGCCCACTGCCTGCAGCGAACGGATGGCGGTCTCCCGGCCGGAGCCGGGGCCCTTGACGAACACGTCGACCTTGCGCATGCCGTGCTCCATCGCGCGGCGCGCGGCGGCCTCGGCGGCGAGCTGCGCGGCGAACGGAGTCGACTTGCGGGAGCCCTTGAAGCCGACCTGGCCGGAGGAGGCCCAGGAGATGACCGCACCGGTCGGGTCCGTGATGGACACGATGGTGTTGTTGAAGGTGCTCTTGATGTGCGCCTGCCCGTGGGCGACGTTCTTGCGTTCCTTGCGCCGGACCTTCTTGACGGCGGCTCCGGCACGAGCCTTCGGTGGCATAAGTCTGTGCGCTCCTAGTTACTTCTTGCCGGGCTTCTTCTTGCCGGCCACGGTCCGCTTCGGGCCCTTCCGGGTCCGCGCGTTGGTCTTGGTGCGCTGGCCACGCACGGGCAGACCGCGACGGTGCCGGATACCGGCGTAGCAGCCGATCTCGACCTTGCGGCGGATGTCAGCGGCGACCTCGCGGCGCAGGTCGCCTTCAACCTTGTAGTTGCCCTCGATGTGGTTCCGGAGCTCGACGAGCTCCTCGTCCGTGAGGTCCCGAACGCGCTTGTCCGGCGAGATGCCGGTCGCGGCGAGCGTCTCCAGGGCGCGGGTGCGACCGACCCCGAAGATGTAGGTGAGCGCGATCTCCATCCGCTTCTCGCGGGGGAGATCCACGCCGACTAGACGTGCCATGTGCGGGCGTACTCCTCGTGATGTTGTGGCGGAGGTGTGGACCCGTCCCACCCCGCCACCGGCCGTCCCTGTCCTTCCGGCGTCAAGAACGCCGGCGACCGGGATCGGTCGCTGCCCGAGCGGGCCCCGGCCTCCGACCGGGGGTCAACCACGAGGGGTACGCGCTGCGCACCCGACCGTGGCTGGGACGAGTTGGTGATGTGGGGCGTCAGCCCTGGCGCTGCTTGTGGCGCGGGTCGGTGCAGATGACCATGACCCGGCCGTGCCGGCGGATCACCCGGCACTTGTTGCAGATCCTCTTGACGCTCGGCTTGACCTTCACGGTTGCCTTACTTCCCATCTGGCCCGGAGCCGCGGCGGTGCGCGATCCGGACGTCGAAGACGGACACGGGTCTCCCGGCCGCCGTCAGGCTTACTTGTAGCGGTAGACGATGCGCCCGCGGGTCAGGTCGTACGGCGAGAGTTCGACGACGACCCGGTCCTCCGGCAGGATGCGGATGTAGTGCTGCCGCATCTTGCCGCTGATGTGAGCGAGCACCTTGTGGCCGTTCGCGAGCTCCACCCGGAACATGGCGTTCGGCAGGGGCTCGATGACCCGACCCTCGATCTCGATTGCTCCGTCTTTTTTCGGCATGTCCTCCGCTGTCCTGACGTCGGTTGCTCCGGACGGCCCACAACGTCTTACACGGGTGAACTGACCAAGATCAGGAAACCCGCGCCAGCCGCGGCTCCGACTCCCACCGAAGCGCAGGGTGGGCATGGCGGAGTGGACGCTGTGCGCCGATCCAAAAGTGTACGCCGACCCGCACGCGCTCGCCAAACCGACCGGCGCGACGGTCACCCGTACGGCTCCGATATGACGCAGGTCACGTCTCCGGCAGCTCCCGCTTCGCCCGCCGGCGGGCCTCCCGCTCGACCTGCTTACGCCGCCGGCGCTCGGCGTCGCGCTCCGGCGCCCCGTGGGCCAGCCCCTGGATCGTCTGGTAGAGCACCACGGCGCCCCACGGGCCCAGCACCCAGATCGGCCAGTAGTCGTCGAACTCGAACTCACCCTCGCCGAGCTGGGAGACGAACCAGATCGCGCTGAGGATCAGGGCCACCTTCAGCCACGGCCCCCAGACACCCAGCAGCCAGGCGTTGCGCGCGCTGACGGCCGCCCGGCCCGGCTCGGCCACCCCGCTCTTCCCGGTCGCGCGCGGAGCCGGCAGGGAGTTCTCCGCCGGCCGGGGACCGGGCAGGTCGGTCAGCAGCTCGTCCAGCTCGCCGTAGGTCTTGGCCCCGTACGCCTGGCGCAGCCGGTCGTCGTACTCGCCCAGGTCGAGCCGGCCTTCGGCCAGCGCCACCCGGAGTCGTTCCGCGGTGGCCTCCCGGTCCGCGTCGGCCGCCCGCATCCGGTTGCGCTCATCCATGGGAACAAGCATGGCACCCGATCGCCAAGGCGGCAGCACTCGACCGGGTACGGCGGCAGCCCGCTCAGACGGCCGGAGAGTCGACGGACGTCTGCCGCGCGGTCACCAGGTCGCCCAGGCGGGCCCGTCCGCCGTCCTCGGCGGTCAGCACCCACACGCCGTCGTCCAGCAGCGCCATCGAGTGCTCGACGTGCACCGCCGTCGACCCGTCCCGGGTCACCACCGTCCAGCCGTCGGCCAGCTCGACGGTACGCGGCGAGCCCATCGTGATCATCGGCTCGATCGCCAGCGCCAGACCCGGCACCAGGCGCGGCCCCTTGCCGGGACGCCCGTGGTTGAGCACGTGCGGGTCCTGGTGCATCTCGGTGCCGATGCCGTGGCCGCCGTAGCCGTCGACGATGCCGTACCGCCCGCCCTTGCGGACCGCGTTCTCGACCGCGTGGGAGATGTCGGTGAGCCGGCCCTTGCCGGAGGCCGCCCCGCGCGCCGCGGCGGCGATCCCGGCCCACATGGCGTCCTCGGCCACCGCCGTCATCTTCAGCAGGGCCGGGTCGACCTCGCCGACCGGCACCGTGACCGCCGCGTCGCCGTGCCAGCCGTCCAGCACCGCGCCGCAGTCGATCGAGATCAGGTCACCCTCGCGCAGCACCTGCTCCGGCGACGGGATGGCGTGCACCACCTGCCGGTTGACCGAGGAACAGATCGACGCCGGGAAGCCGTGGTAGCCCTTGAACGACGGCACGGCGCCCGCCTCGCGGATGGTCGACTCGGCGATCGCGTCCAGGTCGGCCGTCGAGACGCCCGGCGCCACCGCCTCCCGCATCCGGCGCAGGGCACGGGCGACGACCAGACCGGCGGCCCGCATCAGCTCGATCTGCTCGGGGGTCTTCAGCTGGATGTCCAGCTGGGGACGGCGCATGGTGGTGTTTACCTTTCGTCGCGCGTACGCGGAGCAGCGGGGCACGTCGCACGTACCCCGCTGTTCGCACTCTATCCGCCGGGCGGCGGTGGGACCTCAGCCGCCGTACGAGCGCAGCGCGTCGATGGCGCGGACCGTGACGTCCTCCACCGGGCCGGTCGCGTCGATGCCCACCAGCTTGCCCTGGGCGCCGTAGTAGTCCACGAGCGGCGCGGTCTTCTCGGCGTACTCCCGCAGGCGGGCGGCGATGGTCTCCGGCTTGTCGTCGTCGCGCTGGAACAGCTCGGCGCCGCAGCGGTCGCAGACGCCCTCCCGGCTCGGCGCGTCGAACTCGACGTGCCAGATCTTGCCGCAGCCGCGGCAGGTGCGCCGGCCGGACAGGCGCCGGATCACCTCGTCGTCGTCGACGACCAGCTCCAGCACCAGGTCCAGCGCGGTGCCGAGGTCGGCGAGGAGCTTGTCCAGCGCGGCGGCCTGCGGCGTGGTCCGCGGGAAGCCGTCGAGCAGGAAGCCCTCGCTCGCGTCCGGCTCGGCGAGCCGGTCCCGCACCATGTTGATGGTGACCTCGTCCGGGACCAGCTTGCCGGCGTCCATGTACCGCTTGGCCTCGACGCCCAGGGGCGTGCCCTGGGAGACGTTCGCCCGGAAGATGTCACCGGTCGAGATCTTCGGCACCGAGAGGTGCGCGGCGACGAACTCCGCCTGTGTGCCCTTGCCCGCGCCCGGCGGGCCAACCAGAACGAGTCGCATCTACCGCAGGAACCCTTCGTAGTTCCGCTGCATGAGTTGGCTCTCGATCTGCTTCACGGTCTCCAGACCGACGCCGACCATGATGAGCACAGCGGTGCCGCCGAACGGAAAGTTCTGGAACTGCTGGTTGTCGAGCCAGATGAAGAAGAAGTTCGGCAGGATCGCGACGATGCCCAGGTAGAGCGCGCCCGGCAGGGTGATCCGGCTGAGGATGAAGTCGAGGTACTCGGCGGTCGGCTTGCCGGGGCGGATGCCCGGCACGAAGCCGCCGTACTTCTTCATGTTGTCCGCGACCTCGGTCGGGTTGAACGTGATCGACACGTAGAAGTACGTGAAGAAGATGATCAGCAGGAAGTAGATCGCGATGTGCTCCGGCGCGCTCGCCTTCACGATGTGGTTCTGGATCCACGCCTGGACCTTGCCCGGGTCGTTCTGATCGAAGAACTGGAGCGCGAGCTGCGGCAGGTAGAGCAGCGACGAGGCGAAGATGACCGGGATGACACCCGCCTGGTTCACCTTCAGCGGGATGTAGGTCGACGTGCCGCCGTACATCCGCCGGCCGATCATGCGCTTGGCGTACTGCACCGGGATGCGGCGCTGCGCCTGCTCGATGAACGTGACAGCGGTGATGACCACCAGCACCAGGGCGATGACGAGGAGGAACATCCCCCAGCCCTTGGTGGTCTTGATCTTCCAGCCCTCACTGGGGAGGCGGGCCGCGATCGAGGTGAAGATCAGCACGGACATGCCGTTGCCGACGCCCCGGTCGGTGATCAGCTCACCGAGCCACATCACCACGCCGGTGCCGGCGGTCATGGTCATGACCAGGATGCCCAGGGTCAGCCAGTTCGGGATGCCGGTGCCCTCGGGCACGATCGGGAACTGGTCGCACTGGTTGTTGAACAGCTGCCCGGAGCGGGCCAGCGCCACGAACGCCGAGGCCTGGAGGACACCCAGGCCCAGCGTCAGGTAGCGGGTGTACTGCGTGATCTTGGCCTGCCCGGCCTGGCCCTCCTTGCGGAGCTGCTCCAGGCGCGGGATCACCACCGTCAGCAGCTGGAGGATGATCGACGCGGTGATGTAGGGCATGATGCCCAGCGCGAAGACCGAGAGCTGGAGCAGCGCGCCACCGGAGAACAGATCCAGCAGGTTGAGCACACCCGTGCTGCCGCCCTGGATCGTGTCGAGGCACTTCTGCACGTTGCCGTACGAGACGCCCGGGCTGGGCAGCGTGGCGCCCAGCCGGTAGACCGCGATGATGCCTACTGTGAACAGCAGCTTCTTGCGCAGGTCAGGCGTACGGAACGCACTGAGAAAGGCGGACAGCAACTTCTTCCTCCTGCGCGACGCGGGCCGCCGGTGACGAATCCCTGGCGGGGCGGGGTGGTGCCGGGCGGCATGCCCGGTATCCATGGCTGGGAACGGACTCTAACAGTCCGATCCCGGTCCGGGCAGATGTGCCCGGCTACATAAAACGAATCCGATGTTACCCGGCGCACACGTGGCCGGTAGACCATGGCGCCCGCCCAGTTGCGAACAACTGAGCGGGCGCCGTGGACATCGCCTTACAGCTCGGTGACCGAGCCACCGGCGGCGGTGATCTTCTCCTTGGCCGACGCGCTGAACGCGTGCGCCGAGACCTGGAGAGACACGCCACCGAGGTCGCCGGTGCCGAGCACCTTGACCGGGTGACCCTTGCGGACCGCGCCGGCCTCGACCAGCTCGACCGGGCCGACCTGGCCGCCGTTCGGGAACAGCTCGGCCAGCCGGTCCAGGTTGACCACCTGGAACACGACCTTGAACTTGTTCTTGAAGCCCTTCATCTTCGGCAGGCGCATGTGGATGGGCATCTGCCCACCCTCGAACGCCGGCGAGATGTTCTTCCGGGCCTTCGAACCCTTGGTACCGCGACCGGCGGTCTTGCCCTTCGAGCCCTCACCGCGACCCACGCGGGTCTTGTCGGTCTTGGCACCCGGAGCCGGACGCAGGTGGTGCACCTTGATCGTCATTACTCGACCTCCTCGACCTTCACGAGGTGGTTGACCGTGAAGATCATGCCGCGGATCTCCGGCCGGTCCTCCTTGACCACCACGTCGTTGATCCGCTTGAGACCGAGCGAACGCAGCGAGTCACGCTGGTTCTTCTTGGTCCCGATCTCGGACCGGACCTGGGTGACCTTCAGGCGTGCCATCAGGACGCCACCCCCGCCCGCGACGCCAGCATGGCGGCCGGCGCGACGTCCTCGACCGGCAGACCACGACGGGCCGCGACCTGCTCCGGGGACTCGAGCCCCTTCAGGGCCGCCACCGTGGCGTGCACGATGTTGATCGGGTTGGACGAGCCGAGGCTCTTGGAGAGCACGTCGTGGATGCCCGCGCACTCCAGCACGGCACGCACCGGACCACCGGCGATGACACCCGTACCGGCGGAGGCCGGCTTGAGCAGCACCACACCGGCCGCGTCCTCGCCCTGCACCGGGTGCGGGATCGAGGCGCCGATGCGCGGCACCTTGAAGAAGTGCTTCTTGGCCTCCTCGACACCCTTGGCGATCGCCGCGGGCACCTCCTTGGCCTTTCCGTAGCCCACACCGACGGTGCCGTCGCCGTCGCCCACGATCACCAGGGCGGTGAAGCTGAAGCGACGACCACCCTTCACGACCTTGGCGACGCGGTTGATCGCGACGACCCGCTCGAGGTGCGGGGTCTTCTCGACGGGCGCGTTTCCGCGGCCGCCCTCACGGCGGTTGTCGCGGCGACCACCCTCGTTGCCACCGGACCCGCCGCCACGGCGCTGTTGACCTGGCATCAGCAGCCTTCCTTCTCTCTCGTGACGGGGTTTCTAGAACTCGAGCCCGGCTTCGCGGGCGGCGTCGGCAAGCGCGGCGACACGCCCCGCGTACCGGTTGCCACCGCGGTCGAAGACGACCTTCGAGACGCCGGCGGCCTTGGCACGCTCGGCGAGCAGGGCGCCGACCTTGCCGGCCAGGGCGCTCTTGTCGCCCTCGGCGCCGCGCAGCGAGGCGTCCATGGTCGAGGCCGACGCCAGGGTGTGACCCTTGGTGTCGTCCACGACCTGGGCCACCACGTGGCGCAGGGAGCGGGTGACGACCAGGCGGGGACGCTCGGCGGTGCCGCTGACGTTCTTGCGGACCCGGAAGTGCCGACGCGCACGCCCGACGGCACGCTTGGCGGCGACGCCGCGGCGGCGCTTGAGCAGCGTGGCGCTCACTTCTTACCTGCCTTTCCAGCCTTGCGGCGGATGACCTCGCCCTGGTACTTCACGCCCTTGCCCTTGTAGGGCTCCGGCGGACGGATCTTCCGGATGTTGGCGGCGACCTCGCCGACCTGCTGCTTGTCGATGCCGGCCACGTGGAACAGCGTCGGCTTCTCGACCGTGAAGGTGATGCCGTCCGGCGCCTGCACCAGGACCGGGTGCGAGAACCCGAGCGCGAACTCCAGGTCCTTGCCCTTGGCGGTCACGCGGTAACCGGTGCCGGCGATCTCCAGGCTCTTGCGGTAGCCCTCGGTGACACCGACGATCATGTTGGCCACCAGCGTACGGCTCAGGCCGTGCAGCTCCTTGGCCTTGCGCTCGTCGTTGGGCCGGTTGACGTGCAGCTCGCCGTCCTCGCCCCGCTCCGCCGTGATCGGCTCGGCGAGCACGTGGCTCAGTTCGCCCTTGGGGCCCTTGACCTTGACGGTCCGGCCGTCGATCGTGATGTCGACGCCGGCAGGCACCGGGATCGACTTACGTCCAATACGCGACATTTCTACCTGTCTCCCGTTACCAGACGAAGGCGAGGACTTCCCCGCCAACGCTCCGCTTGCGGGCCTGCCGGTCGGTGAGCAGCCCCTGGGACGTCGAAATGATCGCCACGCCCAGCCCGCCGAGCACCCGCGGGAGCCCGTCCGACTTGGCGTACACCCGGAGACCGGGCTTGGACACGCGCTTGATGCCGGCCAGGCTCCGCTCGCGGTTCTGGCCGTACTTCAGCTCGACGACCAGTCGCTTGCCGACGGCGCCCTCCTCGGGCTCCTCGACCGACCAGGTGGCGATGTAACCCTCGGCCTTGAGGACCTCGGCGATGTTCGCCTTGATCTTCGAGTAGGGCATCGTCACCCGGTCGTGGTACGCCTGGTTGGCGTTACGCAGACGCGTGAGCATGTCTGCGATCGGGTCGGTCATCGTCATGAAAACTCGTCAACCTTTCTCGCCGGGGTTCCCCGGGCCGGGCCCGGGGCCTACGGCGAAGAGACAGTTCAGCTGACGCGCCGGAGCGCGCCGGGCTATTACCAGGAAGCCTTGGACACGCCGGGCAGCTCACCGCGGTGGGCCATCTCCCGGATGCACACCCGGCAGAGACCGAACTTGCGGTAGACCGCCTTCGGACGCCCGCACCGCTGGCAGCGGGTGTACGCGCGAACCGAGAACTTCGGCTTCGCGGCCGCCTTGAGGATCAGCGCCTTCTTGGCCATCTCAGTTCTCCTTGAACGGGAAGCCCAGGAGCTTGAGCAGCGCCCGGCCCTCGTCGTCGGTCGTGGCGGTCGTGACCACCGTGATGTCCATGCCCCGCTGGCGATCGATCTTGTCCTGATCGATCTCGTGGAACACCGACTGCTCGGTCAGGCCGAACGTGTAGTTGCCGTGCCCGTCGAGCTTGCGCCCGTCCAGGCCGCGGAAGTCACGGATACGCGGCAGCGCGATCGAGAGCAGCCGGTCCAGGAACTCCCACATCCGGTCGCCGCGAAGGGTGACCTTCGCGCCGATCGGCATGCCCTCGCGGAGCTTGAACTGCGCGATGGACTTGGTGGCCCGCCGGACCTGCGGCTTCTGGCCGGTGATGGTGGCCAGGTCGCGGACGGCCCCGTCGATCAGCTTGGCGTCGCGAGCAGCCTCGCCGACACCCATGTTGACGACGATCTTGACCAGCCGCGGCACCTGCATCGGGTTGGCGAACTCGAACTGCTTCTGCAGCTCGGCCACCACCTCGTTGCGGTACCGCTCCTTGAGGCGCGGCAGGGTCTTGGTTTCGGTAGCCGTGGTCATCAGAGGTCCTTACCGGTGCTACGCGCGATGCGGACCTTCTGGCCGTTGTCGTCGATCCGGTAGCCGACGCGGGTCGGCTTGCCGTCGGAGTCCAGGACCATCACGTTCGAGACGTGGATCGGGGCCTCCTGGGTGACGATGCCACCGGTCTTGGCGCCACGCTGGGTGGTGCTGATACGGGTGTGCTTCTTGACCCGGTTCACGCCCTCGACCAGGACCTTGTCCTGCCGCGGGTAGGCCGCGATGACCTTGCCCTTGGCACCCTTGTCCTTGCCGGCGATGACGACGACCGTGTCGCCCTTCTTGACCTTCACGGTCACAACACCTCCGGCGCGAGAGAGATGATCTTCATGAACCGCTTGTCCCGCAGCTCCCGGCCCACCGGGCCGAAGATGCGGGTACCGCGCGGGTCCCCACCGTCCTTGATGATGACGGCGGCGTTCTCGTCGAAGCGGATGTACGACCCGTCCGGCCGCCGCTTCTCCTTGGCGGTCCGAACGACGACGGCCTTGACGACGTCGCCCTTCTTCACACCGGCACCGGGGATCGCGTCCTTGACGGTCGCCACGATGACGTCGCCGATGCTCGCGTAGCGCCGACCGGAGCCGCCGAGCACCCGGATGCACAGGATCTCCCGGGCACCCGTGTTGTCGGCGACGCGCAGTCGCGACTCCTGCTGAATCACGTCTATCTCCTATGTCTGCCGGTTCTCCGGCCGCTCGGGGCGGCCGGAGCCTGGCGGAACCTGCGCCCGACCGAGACCCGGCCGAGCTCGAGCCTTCGCTACTTGGCCTTCTCGAGGATCTCCACGAGCCGCCAGCGCTTGGTGGCGGACAGCGGCCGGGTCTCCATGATCAGGACCCGGTCGCCGATGCCGGCCGAGTTCTGCTCGTCGTGCACCTTCAGCTTGCGCGTACGGCGCATGATCTTGCCGTACAGCGCGTGCTTGACGCGGTCCTCGACCTCGACCACGACGGTCTTGTCCATCTTGTCGCTGACCACGAGGCCCTCGCGGACCTTGCGGCGGGACCGCGCGGGGGCGGTGGTGTTCTCACTCATGATGCAGTCACCTCAGTCGGCGCGGCCGAGAGACCCAGCTCACGCTCACGCATGATCGTGTAGATCCGGGCGATCTCCCGACGGATGACCTGCAGCCGCCGGTTGTTGTCCAGCTGCCCGGTTGCGGCCTGCACGCGGAGGTTGAACAGCTCCGCCTTCGCCTCGCGCAACTTCGTGACCAGCTCCTCCTCGGAGAGCTCACGCAGCTCGGAGGGCTTGACGCCCGCTGCCATCAGGATTCACCCACTTCGCGCGTAACAATGCGGCACTTCATCGGGAGCTTGTGGATCGCGCGACGCATCGCCTCTCGCGCGATCTGCTCGTTGGGGAAGGACATCTCGAAGAGGACCCGCCCCGGCTTCACGTTGGCGACCCACCACTCGGGCGAACCCTTACCGGAACCCATCCGGGTCTCGGCCGGCTTCTTGGTGAGGGCCTGGTCCGGGAAGATCGTGATCCAGACCTTGCCGCCACGCTTGATGTGGCGGGTCATCGCGATACGCGCCGACTCGATCTGGCGGTTGGTCACGTACGCCGGCTCGAGAGCCTGGATCCCGAACTCGCCGAACACCACCCGGTTACCACCCTTGGACGCGCCACTGCGGTCCGGGTGGTGCGGCTTGCGGAAGCCCTTCGGGGGCTTGCGCGGCATCAGCATCTGTCAGCCCTCCTGCTGCTGTTCTGCCGGCTGGGTCGCGGCTGCCGCCACGGCGCCGGCGTCGACCGGGTCACCGGCCGGCGTCTCCGCCTGCTGCGCGATGGTGGTCGCGGCAGCCCGGCCGGCCTCGGTGCCACCGGCGGTCGTACCGGACGAGCCCGAGCGGCCACGGCGCGGCCGGTCCGGCCGGTCGCCACGGTCACGGCGCGGGCCGCGCGACGGGGCGGCCTCGGCCGGGGCCTCGCGACCCGGGACGGCGTCGCCCTTGTAGATCCAGACCTTCACGCCGATCCGGCCGAAGGTGGTACGGGCCTCGAAGAAGCCGTACTCGATGTTGGCCCGCAGCGTGTGCAGCGGAACCCGGCCCTCGCGGTAGAACTCGGTCCGGCTCATCTCGGCGCCGCCCAGACGGCCCGAGACCTGAACCCGGATGCCCTTGCAGGCGGGGTTCTTCATGGCGGACTGCATCGCCTTGCGCATGGCCCGGCGGAAGCTGACCCGGCTGGACAGCTGCTCGGCGACGCCCTGGGCGACCAGCTGTGCGTCCGACTCGGGGTTCTTCACCTCGATGATGTTCAGCTGGACCTGCTTGCCGGTGAGCTTCTCCAGCTCGCCGCGGATCCGGTCGGCCTCCGCACCCTTACGGCCGATGACGATGCCCGGCCGGGCGGTGTGGATGTCGACGCGGACCCGGTCCCGGGTGCGCTCGATGTCGACCTTGGAGATGCCGGCGCGCTCGAGGCCCTTGGACATCATCCGGCGGATCTTGACGTCCTCGCCGATGTAGTCCTTGTAGAGCTTGTCCGCGAACCAGCGGGACTTCCAGTCGGTCGAGATGCCGAGCCGGAACCCGGTCGGGTGAACCTTCTGACCCATTACTCGGCACCCTCCGTCGTGCTCTGCTCCTCAGTGGCCGGCTTGGCCGGAGCGGCCTTCTTCGCCGACTTCTTCGGCGCGGCCGGCGCAACCGCCTCGACCGCCACGGTGATGTGGCAGGTGCGCTTGCGAATCCGGTACGCCCGGCCCTGCGCCCGCGGCCGGAACCGCTTCATGGTCGGGCCCTCGTCGACGAACGCCTCACTGACGAGCAGCGCGTCGGGGTCCAGCCGCTCGTTGTTCTCCGCGTTGGCGATCGCGCTCGCGAGCACCTTGTACACCTGCTCGCTCGCAGCCTGCGGCGCGAACTGCAGCACCGTGAGCGCCTCCTTCGCGGGCAGGCCGCGGACGAGGTTGACCACCCGGCGCGCCTTCATCGGCGAGATGCGCACGTGCCGCGCAACCGCCCGCGCGCCCGGAAGCACCGGAGCGTCGCCCTTTCCTGGCATCGCTGTAACCCCTTGTTCCTCTATCCGTATGCCCGCGGCGTCAGCGCCGGCGGCTCTTCCGGTCGTCCTTCTCGTGACCCTTGAACGTGCGGGTCAGCGCGAACTCGCCGAGCTTGTGCCCGACCATGGCCTCGGTCACGAAAACCGGGACGTGCTTGCGTCCGTCGTGCACGGCGATCGTGTGACCCAGCATCTCCGGGATGATCGTCGAGCGCCGCGACCAGGTCTTGATGACGTTCTTCGAGCCCTTGTCGTTCTGCGTCTCCACCTTCTTGAGCAGGTGGTCGTCGACGAACGGGCCCTTCTTCAGGCTGCGAGGCATGTCTTATCTCCCTCAGCCGCGCTTACGCGTGGCGTAGCGGCGGCGGACGATCAGCCGGTCGCTCGGCTGGCCCTTACGACGGGTGCGGCCCTCGGGCTTACCCTGCGGGTTGACCGGGTGGCGACCACCGGAGGTCTTACCCTCACCACCACCGTGCGGGTGGTCGACCGGGTTCATCGCGACACCACGGACGGTCGGGCGCTTGCCCTTCCACCGCATACGGCCGGCCTTACCCCAGTTGATGTTCGACTGGTCGGCGTTGCCGATCTCGCCGATGCTGGCGCGGCAGCGCACGTCCACACGCCGGATCTCACCGGACGGCATACGCAGGGTCGCGTACGCGCCCTCACGGCCGAGCAGCTGGATGCCGACGCCGGCCGAGCGGGCCAGCTTGGCGCCGCCGCCCGGACGCAGCTCCACGTTGTGGATGGTGGTACCGACCGGGATGTTGCGCAGCGGCAGGTTGTTACCCGGCTTGATGTCGGCGCCCGGACCGGACTCGACGCGGTCGCCCTGCTTCAGGTCCTTCGGCGCGATGATGTAGCGCTTCTCGCCGTCGGCGTAGTGCAGCAGCGCGATGCGCGCGGTGCGGTTCGGGTCGTACTCGATGTGGGCGACCTTCGCCGGCACGCCGTCCTTGTCGACCCGCTTGAAGTCGATCAGACGGTACTGGCGCTTGTGGCCGCCACCGTGGTGCCGCGTGGTGATCCGGCCGTGGGCGTTGCGTCCGCCCTTCTTCGGCAGCGGAGCCAGCAGCGACTTCTCGGGCGTCGACCGGGTGATCTCGGCGAAGTCGGCAACGCTCGAGCCACGCCGGCCCGGCGTCGTCGGCTTGTACTTACGGATAGCCATTGTCTACACCCCTCAGCTGACCGGGCCGCCGAAGGCCTCGATACGGTCACCGTCAGCCAGCTTCACCATCGCGCGCTTGGTGTCCTTGCGCTTGCCGAACCCGGTACGGGTCCGCTTGCGCTTGCCCTCGCGGTTGAGCGTGTTGACCGTCAGGACGCGGACGTTGAAGATCTGCTGGATAGCGATCTTGATCTCGGTCTTGTTGGCGTCCGGGTGCACCAGGAAGGTGTACCAGTTGCGGTTCAGCTCGCTGTAGCTCTTCTCCGAGACGACCGGCGCGACGATGACGTCACGCGGATCGGCGATCGTGCTCACTTGCCATCCTCCTCGGTGGTCTCGGCGGGAACGCCCAGGAACTCGTCCAGGGCCTCCTTGGTGAAGACCACGTCGTCGGCCACCAGCACGTCGTAGGTGTTGAGCTGGCCGGCCTCGATCAGGTGCACCCGGCTGTCCCGCGCGTTGCGCAGGTTCCGCAGCGACACCCAGTTCAGCTCGTCGGTGCTGCTCAGCACGACCAGGACCCGACGGGCCTGGGTCAGCTTGGTCAGCGTGGCCAGGGCCGCCTTGGTGGACGGCTTCTCGCCGGAGACGAACGCCTCGACGACGTGCACCTGCCCGGCGCGGGCCCGGTCGGAGAGGGCGCCACGCAGGGCGGCGGCCTTCATCTTCTTCGGGGTGCGCTGGCTGTAGTCGCGCGGCACCGGGCCGTGGACCACGCCACCGCCGGCGAACTGCGGCGCGCGGGTCGAGCCCTGGCGGGCACGACCGGTGCCCTTCTGCTTGTACGGCTTCTTGCCTCCACCGGAGACCTCGCCGCGGGTCTTCGTCTTGTGCGTACCCTGACGGGCCGCCGCGAGCTGGGCCACCACGACCTGGTGCATCAGGGCGATGTTGGCCTGCGCGTCGAAGATGTCGGCCGGCAGCTCGACGGAGCCGCTCTTGGCGCCTTCGACGTTGATGACGTCAACGGTGGTCACTTGGCCGCACCGCCCTTCTTCACCTTCGCCTTGGCCGCGGTGCGGACCAGGACCAGCGCGCCCTTCGGGCCCGGAATGGCCCCGCGGACGAGCAGGAGGTTGTTCTCGGTGTCGACCGCCTGGACGGTCAGGTTCTGGACGGTGTAGCGCACGCCACCCATCCGGCCCGCCATCCGGGTGCCCTTGAAGACGCGACCCGGGGTCGCGCAGGCGCCGATCGAGCCGGGCGAGCGGTGCTTGCGCTCGACACCGTGGCTGGCGCGCAGACCGTGGAAGCCGTGCCGCTTCATCGGGCCGGCGTAGCCCTTGCCCTTGGTCTTGCCGGTCACGTCGATCACGGCGCCGGCCGGGAACTCCTCGACCGTGACCTCCTGGCCCGGCGCGTAGTCCGCGGCGTCGGAGGTGCGCAGCTCGACGATGTGCCGGCGCGGCGCGATGTCCGCCTTGGCGTAGTGCCCGGCGAGCGGCTTCTTGACCTTGCGCGGGTCGATGACCCCGTACGCCAGCTGGACCGCGGAGTAGCCGTCCTTGTCGGCGCTACGAACCTGGCTCACGACGCACGGGCCGGCCTGAACCACGGTCACGGGCACAACCTTGTTGTTGTCCCAGACCTGGGTCATGCCGAGCTTGGCGCCCAGGATCCCCTTGACTTGCCTGTCCATTTGTCCGGTCCCTACAGCTTGATCTCGATGTCGACGCCAGCCGGCAGGTCGAGGCGCATGAGCGAGTCGACCGTCTTCGGGGTCGGGTCGATGATGTCGATCAGACGCTTGTGCGTACGCATCTCGAAGTGCTCGCGCGAGTCCTTGTACTTGTGCGGCGAGCGGATGACGCAGAAACGGTTGATCTCCGTGGGCAGCGGCACCGGGCCAGCGACCTGCGCCCCGGTACGCGTCACCGTCTCGACGATCTTCCGAGCCGAGGAGTCGACGACCTCGTGGTCATAGGCCTTGAGCCGGATGCGGATCTTCTGTCCCGCCATGGTGGCTTCTGTTCCTTCTCTCGATGCCGCTGTGTTGCGGGCGCCTGTACCGGCTGGCACAGGCCCACTTCCGCCGACCCCCGCGGTCGGGCGTGTCGCGCCCGTGGGCCAGGCTCCGCCCCGGGACTCCGGAGCGATTCTCTGACCACGCGGTGGGTCATGGCGCCGATCGCGGGGACCGCGACCTGGACGCCGCGCGAGGGTGGTTGACCGCCGATGGCGACCAACCACCCTACGCGAGACAGTCTGACTCCCGGAGGTCCAGCGTCAACCGGACGCAGGTGACCGACTGTCGTTACGCAACCTGACTAGTATGCCGCACGTCCGGCGGCAACGCTAATCGGGGTTACCCAGCTCACTTGATGATCTTGGTGACGCGACCCGCGCCGACCGTACGACCACCCTCACGGATCGCGAACTTCAGGTTCTCCTCCATGGCGATGGGCTGAATCAGCTTCACCGTCATCGAGGTGTTGTCGCCCGGCATGACCATCTCGGTGCCCTCGGGCAGCGTGACGACGCCGGTGACGTCCGTGGTCCGGAAGTAGAACTGCGGGCGGTAGTTCTGGAAGAACGGGGTGTGCCGGCCGCCCTCCTCCTTGGAGAGGATGTAGACCGTCGCCTCGAACTCCGTGTGCGGGGTCGTGGTGCCCGGCTTGATGACGACCATGCCGCGCTCGACGTCCTCGCGCTTGATGCCGCGCAGCAGCAGACCGACGTTCTCACCCGCGCGGGCCTCGTCGAGCAGCTTGCGGAACATCTCGATGCCGGTGCAGGTGGTCTTCATCGACTTCTCACGGATGCCGACGATCTCCACCTCCTCGTTCGGCTTGAGGATGCCGCGCTCGGCGCGACCGGTGACCACGGTGCCGCGACCGGTGATCGTGAAGACGTCCTCGATGGGCATGAGGAACGGCTTCTCGGTCTCGCGCTCCGGCTGCGGGATCGCGGTGTCCACGGCGTTCATCAGGTCCAGGAGCTTCCCGGTCCACTCCGGGTCGCCCTCCAGGGCCTTCAGCGCCGAGACCCGGACGACCGGCAGGTCGTCACCCGGGTACTCCTGCGAGGAGAGCAGCTCACGGACCTCGAGCTCGACGAGCTCCAGGAGCTCCTCGTCGTCGACCATGTCGCTCTTGTTGAGCGCCACGACGATGTACGGCACACCGACCTGACGGGCCAGCAGCACGTGCTCGCGGGTCTGCGGCATCGGGCCGTCGGTCGCCGCCACCACCAGGATCGCGCCGTCCATCTGCGCGGCACCGGTGATCATGTTCTTGATGTAGTCGGCGTGACCGGGGCAGTCGACGTGCGCGTAGTGACGCGCCTCGGTCTGGTACTCGACGTGCGCGATGGAGATCGTGATGCCGCGGGCCTTCTCCTCCGGCGCCTTGTCGATCTCGTCGAACGGCGTGTACGGGTTCAGGTCCGGGTACTGGTCGTGCAGGACCTTGGTGATGGCCGCCGTCAGCGTCGTCTTACCGTGGTCGATGTGACCAATGGTGCCGATGTTGACGTGCGGCTTAGTCCGCTCGAACTTCGCCTTCGCCACTGGTGTCCTCCTGTGGACTTTCTTGGTTCGTTCGCCCCGGCGCGCCGTTCGGCGCTTAGGACTCTGTCGACAGCCTTTCCGGCCGGAAGGCCGGAGAGCTTTTGTGGGTTCTGCGGCGATGAAGCCTACAGGCCCGGTCTCACGCAACCCGATCGAGGTGGCCGCGGGCGGGAGAGCCCTCCCGCGACCGCCCTCGCGTCATCGGATCAGCCGAGGGTGAGTGTCACTCACCCGTCGACTTGGCGATGATCTCCTTGGCCACCGAGGCCGGAACCTCGGCGTAGGAGTCGAACTGCATGCTGTAGCTAGCCCGGCCCTGGGTCTTCGACCGCAGGTCGCCGACGTAGCCGAACATCTCCGACAGCGGCACCAGAGCCCGGACGACGCGAGCGCCGCTGCGCTCCTCCATCGCCTGGATGATGCCACGCCGGGAGTTGAGGTCGCCGATGACGTCACCCATGTTCTCCTCAGGAGTGGTGACCTCAACGGCCATCATCGGCTCGAGGAGAGCGGGGTCGGCCTTGCGGGCCGCCTCCTTCATCGCCATCGAGCCGGCGATCTTGAACGCCATCTCCGACGAGTCGACCTCGTGGTACTGGCCGTCCACCAGGGTGAGCTTGACGCCCACCAGGGGGAAGCCGGCGAGGATGCCGTACTGCATGGCGTCCTGCGCGCCCGCGTCCACCGAGGGGATGAACTCCCGGGGGATGCGGCCACCGGTCACCGCGTTGGCGAACTCGTACGTCGGGGCGTCGTTGCCCAGCGGCAGCGGCTCCACGCTGATGATCACGCGGGCGTACTGGCCGGAACCACCGGTCTGCTTCTTGTGGGTGTACTCGACCTTCTCCACCTTGCGGCGGATGGTCTCGCGGTACGCCACCTGCGGCTTACCGATGTTCGCCTCGACGTTGAACTCGCGGCGCATCCGGTCGACCAGGATGTCCAGGTGAAGCTCGCCCATGCCGGAGATGACCGTCTGACCGGTCTGGTCGTCCAGCTTGACGCGGAAGGTCGGGTCCTCCTCGGCCAGCCGCTGGATGGCGGTGCTGAGCTTCTCCTGGTCGGCCTTGGTCTTCGGCTCGATGGCCACCTCGATGACCGGCTCCGGGAAGGTCATCGACTCCAGGATGACCGGGTTCGCCGGGTCGCACAGCGTGTCACCGGTGGTGGTCTGCTTCAGACCCTGCACCGCGATGATGTCGCCGGCCTGGGCGGAGCTGCGCTCCTCCCGCTTGTTGGCGTGCATCTGGTAGATCTTGCCGATCCGCTCCTTGCGGTCCTTGGTGGAGTTGATCACCTGAGAACCGGACTCGAGCGTGCCGGAGTAGATCCGGACGTACGTCAGCTTGCCGAGGTGCTTGTCGGTCTGGATCTTGAAGGCCAGGCCGGAGAACGGCTCGGAGATCGAGGGCTTCCGCTGCAGCGGGGTCTCGCCGTCCGTGGCCGTACCCTCGATCGCCGGGATGTCCAGCGGCGAGGGCAGGTACGCGACGACCGCGTCCAGCATCGGCTGGATGCCCTTGTTCTTGAAGGCGGTACCGGTGAGGACCGGGTTGGCCTTGCCGGCGATGGTGGCCCGGCGGATGGCGGCCTTGATCTCGTCGACCGAGATCTCCTCGCCCTCGAGGTACTTCTCCATCACCGAGTCGTCGACGTCGGCGAGGGTCTCCATCAGCTTCTCGCGCCACTCGGCGGCCGAGTCGGCGAGGTCGGCCGGGATCTCCTCGACCGCGTAGTCCTCACCCTTCTGGGTCTCGCCGCGCCAGGTGAGCGCACGCATCTCGACCAGGTCGACCACGCCGATGAAGTCGGACTCGGCACCGATCGGGATCTGGAGGACGAGCGGGGTGGCGTTGAGCCGGTCGATCATCATCTGCACGCAGCGGAAGAAGTCGGCGCCGGTCCGGTCGAGCTTGTTGACGAAGCACATCCGGGGGACGTTGTACTTGTCCGCCTGCCGCCAGACGTTCTCCGTCTGGGGCTCCACGCCGGCCACGCCGTCGTAGACCGCGACCGCACCGTCCAGAACACGCAGCGACCGCTCGACCTCGACCGTGAAGTCGACGTGGCCGGGCGTGTCGATGATCTGGATCGTGTGGCCCTTCCACTCGCACTTGGTGGCGGCGGAAGTGATGGTGATACCGCGCTCCTGCTCCTGCTCCATCCAGTCCATGACGGCGGCGCCCTCGTGGACCTCACCGATCTTGTACGTGATGCCGGTGTAGAACAGGATTCGCTCGGTGGTAGTGGTCTTACCGGCATCGATGTGGGCCATGATGCCGATGTTGCGTACGTTGGCGAGCGCGTCTGCGGCGGCCACTTCAATCCCTACTTATCGTCGTCTCGACACAACTGGTGGCGGTTCCGGCGCCGGTGGGCGCCGGAACCTCAGGTGTTACCAGCGGTAGTGCGCGAAGGCCTTGTTGGACTCGGCCATCTTGTGCGTGTCCTCACGCCGCTTGACGGCGGCGCCGAGGCCGTTGCTCGCGTCCAGCAGCTCGTTCATCAGCCGCTCGACCATCGTCTTCTCACGCCGGGCCCGGGAGTAGGTCACCAGCCAGCGCAGACCGAGCGTGGTCGCACGGGACGGCCGGACCTCGACCGGAACCTGGTAGGTGGCGCCACCGACACGGCGGCTGCGCACCTCGAGGGTCGGCTTGACGTTGTCCATCGCGCGCTTGAGCGTGACGACGGGGTCGGTGCCGGACTTCTCGCGGCAGCCCTCCAGGGCGGCGTACACGATCCGCTCGGCGAGCTGACGCTTGCCGCGCAGCAGGATCTTGTTCACCAGCTGGGTGACCAGGGGCGAGTTGTACACCGGGTCAGCGACCAGCGGCTTCCGCGGAGCGGGTCCCTTACGCGGCATGTCAGCTCTTCTCCTTCTTCGCGCCGTAGCGGCTGCGAGCCTGCTTGCGGTTGCGGACACCCTGGGTGTCCAGCGAACCGCGCACGATCTTGTACCGCACGCCGGGGAGGTCCTTCACACGACCGCCGCGCACGAGCACGATCGAGTGCTCCTGGAGGTTGTGGCCGACGCCCGGGATGTAGGCGGTCACCTCGATCTGGCTGCTGAGCTTGACACGAGCAACCTTGCGCAGCGCCGAGTTCGGCTTCTTCGGGGTGGTGGTGTACACGCGGGTGCACACGCCGCGCCGCTGGGGAGACCCCTTCAGCGCCGGGGTCTTGGTCTTGGTCGTCTTGGCCTGACGGCCCTTTCGGACCAACTGCTGAATGGTGGGCACCGGGTTTCTCCGCTCCCTTCGGCCGCTGCGAGGCGACCGCGCCGTCTGCTCCAGCCGTCCGGATGGGCGGCTCTCCTACATTCCAACCAGGGCCGCCTGACGGCTCCCCAGCACCCGCGGTCGGGCGTGTCGCCCGAGTCACGGTTCCGGTGCCGGCCGCTGACGCGTCGTACCGGATGTTCTGGTCTTGGTGGTGCGACCGCGCGATCACCGGCTGACCGGGTCCAGCGCACGCACGCATTGCCCGGGCGAGCCCGGGCACAAGGGGAAAGAGTACCTACCACAGCCGCGCCGGTCAAAACGGATGGGTCGGGAAGGACCGCTCCCGCGGTCCGTCCCCGGTCTCCGGGTCGCCGATGCGCCAACGATGGGCACCTACAGTGACAAGTGTACCGGCTCGTCCGCCGCACGACCCGGCGGCCCCGACACCGCCCGGCCTTCGGGCACCCGGACATACCGCTCAACCCGGGTCAGCGGCCGCAGACAGCGCGGCGAGGCCCTCACGTGATCTGCACCACCAGTGCCAGGGCGAGCCCGATCAGGACGAACAGCACCCCCGCCGCGCCGCAGGAGATTCCCGCGACAGCCAGGCGGGCGCCGGTGAACCGGACCGACGGCGGCGGCGCCGGCCGCCGGATCTGCCGCCGGGCGAGCAGCCCGGCCACCACCGCACCGATCCCGATCAGCCCGCCGAGGACGGTGAACGCGCCCGCCGCCCAGGCGCCGCCGTAGTTCCGGGCGGCGAGACCGACGCACAGCACCAGCAGCGACACCAGTATCGCGGCGATACCGGCGACGAGCGACCCGATGGCCAGACCCGAGGTGACCGGCGGCACGTCGAGGTGGACCACACCGAACGGCGTACCCGGCACCGCGTCGACCCGCTTCGGCGGCCGCGGCGCCTCGGCCGGCGGCGGCGGGAACGCCGGACCGCCATGTGGACCCCAGCCGCCGTGGCCGGGAGCGCTCGCCGGCACCGGCCACCCGCCGCCGTGCGCCGGCGGATTCCCCGCGTACGCCCCGTGCGGCTGGTGCGCCGGTGCGGACGCCGGACCCGGCGGGTACGGCCCGGGGCGGGTCGGGTCGCCTCCCGGCGGAGCCGGTTCCGTCACGGGGTCCTCCTGTCCACACGCGCCCGCCGCGCGGCGGACACCGGCCAGGCTACCGTCGCCGATCACCGTCGGAGGGGCGGGCGCCGGCCCGCTCCCCCACCGGGTCAGTCGAAGTTCGGCGCGAAGTCGTGGCCGAACGAGGCGTCGGCGGCCCGGACCACACCGATCACCACCGCCGCGACCACCGCGGCGGCGGTCAGTACCAGCCCGGTCCGCGCCATCTGCTCACCGCGCCGCAGCCAGTCAGCGCCGGTGAGATAACCACCCGAGGCGTACGCCTCCCGGCGCGCCTGCCGGGCCAGGACGAGCGCGACAGTGGCCGGCACCGCGCCGCCGAGGAAGAGGCCGGTGAGCGCGCCGATCAGCCCGAGTGCGAAGACGGCGCGGGCCTTGGTGGAGCGGACCGGCTCCGGATCGTGCGGATGGCGGTACGCCTGCGGCACGACGGGCGCCTGCCCGGGCACTGTCGTCATGCCCTCCATCATGCCCCGGATCCGGCCCACCGGTCCCGGCACTCCGGACGCGACGAGGCCCCCGGCGGTGCCGGGGGCCTCGTCGTTTCCTACTGCTTAGCGGTACGACCCGAAGTCGAAGTCGTCCAGCGGAACCGCCTGGCCGCTGGCCGGTCCGAAGCCGTAGTCGGTCTCCGGGTAGCCGGTCATCGAGTAGACCTTGGCCTTCGCCTCCTCGGTCGGCTCGACCCGGACGTTGCGGTACTTGCTGATGCCCGTACCGGCCGGGATGAGCTTACCGATGATCACGTTCTCCTTGAGGCCGATCAGCGAGTCGCTGCGGGCGTGGATCGCCGCGTCCGTCAGCACCCGGGTGGTCTCCTGGAAGGAGGCCGCCGACAGCCAGGAGTCAGTGGCCAGCGAGGCCTTGGTGATACCCATCAGCACCGGGCGACCGGCGGCGGGCTCGCCACCCTCGCCGACGAGCCGGCGGTTCTCCGACTCGAACAGCGCCCGGTCGACCAGCACACCCGGCAGGAACTCGGTCGAGCCGGAGTCGATGACCGTCACCCGCTTGAGCATCTGGCGGATGATGATCTCGATGTGCTTGTCGTGGATGAGCACACCCTGCGAGCGGTAGACCTCCTGGACCTCCTGGGTCAGGTGGACCTGGACCGCGCGCGGGCCGAGGATGCGCAGCAGCTCGTGCGGGTCGATGGTGCCCTCGGTGAGCTTCTCGCCGACCTCGACGTGGTCGCCGTCGTGCGCCCGGAGCCGGACCCGCTTCGAGATCTTGTCGTAGACGATCTCGTCGCTGCCGTCGTCCGGGATGACCACGATCTTGCGGGACCGCTCGCCGTCCTCGATCCGGATGCGACCGGGGGTGTCGGCGATGGGCGCCTTACCCTTCGGCACCCGGGCCTCGAAGATCTCCTGGACACGGGGCAGACCCTGGGTGATGTCCTCACCCGCGACACCACCGGTGTGGAAGGTACGCATCGTCAGCTGCGTACCCGGCTCACCGATCGACTGGGCGGCGATGATGCCGACCGCCTCGCCGACGTCCACGGTCTTGCCGGTCGGCAGCGAGCGGCCGTAGCACGCACCGCAGACGCCCAGCTTCGACTCGCAGGTGAGCACGCTGCGCACCCGCACCGTCTCGGTCCCGGCGGCGACGATCGCGTCCACCAGGATCGAGTTGATGTCCTGGCCGCGGTGGGCCACCACGGTGCCGTCCGGACCCTTGATGTCGTCGGCGAGCGTCCGGGCGTGCACGCTGGTCTCGGCGTGCTCGTGCACGACCAGCTTGCCGTCGATCCGCTCCCCGATCTGCATCGGGATGGCACGGTCGGTGCCGCAGTCCTCCTCGCGGATGATGACGTCCTGCGAGACGTCCACCAGACGCCGGGTCAGGTAACCCGAGTCGGCGGTACGCAGGGCGGTGTCCGCGAGACCCTTACGGGCACCGTGCGTGGAGATGAAGTACTCCAGCACGGACAGACCCTCCCGGTAGCTGGCCTTGATCGGCCGCGGGATGATCTCGCCCTTCGGGTTGGCCACCAGACCACGGATCGCCGCGATCTGCCGGAGCTGGAGCAGGTTACCGCGGGCACCCGAGTTGATCATCTTCCACAGCGGGTTCTCCTGCGGCAGCGCGGTGTCCATCTCCTTGGCGACCTCGTTGGTCGCCTTGGTCCAGATCTCGATGAGCTCGCCGCGGCGCTCCTCGGCGGTCATCAGACCACGCTGGTACTGCTTGTCGATCCGGTCGGCTTCCTTCTCGTACCGCTCCAGGATCTCCCGCTTGCGCGGCGGAGCGATGACGTCCTCCATGCCGATGGTGACGCCGGACCAGGTGGCCCAGTGGAAACCGGCCTCCTTGAGCCCGTCCAGGGTGGCCGCCAGGGCCACCTTCGGGAAGCGCTCGGCGAGGTCGTTGACGATCGCGGAGAGCTGGCCCTTGCGGATCTCGTAGTTCACGAAGCGGTAGCCCGGGGGCAGCGTCTCGTTGAACAGGACCCGGCCCAGCGTGGTCTCCACCGTCACCGGCTCGCCCTCGGTCCACCCCTCGGCGGGGGTCCAGGGCTCGGCGCCGGCGCCGTTGTCCACACCGACGACGTCGCGCAGCCGGATCCGGACCGGCGCCTGCAGGTGCAGCTCGCCGTTGTCGTACGCCATCCGCGCCTCGGCGTCCGAGCTGAACGCCCGGCCCTCGCCCTTGCCCCCCGGAGTGAGGTGGGTGAGGTGGTACAGACCGATGACCATGTCCTGGGTCGGCATGGTGACCGGCTTGCCGTCGGCCGGCTTGAGGATGTTGTTCGACGACAGCATCAGGATCCGCGCCTCGGCCTGGGCCTCGGCGGACAGCGGCACGTGGACCGCCATCTGGTCACCGTCGAAGTCGGCGTTGAACGCGGTGCAGACCAGCGGGTGGATCTGGATGGCCTTGCCCTCGACCAGCTGCGGCTCGAAGGCCTGGATGCCCAGACGGTGCAGGGTCGGCGCGCGGTTCAGCAGAACCGGGTGCTCGCCGATGACCTCTTCCAGCACGTCCCACACGACCGGCCGCTGCCGCTCGACCATCCGCTTGGCGGACTTGATGTTCTGCGCGTGGTTGAGGTCGACCAGCCGCTTCATCACGAACGGCTTGAACAGCTCCAGCGCCATCTGCTTGGGCAGGCCGCACTGGTGCAGCTTGAGCTTCGGGCCGACCACGATGACCGAACGGCCGGAGTAGTCGACGCGCTTGCCCAGCAGGTTCTGACGGAACCGGCCCTGCTTGCCCTTGAGCATGTCGGACAGCGACTTCAGCGGCCGGTTACCCGGGCCGGTGACCGGACGACCACGACGGCCGTTGTCGAACAGCGCGTCGACGGCCTCCTGGAGCATCCGCTTCTCGTTGTTGACGATGATCTCGGGCGCGCCGAGGTCGATCAGCCGCTTGAGGCGGTTGTTCCGGTTGATCACACGCCGGTACAGGTCGTTCAGGTCCGAGGTCGCGAAGCGGCCACCGTCGAGCTGCACCATCGGGCGCAGGTCCGGCGGGATGACCGGGACGCAGTCCAGCACCATGCCGAGCGGCGAGTTGCGGGTGTTCTGGAACGCCGCGACGACCTTGAGCCGCTTGAGCGCCCGGATCTTCCGCTGACCCTTGCCGGAGCGGATGGTCTCGCGGAGGTTCTCCGCCTCGGCCTCCAGGTCCATGTTCTGGACCAGGGCCTTGATCGCCTCGGCGCCCATGCTGCCGGTGAAGTACTCACCGAAGCGGTCGCGCAGCTCGCGGTAGAGCAGCTCGTCGGTGACCAGCTGCTTCGGCTCCAGCTTGCGGAAGGTGTCGAGGACCTCGTCGAGGCGGTCGATCTCGCGCTGGGCCCGGTCGCGGATCTGGCGCATCTCGCGCTCTCCGCCCTCCTTGACCTTGCGCCGGACGTCCGCCTTCGCGCCCTCGGCCTCCAGCTCGGCCAGGTCGGCCTCCAGCTTGGCGGCCCGCTTCTCGATCTCCGAGTCGCGGCTGTTCTCGGCCTGCCGCTTCTCGGCCAGGATCTCGTTCTCGATGGTCGAGAGGTCGCGGTGACGCGCTTCGGCGTCCACGCTCGTCACGACGTACGAGGCGAAGTAGATGATCTTTTCGAGGTCCTTCGGGGCGAGGTCCAGCAGGTAGCCCAGCCGGCTCGGCACGCCCTTGAAGTACCAGATGTGGGTCACCGGAGCGGCCAGCTCGATGTGACCCATCCGCTCCCGGCGAACCTTGGAGCGGGTCACCTCGACGCCGCAGCGCTCGCAGATGATGCCCTTGAAGCGGACCCGCTTGTACTTACCGCAGTAGCACTCCCAGTCCCGCTGCGGACCGAAGATCTTCTCGCAGAAGAGCCCGTCCTTCTCCGGCTTGAGGGTGCGGTAGTTGATGGTCTCGGGCTTCTTGACCTCGCCGTGGGACCACTGACGGATGTCGTCAGCGGTGGCGAGGCCGATGCGCAGCTCGTCGAAGAAGTTGACGTCGAGCACTATGTCCCCTATGTCGTCGTCTGTACTGCTAGCTAACGAGTGGGATCCGGGGCAGGGTGACCCTGCCCCGGATCACCACCTCAGACCTCTTCGACCGAGCTCGGCTCGCGCCGGGACAGGTCGATGCCCAGCTCCTCCGCCGCCCGGAACACCTCGTCGTCGGTCTCGCGCATCTCCAGGGCCACACCGTCGCTGGAGAGCACCTCGACGTTGAGGCACAGCGACTGCAGCTCCTTGAGCAGCACCTTGAACGACTCCGGGATGCCCGGCTCGGGGATGTTCTCGCCCTTGACGATCGCCTCGTAGACCTTGACCCGGCCCAGGACGTCGTCGGACTTGATGGTCAGCAGCTCCTGCAGGGCGTAGGCGGCGCCGTACGCCTGCATGGCCCAGCACTCCATCTCACCGAAGCGCTGGCCACCGAACTGCGCCTTACCACCCAGCGGCTGCTGCGTGATCATCGAGTACGGACCGGTCGACCGGGCGTGGATCTTGTCGTCGACCAGGTGGTTGAGCTTCAGGATGTAGACGTAGCCGACCGCGATCGGGTCCGGCAGCGGCTCGCCGGAGCGACCGTCGAACAGCTGCGCCTTACCCGTGCGGCCGATCAGCTGCTTGCCGTCCCGGTTGGGCAGGGTCGACGCCAGCAGACCGGAGATCTCCTCCTCGCGGGCACCGTCGAAGACCGGAGTGGCCACGTTGGTGTCCGGCTCGGACTCGTGCGCCTCGATCGAGCGGAGCTGGCGCTTCCACTCCTCGTCGTCGCCGTCCACGCTCCAGCCGGTCTTGGCCACCCACCCGAGGTGGGTCTCCAGGACCTGGCCGATGTTCATCCGGGACGGCACACCGAGCGGGTTCAGCACGATGTCGACCGGGGTGCCGTCCTCCAGGAACGGCATGTCCTCGATCGGCAGGATCTTGGAGATGACGCCCTTGTTGCCGTGGCGGCCCGCGAGCTTGTCACCGTCCTGGATCTTGCGCTTCTGGGCCACGTAGACCCGCACCAGCTCGTTGACGCCCGGGGGCAGCTCGTCGCCGTCCTCGCGGGAGAAGGTACGCACACCGATGACCGTGCCGGTCTCGCCGTGCGGCACCTTCAGCGAGGTGTCACGAACCTCGCGCGCCTTCTCACCGAAGATCGCGCGGAGCAGCCGCTCCTCGGGGGTCAGCTCGGTCTCGCCCTTCGGCGTGACCTTCCCGACCAGGATGTCGCCGGGGACGACCTCGGCGCCGATCCGGATGATGCCGCGCTCGTCGAGGTCGGCGAGCATCTCCTCGCTGACGTTCGGGATGTCGCGGGTGATCTCCTCCGGGCCCAGCTTGGTGTCCCGGGCGTCGACCTCGTGCTCCTCGATGTGGATCGAGGTGAGCACGTCCTGCTGCACGAGGCGCTGCGACAGGATGATCGCGTCCTCGTAGTTGTGGCCCTCCCAGCACATGAACGCCACCAGCAGGTTGCGTCCGAGCGCCATCTCGCCCTCGTCGGTGCACGGACCGTCGGCGATGACCTGGCCGGCCTCGACGCGGTCGCCCTCGAAGACGACCGGCTTCTGGTTGACGCAGGAGCCGGCGTTGGAGCGGCGGAACTTGTGCAGCAGGTACGTCCGGCGGTGACCGTCGTCCTGGTGGACCGTGATGTAGTCCGCGCAGAGGTCCTCGACCACACCGCCGACCTCGGCCACGACCACGTCGCCGGCGTCCACGGCCGCGCGGTACTCCATGCCCGTACCGACCAGCGGGGCCTCGGCCTTGACCAGCGGCACCGCCTGACGCTGCATGTTCGCGCCCATGAGCGCGCGGTTGGCGTCGTCGTGCTCCAGGAACGGGATCATCGCGGTGGCGACCGAGGTCATCTGCCGCGGCGACACGTCCATGTAGTCCACGGCGCCCGGCGGGACGTCCTCGGTCTCGCCGCCCTTACGGCGGACCAGGACGCGGTCCTCGGCGAAGGTGCCGTCCGACTTCAGCGGGGCGTTCGCCTGCGCCTTGACGAACCGGTCCTCCTCGTCCGCGGTCAGGTAGTCGATCTGGTCGGTGACCCGGCCGTCGATGACCTTCCGGTACGGCGTCTCGATGAAGCCGAACGGGTTGACCCGGGCGAACGTGGAGAGCGCGCCGATCAGGCCGATGTTCGGGCCTTCCGGCGTCTCGATCGGGCACATCCGGCCGTAGTGGGACGGGTGCACGTCCCGGACCTCGAAGCCGGCCCGCTCGCGGGACAGACCACCGGGGCCGAGCGCGCTCAGCCGGCGCCGGTGGGTCAGGCCCGCCAGCGGGTTGGTCTGGTCCATGAACTGGGACAGCTGCGACGTACCGAAGAACTCCTTGATCGCCGCCACCACCGGGCGGATGTTGATCAGGGTCTGCGGCGTGATCGCCTCGACGTCCTGGGTGGTCATCCGCTCGCGGACGACCCGCTCCATCCGGGAGAGACCCACCCGGACCTGGTTCTGGATCAGCTCGCCCACGGTACGCAGGCGACGGTTGCCGAAGTGGTCGATGTCGTCGGCCTCGTAGCCCTCCTCACCGGCGTGCAGCCGGCAGAGGTACTCCACGGTGGCGACGATGTCGTCCTCGGTGAGCGTGCCGGTGGTGATCGGCACGTCCAGCTCGAGCTTCTTGTTGAACTTGTAGCGCCCGACCTTGGCGACGTCGTACCGCTTCGGGTTGAAGAAGAGGTTGTCGAGCAGGGTCTGGGCGTTCTCACGGGTCGGCGGCTCGCCAGGGCGGAGCTTCCGGTAGATGTCGAGCAGGGCCTCGTCCTGCCCGGCGATGTGGTCCTTCTCGAGCGTGGTCATCATCAGCTCGGACCAGCCGAACTTCTCGCGGATGCGCTCCGCGGACCACCCGATGGCCTTGAGCAGGACGGTGACGGCCTGCCGGCGCTTGCGGTCGATGCGAACGCCGACCGTGTCGCGCTTGTCGATGTCGAACTCCAGCCAGGCACCCCGGCTCGGGATGACCTTGACGCTGGAGAGGTCGCGGTCGGAGGTCTTGTCCGGCTGCTTGTCGAAGTAAACGCCCGGCGAGCGGACGAGCTGGCTGACCACGACGCGCTCGGTGCCGTTGATGATGAAGGTGCCCTTCGGCGTCATCATCGGGAAGTCACCCATGAACACCGTCTGGCTCTTGATCTCGCCAGTGGTGTTGTTGGTGAACTCCGCGGTCACGAACAGCGGCGCGCAGTAGGTCAGGTCCTTCTCCTTGCACTCCTCGATCGAGGCCTTGACCTCGTCGAAGCGCGGAGCCGAGAAGGAGAGCGACATGGTGCCGGAGAAGTCCTCAATGGGACTGATCTCGTCGAGGATCTCCGCGAGACCCGAGCGTGCGTGCGGGTCGTCCGCCGACCGGCCCTGCCAAGCCTCGTTGCCGACGAGCCAGTCGAAGGACTCGTTCTGAATGGCGAGGAGGTTGGGGACCTCGAGGTGTTCGGTGATCCGACCGAAAGAAACTCGGCGGGGCGCGAATGCGCTCGACGTACGACTGGTCTTCGCAGGGCGGGAAGCTGCCAAGATGCGTCCTTCCGAGGACCGGTGCTGCAGAACGGCTGGTACGCGTGCACTCCAATGACCCCACCAGAAATATCCACAATCGGACATTTCCGAGCAGGGGTCAAGTCGGAAGGCAGCGCAAACTAGCAGTGTAGCCGAGAGGCTAACCGCTGTCCAGCCCACCCCGCAGGTCGTCGCGGAACAAGCCCTGGGACCTCGGAAAACCGGGTCGACCGGGCCGCTCGGAACGCGACGCTCCTGCCGGTCCGCTCGGGTGCCGCGGCGGCGGTGCTGCCGTTGCCTTTACCCGAGAGGCGGCCGTTGCAAGCGCGGAAGGTCTTGCTGATGTTCAGCGTGCCTGGCAGGCCCGTGCCGCGTCAAGGGCCGGTTACCGCTCGGGGTGTCTTTCCCACCGACGGGCTACCGACAGACGTTGCTGACCGGCCGATGAGAGGACGCTGTACGCCCTGCTCACGCCGTCCGTCGGCGGTGGCACCAACACGGCGGGCGGTGACCCGGTCCCCCGGATCACCGCCCGCTGCGACGCGGTGTGCCCCGGCTCACGTGAGCCGGACGCGCGTCAGGTGGAGCAAGGTCACTTCATGGTGACCTTGGCGCCCTCGCCCTCGAGCTTGGCCTTGGCCTTCTCGGCGGTCTCCTTGTTGACCTTCTCCAGGACGGCCTTCGGCGCGGCCTCGACCAGGTCCTTGGCCTCCTTGAGGCCCAGGCCGGTCAGCTCACGCACGACCTTGATGACCTGGATCTTCTTGCCACCGTCGGCGTCGAGGACGACGTCGAACTCGTCCTTCTCCGGCTCGGCCTCGGCGGCCGGGGCACCCGGGCCGGCCGGGCCGGCGACGGCGACCGGAGCGGCGGCGGTGACCTCGAAGGTCTCCTCGAACTGCTTCACGAACTCGGAGAGCTCGATCAGCGTCATCTCCTTGAACGCGTCGAGCAGCTCGTCGGTGCTGAGCTTCGCCATGTCTGGCGTCCTTTCTCGCAATGAAAACTAAGAACGTGGTGCGCCGGGAGGGCCTCAGGCCGCCTCGGCGCCCTCCTGCTCGCGCTTCTTGTCCGCCAGGGCGGCCGCCGCGCGGGCGGCCTTGGAGAGCGGCGCCTGGAACAGGGCCGCGGCCTTGCTCAGGTTGCCCTTCATCGCGCCGGCCAGCTTGGCCAGCAGCACCTCGCGGGACTCCAGGTCGGCGAGCTTCGTGACCTCGGCCGCGGAAATGGCCTTGCCCTCGAAGACACCGCCCTTGATGACGAGCTTCGGGTTGGCCTTCGCGAAGTCGCGAAGCCCCTTCGCCGCCTCGACGACGTCGCCCGAAACGAAAGTCAGCGCGGTAGGACCGGAGAACAGCTCGTCGAGGCCGGAGATGCCCGCATCGGTCGCGGCACGCTTTGCCAGCGTGTTCTTCGCGACCGTGTAGCTGGTCTCCTTGCCGAGCGAGCGCCGCAGCTGGGTGAGCTGCGAAACCGTGAGCCCGCGGTACTCGGTCAGCACGGTCGCTCCCGCGTTGCGGAAGCTCTCGGTCAGCTCGGCGACGGCCGTGGCCTTGTCGGCCCGGATCGGCTTGTCCGCCATGTCCCTCCTCTCTCGTTGCTCGGAGCTGGTACGCCGGCGGCGAGCCGAGGCTCGACGACGGCGGCGGAGGCATCACGACAACGAAAAAGCCCCGGCGCAGGGCGCACGGGGCGAGGGCCGGGACACGGGCACAGTCGGCGGACCGTGCGTGACACCGAGTTTCGCTTACCGCCCTGCGCGGGTCGCCCGTCGTCGCGGGACCTTCGACCGTGCCGGAGCACGGTGACCAGCGGTCTCTGGGTGGAACTACCGCACCAGGTTACGCGACGTGCGCCGCAGCACCAAATCGCCGCTTGTGCTGCCGGTCACCAGGGCTCACGCCCGGGTGCGCCGCGCCCAGGCGTAGCCGGTCAGCGCCACCGCCGTCCAGGCCACCGCCCAGCCGGTGAGCAGCAGACCGGCCCCGGCCGCGACCGGCCCGGTGACCGCCCGCGCGGTCGCCATGACCGGCGGGACCAGCCACGGCGCGACCGAGCCGGAGAGCCCCAGCACCACGACCCCGACCGCGCCGGTGACGAGCACCGCCACCCCGTAGCCGGCGCTGCGGGTCACGGCCCGGCTCGCCAGCGCGCCCAGCGCCACCGCCGCGGGCAGGGCGAGCAGGTGGACCCAGAGCCCGAGCGCCACCCCCACCGGCACCGGCCGCTCCCCCGGCCCGACGGTCGCGGTGACCCCGCCGAGCGGCCACGGCAGCGCCAGCGCGACGAGCACCACGGCGAGCCCGGCCACCAGCGCCGCGAGCAGCCCGGCCGCCCGTTCCCGGGCCGGCCCGACCACCACCCGGGCCATCCGGCGCTGCACGTCGGGTTCCACGTCCAGCAGGATCTTGGTCTGCCAGGCCAGCACCGGGAACAGCACCACGGCGGAGACGCCGTAGGCCTCCGCCGGCCGGGCCCGGCCACCGCCGTAGAGGACGCCGAGGACGAGCAGGCCGGCCAGCACCGGCGCCAGCGCCCGTCCGGTACGCAGGAAGCCGGTCAGCCGCAGGCGGACCAGCGCGATCACCGGGTCACCTCCGGCGCCGGCCCGGGCCGGGCGGAGTCCCCGGCCCCGGCGCCGGCCCGGTCCGGGGAGCCGGCGGACGCGCCGCCCGACCCGCCGGTGCCCGACGGGCCGGCGGAGGCCGGCACCGGGCGCGTGGCCGGGGGCGGGACGGCGTGTTCGCGTACCCGAAGGATCTGGTGGCCGTCGGCGCGCAGGCGGGCGACGGCGGCGGCCAGCCCGGCGGCCGGCACCGCCAGCTCGACCACGGCGACGGCCGCGCCGCCCGACGACGCCTCCTCGGTCACCGTGCCGTCGGTGACCGCCAGGTGCCGGGCGCCCGGCAGCCGGACCGTCTCGCCCCGGTGGTCGCTGACCAGCACCGTGCCGCCGCCGGCCAGCACCTCACCGATGATCTCGGGGACCGCCTCGCGGGCGGTGGCGTCCAGCCCCTCCCACGGCTCGTCGAGCACCAGCAGGCCGGGCGGGCGCAGCAGCGCCTGCGCCAGGCCGACCTTCTGCGCGGTGCCCTTGGACAACCGAGGCAGGCGCACGTCGTGGAAGCGGGTCAGGCCCAGCCGCTCCACCCAGTGGCGCACCGCCCGGTCCGCGGCGAGGCCGGGCAGACCGGCGACGCGGCCCATGGCGGACAGGTAGGCCCCGACGGTGAACGGCTGGTCGGCGGGGAAGCGCTCCGGCACCCAGCCGACGACCGGCGGCCGATCGGCCACCCGCCCCCGGCTCGGGCGCAGCACCCCGGCGGCGAGCTGGAGCAGAGTGGACTTGCCGGCGCCGTTGCGGCCGAGCACGACCGCGACCTCACCGGGACCGATCGTGACGTCGACCTGCCGCAGCACCCACGGGCCCTGCCTGTGGTAGCGGAGCCAGACGCCGTCGAGCCGCATGTGCCCGAGCGTGCCACACCGGACGAACGAACGGGGCCCCGCCACGACGTGGTGGCGGGGCCCCGTTCGGGAGTACGCGTGCTCAGCCCTCGGCCGAGCCCTCCTGGAAGTTCTTCACGACCTTCGGGTCGACCGGGACGCCCGGGCCCATGGTGGTGGTGAGGGTGACCTTCTTGAGGTACGTGCCCTTGGCCGCGGACGGCTTGGCCCGCAGCACCTCGTCCAGCACCGCGGCGTAGTTGTCCACCAGCTGGTTCTCCGAGAAGGAGGCCTTGCCGATGATCAGGTGCAGGTTGGAGTGCTTGTCCACCCGGAAGGTGATCTTACCGCCCTTGATGTCCGAGACGGCCTTGGTGACGTCCATGGTCACGGTGCCGGTCTTCGGGTTCGGCATCAGACCGCGCGGGCCCAGGATCCGCGCGATCCGGCCGATCTTGGCCATCTGGTCGGGCGTGGCGATCGCCGCGTCGAAGTCCAGCCAACCGCCCTGGATACGGGCGACCAGCTCGTCGGTGCCCACCTCGTCCGCACCCGCGGCGACGGCCTCCTCGGCCTTCGCGCCGGCGGCGAAGACGATCACGCGGGCGGTCTTACCGGTGCCGTGCGGCAGGTTGACCGTGCCGCGGACCATCTGGTCCGCCTTGCGGGGGTCGACGCCGAGGCGCATCGCGACCTCGACCGTGGCGTCGAACTTGACGTTGGTGGTCTCCTTGGCCAGCTTGACGGCCTCGACCGGGGTGTAGAGCTTCGACCGGTCGATGACGTCCGCGGCCTTGCGGTAGCTCTTGCTGCGCTGCATTTCTGGTGACTCCTGTGGTCTCTGGCGGGCGCGCGTCGCTCGCGGCCCTCCCACGAACAGATCGGGTGGAGCGGGTACCGAGGTCAGTCGGCGACGGTCAGGCCCATCGACCGGGCGGTGCCGGCGATGATCTTCTCGGCCTGGTCGATGTCGTTGGCGTTGAGGTCCGCCATCTTCTTCTCGGCGATCTCACGCAGCTGGGCGCGGGTGACCGAGCCGACCTTCTCCTTGTGCGGGACACCCGAGCCCTTCTGCACGCCGGCGGCCTTGATCAGCAGCCGGGCGGCGGGCGGGGTCTTCAGCACGAAGGTGAACGTGCGGTCCTCGTAGACGCTGATCTCGGCGGGGACGATGTCGCCCCGCTGGGACTCGGTCTGCGCGTTGTAGGACTTGCAGAACTCCATGATGTTCACGCCGTGCTGGCCGAGCGCGGGGCCGACCGGCGGCGCCGGGGTGGCCTGGCCCGCCGGCAGCTGAAGCGTGAACGTCTTGACGAGCTTCTTCTTCGGAGGCATGTCTCTTCCTGGGGCTTGGAACTGGGATTCTCCGCCGCCCGCGGGCGCGCACGGTCAGCGCGATGCGGAGGGCCGACGTTAAAGGGTAGCGCAAACCTCTACCGAGTTTTCGCCGAGGTGGGCGAGCCCGTGAAACGGCGCACCGGCGGCCACCCCGGGAAGGGGCGGGCCGCCGGTGCCGACGTACGTCAGATCTTGGCGACCTGGTTGAAGTTCAGCTCGACCGGGGTCTCCCGGCCGAAGATCGACACCAGCACCTTGAGCTTCTGCTGGTCGGCGTTGATCTCGCTGATCGTCGCCGGCAGCGACGCGAACGCGCCGTCGGTGACGGTGACCGAGTCGCCGACCTCGAAGTCGAGGACCTTGACCTCGGGCTTGGCCTTCTTCTGCTCGGTCTCGACCGCCGGGGCCAGCCACTTGAGCACCTCGTCGAGGCTCAGCGGCGCCGGCCGGTCGGCCCGGTCGGTCGCGCCGACGAAGCCGGTGACCCCCGGGGTGTTCCGGACGCAGGAGTAGGACTCGGCGGTCAGCTCCATCCGGACCAGGATGTAGCCCGGGAAGACCTTCGCCTGGACCTGCGACCGCTTGCCGTTCTTGACCTCGACCTCTTCCCGGGTCGGCACCTCGACCTGGTAGATGAAGTCCTCCATGTCGAGGGAGGTGATCCGGGTCTCGAGGTTGGTCTTGACCTTGTTCTCGTAGCCGGCGTACGAGTGCACCACGTACCAGTCGCCGGGCGCGTAGCGCAGCTTCTGGCGCAGCTCGGCGACCGGGTCGAAGTCCTCGTCCGGGGCCGGCTCGGTGGTCGGGAACTCCGGCTCGCTGGCGGCCTCGACCGACTCGTTGTTGGCCGCCGTCGCCACCGTGGACTGCTCGTCCGGGGTTCCGGCGGTCTCGTCGTACTCAGGCACGCTCGCTCACTTCCGTCAGTATCGCTGTCCGCAGGTCAGCTGGACTCGCCGAAGACCCACAGCACCGCCTTGGCGAAGCCGTAGTCCAGGCCGGCCACGATCGCCAGCATCACCGCGACGAAGGTGACCACCACGGCCGTGTAGGTCAGCAGCTCCTTGCGGGTCGGCCAGATGACCTTACGCAGCTCGGCCACGACCTCGCGGAAGAACCGCGCGATGCGGGCGAACAGCCCGATCCGCTCGGTGTCCTTGCGGGTCTTCCGGCCCTCGGCCGGCTCGGCCTGCGCCCGCTTACGGGTCGCGGTGCCACCCCGGGAGACCGGCTCGTCCGCGTCGGTGGCGTCGTCGTCGGCCACGTCGTCGACGGTCGCGTCGTCGTTCAGACGCTCGTCGCCGTCGTCCTCGCCGCGGCGCTTGCTCTCGGCCACTTCGCCCTCCGTGCGGGATATGGGGTCGCACGCCGGGCGGCGTGCGCGGCGTGTTGGTCACGCCGGCCGGACCAACCGTCCCGCGACGGGCCGCGGCCGGCGGACCGGCCGGGAGGGCCCGAACGCCTCGGAACCACCCCACCGGTGCCACCACCACGGGCCGGACGCCGCCGGTTAGGGCGGCGCGACCCACGGAACGGTCAGGCCTGAGGCGCAGGGGTGACAGGACTTGAACCTGCAGCCTGCGGTTTTGGAGACCGCTGCTCTGCCAATTGAGCTACACCCCTGTGCGGCAACTCACCTCCGCCCGGACACGTTGTGCCGAGCGGGGGTCACTTGCCCCACGGCGGACCAGTGTACGGGTAGTCGTGCGACTTTCCCAACCGGTCCGCCCCTCGCGCGTCGGGCGGACCCTCAGCGCGTCGTACGGATCAGTGCCCGAGCCTGCGACAGCACCTTCTCACCCTGGCAGGTGGCGGTGATGTCGAGCCTGGTCAGGCCCTCCTCGGTGACCTCCTTGACGACCGCTGACACCTCGATCTCGGTGCCCTCGTCGGTGTCCGGGACGACCACGGGGCGGGTGAACCGGACGCCGAAGTCGACCACCGCGTCCGGCGCGCCGGCCCAGCCGGCCACCGCCCGGCCGACCAGGGCCATGGTGAACATGCCGTGGGCGATGACGCCCGGCAGCCCGACGCCGGTGGCGGTGCGGTCGCTCCAGTGGATCGGGTTGAAGTCGCCCGAGGCGCCCGCGTAGCGGACCAGGTCCGCGCGGGTCACCCGGTACGTCTGGGTGGGCAGCTCCATGTCCTCAGGCCTCCCCGCGTACGACGATCTTGGACCAGACGGCGACCACCGGCTCACCGTCCACGGTGCTCACGTCCGTGCGGGTGGTCAGGAAGCCGTGCCCGCCCCGGCTGGTGACCTCCTCGATGGTGCTCACGCACACCAGCTCGTCCCCGGCCACCACCGGCCGGGTGTACGCGAACCGCTGGTCGCCGTGCACCACACGGCTGTAGTCGACGCCGAGCGCCGGGTCCTCGACGATCTGCCGACTCGCCGCCATGGTGACGACCACCGGGAACGTCGGCGGCGCCACCACGTCGGAGTGGCCGAGCGACCGGGCCGCCTCCGGATCGTGGTGGGCCGGGTCGGTCGCGCCGACTGCGGCGGCGAACTCGCGGATCTTTTCTCGGCCCACCTGATAGGGGGCGGTCGGCGGGTACGTCCGGCCGACGAAGGACGGGTCCAGGGACATGCCGCCGAACCTACACGGAAAACACGAACGCCGATCCGCCCGGTCGGGCGACCCGGAGGCCACCCGTCAGGGCGAATCGGCGTTCGAGAAAGCTGCTACGAGCCGGCTGCGCCGGCCGCGGTCAGCGGGTCTCGCGGTGGACGGTGTGCTTGCCGTCCCGGGGGCAGAACTTCTTCAGCTCGATGCGGTCCGGGTCGTTACGGCGGTTTTTGCGCGTGATGTAGTTGCGCTCCTTGCACTCCACACACGCCAAAGTGATCTTCGGCCGAACATCGGTCGCCTTCGCCACGGCGGAGTGCCTTCCTCGCTCACGGAACAACTACAGCGCGTCAGCCTACGCGCTGACGACGCGGACATGCAAAGTGGGCGCCTGTGGCGCCCGTCCCACCGGCCACCGGGCTGGGCCCGGAGGACGAGAGTAGCGGTGGCCGGACTTGAACCGGCGACACAGCGATTATGAGCCGCTTGCTCTGCCATCTGAGCTACACCGCCGTGGCGGGTCCAGCCGGACCCTCTGAGCCCCCTTACGGAATCGAACCGTAGACCTTCTCCTTACCATGGAGACGCTCTGCCGACTGAGCTAAGGGGGCCTGCTCGATCACCCCAGGGGTGTCGCGCAGGGGAAACAGTACACGACCGCGTCGCGCAGGTGAAATCGGATCCCCCAGGTGCGTGTCCGCCCTGGTCAGGGCACCACTCGCAGGCGCGGCAGCTCCCCCGCGACCACCGTCTCCGGGTCGACCTGGGCGCCGAACCAGGCCTCCAGCCGCTCGTACGGCAGAGGGCGGCTGAACAGGAAGCCCTGGCCGATCTCGCAGCCGATGTCCTGGAGAAGCTCCAGCGTCAGCTCGCTCTCCACGCCCTCGGCGACCACCGCGAGGCCGAACTGCTGGGACAGCGTCACCACCGCGTTGACGATCGCCAGGTCGCCCGGATCGGTCGCCATGCCCTGCACGAACGACCGGTCCACCTTCACCTCGTGCACCGGCAGCCGGCGCAGTTGCGCAAGCGACGAGTTACCGGTGCCGAAGTCGTCCACCGAGAGGCGGACACCGAGGTCACGCAGGCTGCGCAGGGTCGGTATGGGACGTTCGGTGCCGTCCAGGACACCCGCCTCGGTGACCTCCAGCGTCAGCCGTTGCGGCGGTACGCCGTACTCGGCCAGCAGATCGCGTACCAGCGCCGGGAAGTGCTGGTCGGTGAGCGTTCGCGCGGCGAGGTTGACCGCGACGGACAGCGGCTGTTCGCCGTGGCTCCAGTCGCGGCTGCGCCGCAGGCTCTCCCGGAGCACGAACTCGGTGAGCCGGCCGAGCTGGCCGGTGTGCTCGGCCACCGCCACGAAGTCGTCCGGGGCCACGCTGCCGTGCGCCGGGTGCTCCCACCGGGCCAGGCACTCCACGCCCACCAGGCGGCGGTCCCGCAGCGTGACCTTGGGCTGGAAGTAGACCTCCAGCTCGCCCTCGTCCAGAGCCCGTTGCAGGTCGCCGGCGAGTCCGAGCCGCCGCAGCGACCGGGATTCCAGCGCCGGGCTGTAGAGCTGCACGCTGCCCGGCACCGACTTGGCCGCGGTGGCCGCCAGGTCGACGCGTTGCAGCAACGCCACCGCGTCGCTGCCGTGGTCCGGGTGGACGGCCACCCCGACGACCGTGTCCACGTCCAGGGTGAGCGCGTCGAAGACCATCTCGTCGCGGATCTGCTCCCGCAGCTGGGCCGCCAGCTCCAGGGCCGCCTCGGTGCTCTCCAGCCGGAGCGTCACCAGGAACTCGTCACCGCCGGCCCGGCCGACGAGCGCCGAGGAGGGCGCGCAGGAACGCAGCCGCTCGGCCACCTCGACCAGCACCTTGTCACCAGCGGCGTGGCCCAGCGACTCGTTCACCTGACGCAGCCGGTCGACGTCGAAGAGCAGCAGCGCCACCACCTCGCCCGGCGCGCGGATCTTCACCGCCTCCGACACCGACGAGGTGAGGCGCCGGCGGTTGGGCAGCCCGGTGAGCGCGTCGTGGTCGGCGTCGTGCCGCAGCCGGTCGACCAGGCGGGAGTTCTCCAGCGCCACAGCGGCGTGCGCGGCGACCGTCTCGAAGACCGGGATGTCGCCGGGGGCGAAGTGGCCGATGTCGCTGAGCCGGTTGGTCACCTCCAGGGTGCCGATCACGGCCTGGCCGGAGCGCAGCGGCACCACGATGGCGTCCTTGACCCGCTCCTCCCCCGCGGCCTGCCGCAACGCCGGGTCGCCGCCGAGCCAGCGGCCGATCGAGAGGGTACGGCCCTTCTTGCGCACCTGCTGGCGCAGGCTCGCCGGGGTCGGCGCCAGGTCCAGCAGGCCGGGCGTGTCCACCCGGGCGGTGAGCAGCACCTCGGGATGGCGTCCCTGGGCGGGCAGCCAGAGCGTCGCGTACTCGGCCTGCATCAGCGCGCGTACCCGGTCGAGCAGGATGTCGGCGAGTGACCGCTCGGTGCCGGAGGCGAGGAGGCGGGTGAGCTCGTACATCCCGGCCAACGTCCGGTGCTGCCGGAAGAACTGGGAGTAGGAGCGGTAGACCAGGACCAGCCCGCTGAAGAGGGCGGCGAGCAGCAACGCCGACCACCACGTCGTCTTCAGGGCGATCAGGACGAGCAGGCCGATCGCCACGTTGATGGCGGCGGTGAGCAGCGCGGTCGGCATGCTGCGCAGCGCGTCCCGCCCGGCCTGCCAGCCCTGGAGCAGCACGTGCACACCGACCACGCTCACGAGGCTGACCAGCGTGACCACGCAGACGGCGAGGAACAGGGAGCCCCACGTCCCCGGTCCGACATCGCGCAGCGGCGGCAGCGCCAGGAGCACGAGGCCGGCCAGCGAGGTCGCGGCGGCGGCCTTGGCGACGTTGAACCAGAGCTTCGCCGCACCGAAGCGGTGCGAGGCACTCCAGATCAGCACGGAGAGTGTGTAGATCAGGACGACACTCAACGGGGGCAGGAAGTAGAGCGCCACGATGAGTGGCACCTCGGTGAGCGTCACGCCCACCGACTGGCGCCGGACGTAGACGTTCAGCACCGCGAAGCTGATCCCCGCCATGACGACGAAGAACACGAAGGCGAGCGGCCACTTACCGAACGGGTGGTCCGCCACCAGGGCTATGCATGTACTGAAGACCACCGCCAGCAGAGCCAGAGGGGCAGTGACGAGCCAGGCACGTTCCGTCGACCTTCGAGGTCGGCCCTGGCCTGCCATGCCCCTCCTACCCGAGACGTCATCTGCCGGCTGCAGACGACTCGATGATTCAGCGTGGGGCGCCCATCGTCCAGACGATGTCGGCTAGTTGCGCGCTACCGGTGCCGGGGAGGATGCCGAAGGCGCCTGCGACGGCGGCGAGCACGAGGAGCGAGCCAAGCAGCCGGCCCAGCGTTCGACCAGACATGATTGCTCCTGTCGGGAGATTGCCACAGGGATGGTGAAGGTTTCCCGATCGTGCCACAAGCCTGAGGGGCAGAAAAGCGGAGAGGGCCCGCCCAGCCCGAGTAGCTGTCAGGTTCCGCCGTTCGGCCCGGGCGAGCACGACACGCAGCCAGGTCATGGGGGTGAAGGGACGTCAGGCGCTTCGTCCACTGCGGATTCCCACCTTCACCCACGAAGGGGATCAAGTCACGCGAAACCCCACACCACCAACCCTGGGCTGCCCGGCCGGCTCGACCTGGCCGATCCGTCCGGCGGGTCGCCACCGGACCCGCGGGCATTGACCACCATACCTGCCGATGTCATGAACGCCAGAGGATGATTCCCTCATTCATGCCGGAACCGCTCAGGGGCTGACCAGGCGGCCTCAAGTGCCTTCGGCGGACGCCACCTGAGCATGTCCGCCTCGCCGGCGCCCGGGTCGACCGCCACGCTGAGCTTGAAGTGTCCCCGGGCTCGCGCCTCGCCACGAGGGACGAAGTCGACGGCCAGCAAGCGCTCGGTCCCGCGGAGCCCTCGTACCTGTGCTTCGTACGGCTCGGAGATCTGCCAGTCGTCGAGCTGGAACCCGCCTCGGGCTTGCCCGTGCGCCTCGGCAGGGCCAGCGCACACCGCACGGCCTGAACGAGAACGGCCCCGGAGCGCGTTTCCGCAGCTCACGGGGCCGTTCTTGCACCTGGTGGCGGGTAGAGGATTCGAACCTCTGTAGCTTTCGCGACGGATTTACAGTCCGCTCCCATTGGCCGCTCGGGCAACCCGCCAGGGCACACCGCCGCGTCGCAACGCGGCAGCGGAAGCAAGGATAGCGGTTGCCCCCGGCACTGCCGCAACCGGGTACCGTCAGGAGGTCCCACGCTGGTCAGCGCGGGACGGACCAGGACAGACCGCCGGACAGCAGGAGCATGAGCATGGCAGCGAACCCGTCGTTCGACATCGTGAGCAAGGTCGACCGGCAGGAGGTCGACAACGCCGTCCGCCAGTCGGAGAAGGAGCTCGCGACGCGGTTCGACTTCCGCGGCACCGGCGCGGAGATCTCCTGGTCGGGCGAGGAGGCGATCAGCCTCCAGGCGGAGACCGAGGAGCGGGTCCGAGCCGCGCTGGACGTCTTCAAGGAGAAGCTGGTCAAGCGGAACATCTCGCTGAAGTCCCTCGACGCCGGCGAGCCCCGCCAGTCGGGCAAGATCTTCAAGATCGACGCCAAGGTGGTGCAGGGCATCGACTCGGACAAGGCCAAGGCGATCAGCAAGAAGATCCGCGACGAGGGCCCGAAGGGCGTGCAGGCGCAGATCCAGGGCGACCAGCTCCGCGTCACCGGTAAGAAGAAGGACGACCTTCAGGCCGTCATCACCCTGCTCAAGGGCGAGGACTTCGGGCTGGCGCTCCAGTTCACGAACTACCGGTGAGCACGACCGTGTCGTGGCCGGTCACCGGCCACGACGCGGGTCAGCGGCCCCGCAGCGGCCGGAACGCGGCCCGCATCTCGGCCGCGAACAGCTCCGGCTCCTCCCACGCGGCGAAGTGCCCGCCCTTGTCGACCTCGTTGAAGTACGCGACGTCGGGGTAGACCGCCTCGACCCAGCTGCGCGGCGCCGCCCAGATCTCGTCGGGGAACGCGGTGAACGCGACCGGCACCTTGACCGGCGGCGGGGCCTGGCCGGCCTCCCGGGCGGCGGCCAGGAACCGGCCGAACTCCCAGTACCACCGGGCGGACGAGGCGCCGGTGCCGGTCAGCCAGTACAGCGTGATGTTGTCGACGACGCTGTCGCGGGTGAGGCCGCCCACGGGCGTGCCGTCGACGAACGCGCGGGAGATCTTGTAGTAGCTGTCGGTGTCGTGGTCGAGCATCCAGGCGGCCAGCCCGACGGGTGAGTCCAGCAGCGAGTAGCCGACCGTCTGGGGCCGGGTGGTCTGCTCCAGGAAGTAACCGAACCCGTCCGTCATGAACAGCTGGAGCGCGTCGTGTGCCGCGCGTTCCTGCTCGGTCTTCGCCGGCAGCTTGTCCTTGAGGTCGATCGCCCCGGCGAGCAGGTTGACGTGGACGCCGAGCAGCCCGTCCGGCCCTTGGCGGGCCATCGCGTCGGTGACGGCAGCGCCCACGTCGCCGCCCTGGGCGACGTAGCGGGTGTAGCCGAGGCGGCGCATCAGCTCGGCCCAGGCGGCGGCGATGCGGCCGTTCTCCCAGCCGGGTTCGGTCGGCGCGCCGGAGAAGCCGTAGCCGGGCAGGGACGGCAGTACCAGGTGGAAGGCGTCCTCGGCGGTGCCGCCGTGCGCGGTGGGGTCGGTGAGCGGACCGACGCTCCCGAGCAGCTCGACCACCGAGCCCGGCCAGCCGTGCGTCATGATCAGCGGCAGCGCGTCCTCGTGCTTCGACCGTACGTGTATGAAGTGGATCTCGACGCCGTCGATGGTGGTGGTGAACTGCGGCAGGGCGTTCAGCTTCGCCTCGCACGCGCGCCAGTCGTGCTCGCCCGTCCAGTAGTCGGCCAGTGCCTGGACGGTCGCCAGCTGCACGCCCTGCGAGCGGTCGTCGACCAGCTCCCGGCTGGACCAGCGGGTGGCCGCGATCCGGCGGTGCAGATCGGCGATGGCGTCGTCCGGCGTGTCGAGCCGGAAGGGGTGGATGTCGTCGGTGGCCATGGCCTGCACCTTTCGCGTCGAGTGGATGGGCGCGGAACACCGGCGGGTAAACGATCAGTCTGGCAGGGGCCCGGCGGGCGGCGGGCCGGAATGGCGTTGCGCGGCCCCGCCGCCTCCGGTTCCTTCTGCCGTCAGGCAACTTCCTTGGGGTACGGGCCGGGCATGAGGTCGGGTGGAAGCCATGCCTCCCGCGATGCTCCTCCCCTATCGGCCGGTGTTCGGTCAACCGGTACTGCGCCGGCTGCTCCCCGGGCTCGCGACCTCCGCTCTCGGTGACGGGCTCGCCCTCGTCGCGGTGACCTGGCTGGCCCTGCAACTCGCCCCCGACGGGCAGCGCGGCACCTGGACCGCGTTCGCGGTGGCCGCGTACACGCTGCCGGGTGCGGCCGGCACGGTGCTGCTCGGGCGGTGGCTGGGCGGGCGGAGCGGAGCCCAGCTCGCCGGCTGGGACGCGACGGTGCGGGCCGCCGCCCTGGGCGCGATTCCGGTCGCCCACCTCGCCGGGGTGCTGGACGTCGGTCTCTACGTCGCCCTGCTCGCGGTGTCCTCGCTGCTGCACCCCTGGGGGTCGGCCGGCCGGTTCACGCTCGTGGCCGAGCTGCTGCCGCAGCGGCACCACCTGGCTGCGAACGCGCTGCTCGGGGTGTTCGGCCAGGCCGCGACGATCGTCGGCCCGCCGCTGGCCGGCCTGCTCATCGCCTGGGTGGGCGCGGTGTGGGTGATCGCCGTCGACGCCGCCAGCTTCGCCGTGCTGGCCGCGAGCTACCGCCTGGTCGTCCGCGACCGAGATGCCGCGGCCGTCCGTGACCGAGCCGCCCCGGCCGGGGCGGGGCCGTCGCGTAGGTCGGGATTCCGGATCATCGCGCGGGACCGGTCGCTGCTCGGCCTGCTGTCGCTGTCCTTCGCCTTCTTCTTCCTCTTCGGACCGTTCTACGTGGCCATGCCGGTGCACGTCACCGACGACCTGCGCGCCTCCGCCGGGACGCTCGCGGCCTACTACACCGCGTTCGGCGTCGGCTCGCTGCTCGGCGGGCTGCTCACCGGCCACCTGCGCGGACGGCCGCTGCGGACCACGCTCGCCGGCGTCGTCGCGTTGTTCGGCGCCGCGCTGCTCCCGCTCGGCCTGGGCGCGCCGGTCGTCCTGTCGCTGCCCGCGTTCGCGCTCGCCGGCCTGGTCTGGGCGCCCTACCAGCCGACCGCGACGGCGCTGTTCCAGCGCCGTGCCGGCACCGTGGACCTCCCCCGCGTGCTGGCGGCCAACGGGGCGGTCACCGTGCTGGCGGTGCCGCTGGGCACGATGCTCGGCGGTCCGGCGACGGCACTGCTCGGGGCGCGCCCCACGCTCCTGGCGTGCGCGGTGGCGATCCTCGCCCTGGGTCTGGTCGCCGCGACGGCCGCCGCACGCCCCGGCCCCGCAGCGCAGAACACAGACCGGACCGGGCCGGCGGACCCGCACGACCAGCCCGGACCGCGGACGACAGGCCCGCACGACCAGCACGACCAGCCCGGCCCGCCCGCCCGGGTGGACGCGCCGGATCGGGTACGCCCCGGAGCGCCCTGATCCGTGTGCAACCGCCGGAGCCGCATCGGGGTGTCGAGTGGTGAGAGCGGACACGGGAGGTGGGCATGGACGGCCCCGAGGACTTCGACGCCTTCTACACGGCGACCGCGCGGCGGGTCGTGCACCACGTCTACGCGCTCTGCGGCGACCTGGCCGAGGCCCAGGACGTGACGCAGGAGGCGTACGCGCGGGCCTGGCAGCGCTGGTCGACAGTCGGGGCGTACGAGGATCCGGAGGGCTGGGTCCGGACGGTGGCCTGGCGGCTGACCGCCAACCGGTGGCGCGGCCTGCGGCGCTGGTTCGCCGCGCGGGCCCGGCTCGGCCGGGAGGATCCGGCACCCGGGCCCAACCCGGACCGGGTGGCGTTGCTGACGGCGTTACGCCGGCTGCCCGACGCGCAACGGCTGGTCGTCGTCCTGCACCACCTCCACGACCTGCCGGTGGCGGAGATCGCCCGGACCACCGGCATGCCCGAGGGAACGGTCAAGTCGTACCTGTCCCGGGGCCGCGCCGCGCTCGCCGTTCTACTGACCGACGACAAGGAGGAAGTCGATGTCGGCACGCATTGGTGAGGCTCTGCGGGAGTTGGAGCAGGACATGACCGGGCTGCGGCTCAGCCCGGCGGCCGAGGTGCGCGCACGGGGGCGCGCCAGGAGCCGGCGACGGGCCGCTGTCCTGGCGGGGGTGGCCGCGGTGACTGTCACCGGTGGCGCCGCGACCATGGCGACGCTGTCCGGACCGGCGACGCCGATGCCGGCCGCCGGCGGCGCGGCCACCTCGTCCGCCGCGGCATCCGCCGCGTGTCAGGCCGACCCTCCGGTACGCCTGGACGTCGTCTTCCGGCCGGGTGCCGGCGCGCCGCAGATCGGGGAGGTCGACCACCGGATCGGGCAGGCGCGCGGGGACACGGGGCTGCGCTGCGGTGGCAGGACGGTCGCGGCCCGGCCGGACAGCGACGGCCGGGTCGTCCTGTCGGTGCTGCTGGCGCAGGGTGAGGACCCGGCGCCGATCCGGGCCGCCGTGGAGAAGCTTCCCGGGGTGGAGCGGGTGGTGACCGCCGGCGGGTGAGCGGTCAGGCGGCGAGCGTCTGCTCGGCGCGTACCGCTGTCGCCTCGGCCCGGGCGATCGGGCCGCCGGGCAGCGCGGCGACCGCGGCCCCGACGGCGACCGCCACCCCGGCGAAGACGAACGCCCACGAGACACCGCCGGCATGGTCGATGATCAGGCCCGCGATCGAGCCGCCGGCGGCGCTCGCCGCGACCGACATGGTCACCACCCAGGTGTACGCCTCGTTCAGCATGCCGGCCGGGGTGATCCGCCCGACGAGCGTGTTCTCCAGCGTGAGCGCGGGGGCGATGGCCGCGCCGCCGAGCACCAGCGCGACGCCGAGCGCGGCCGGGCCGGGCATCACCGCGAAGACGGCGAAGCTGGCCGCGACGGTGCCGAGCAGCCAGGCGAACTGGCGGGTCATGTTGGCGGCGGGCTTGCGTACGCCGAACCAGAAACCACCGATGGCGCTGCCGATGCCCCAGACGGCGAGCAGCACGCCGGCCAGGCTCTCCGGGTCGTCGGCGCCGGAGTTCCCGGCGAAAGCCGGGACGATGACGCCGGAGGCGCCGAACGCGATGCCGAGGCTCGCCACGCAGAGCAGCAGCGCGGGGAAGCCGCCGAGCCGCAGCGGGCCGAGGCCCCGCGCGTGGTGCTCGCGCGCGTGCGGGCGCCAGCCGCGCATGACCCGGCCGAGGGCGACGGTGGCGGTGCCGACCAGCGTGACCACCGCGGCGCCGACGAGCGCGGCGGAGGCGTCGGCGAGCAGCACGAAGCCCGCCACCAGCAGCGGGCCGATCACGAACACGACCTCGAACAGCGTGGTCTCGGCGGCGAGCGCGGTGTTGCGCAGGTGCGCCCGGCCGGTGGCGGGGGCGGTGAGGTCGTTCCAGGCGCCCCGGATCGCGGCGGTCAGCGGCGGGTACGTGGCTCCGGCGACGCCCGCCGCCAGGTAGATCAGTCCGAGATTGCCGCTGTCGGAGCGGGTGGCGACGAGCAGCCCGATCAGGGCGAGCGGGTGGGCGAGCGCGGTGACCAGCAGGACGGGGGCGGGACCGACCCGGTCGGCGATCCGGCCGGCGACCGGGCTGAGCGCGGCGCCGGAGAGCGCGTAGATGCCGCCGGCGACGGCGGCCAGGGAGTACCGGCCGGTGACCTGCTCGACGACGAGCAGCAGCGCCAGCGGGGTCATGCCGATCCCGAGCCGGCCGATGATGCCGAGGATCAGCAGCATCGGCGCGCCGGGGATCCGCCAGACGCCCTGGTACTGGCGCAGTGCGGCCACGGTCGACCTCCAGGGGGTAATGAGTGGGAGACGTTTCGACCCTAACGGCGCGACATGATGGCGGGAAACGCATTGTGCCCGGACACACCACAGCGCCCGCGTCGTGGGACGCGGGCGCGGCGGGAAGTGCGGCGGGTCAGCGCTCGAACTGCACCGGCCCGGAGTTGCGGGCCATCTGCTCCAGGCGGGCCACCCGCTGCTCCATCGGCGGGTGGGTGGCGAACATCGCGGCGATGCCGCCGCCCCGCTTGAACGGGTTGTCGATCATCAGGTGGGCGGTGCTGGCGAGCTGGCCCTGCGGCGCCAGCGGGCGTGCCTGCGTACCCATGTGGATCTTGCGGAGGGCGCTGGCCAGGGCCAGCGGGTCGCGGCTCAGCTCGGCGCCGGACTGGTCGGCCTGGTACTCCCGGCTCCGGCTGATCGCGAGCTGGATCACCGTGGCGGCGATCGGGCCGAGGATCAGCGTGAGCAGCAGCACGGCCGGGTTCGGGCCGTCCTCGTCGTCGGACGAGCCCAGCGGGATGAACCAGGCCAGGTTGGCCAGCATGGTGATGATGCCGGCCAGGCCGGCCGCCACGCTGGAGATCAGGATGTCCCGGTTGTAGACGTGGGACAGCTCGTGCCCGATCACGCCGCGCAGCTCCCGGTAGTCCAGGACCTCCACGATGCCCTGGGTGACGCAGACCGCCGCGTTCTCCGGGTTACGACCGGTGGCGAACGCGTTGGGCTGCGAGGTCGGGCTCACGTACAGCCGGGGCATCGGCTTACCGGCCAGCGTGGAGAGCTCCCGGACCATCTGGTACAGCTCGGGGAACTGTGCCTCGCTGACCGGTTGCGCCTTCATCGAGCGCAGTGCGAGCTTGTCGGAGAAGAAGTAGGTGACGCCGTTCATCAGCAACGAGACGACGACGGCGATGACGAGACCGCCGCTACCGCCGAACCAGTAGCCGATCGCGAGGATCAGCGAGGTCAACAGGCCGAGCAGCGCTGCGGTCTTGAGACGGTTGTGATGCACGATCTCTCCTTCGGTGCACGGGCCCTTGCGGGAGGCCCGCTGACCGGTTCAACACACCGGTACCCGTCAACCATCCGGCTCATGGCTGAAAGTTGGCTGGATGTTGCTGTGCGCATGCTGAAGCGGTCGCCCATCCGGGCAGGAACCGGTCAGCGCGCCGCCACGTCCAGCACGAGCTGCGGTGCGAAGCCGATCACCACCGCCGCCACGGTGGCCGCGCCCAGCGCCAGCGCCACCGTCCGCGCGGGCCGGACCGCCGCCGCGCCCGTGGGCGTCGCGTAGAGCGATGCGGTGACCCGCAGGTAGTAGGCCAGGCCGATCACCGCGTTCAGCGCCACCACGAGCGCCAGCCATCCCGCGTGCCCGGCCAGCAGCGCGCGTACCACTGTCACCTTGGCGAACAGCCCGGCCAGGCCCGGCGGCAGTCCGGCCAGCCCGATCAGCGCCAGCGCGAAGGCGCCGCCCACCCAGGGGTGCCGCCGCGCCGCGCCGCGCAGGTCGGCGAGCGTGCCGCCGTCGCCGTCCGCCGGGCGCAACGCCACCACCGCGGCGAACGCCGCCAGCTCCAGCAGCACGAAGAAGATCGCGTACGCGACGGCTGCCGCGTACGCGCCCGCCCGCGCGTCGCCGGTGCGGCCCGCGGTCAGCGCCAGCGCACCCAGCGGCGCCAGGATGTACCCCGCCTGGGCCACCGACGACCAGGCGAGCAACCGCACGGTACGCCGCTGACGCAGCGCCACCAGGTTGCCGACGGTCATGGTCAGCACCGCCAACGCCGCCAGCACCGGGCCGGTCAGGTCGCCGGGCAGCGCCCGCTGCACCACCGCCAGCAGCGCCACCACGCCACCGAGCTTCGAGGCGGTCGACAGGTACGCGGCCACCGGCAGCGGCGCGCCGTCGTACGTGGCAGGGGCCCAGGCGTGGAACGGCACGGCGGCGACCTTGAACGCCAGCCCGGCCACCACGAGCGCCACCGCGACAGTGGTCAGCGGCAGGCCGGTCAGGTCGTCGCGGGCGGCCAGGGTGGCGCCGAGCCGGTCCAGGTGCAGCGTGCCGGTGACCGCGTAGAGCAGCGCCGCACCGAGCAGCGTCACAGTGGTCGCGACCACACTCACCACGAAGAACGTCACCGCCGCCTCGGCACCGGCGAGGCTGCCCCGGCGCAGGCCGACCAGCACGTACAGCGGCAGCGTCAGCGTCTCCAGCGCCACGATCAGCGTGATCAGGTCACCCGCGGCGCCGAGCACCACGCCGCCGGTCATCGCGCAGGCGAGCAGGAAGCAGTACTCACCGACCGGGGTGCGCCCGGCGCGCAGCAGCGGACCGGACAGTGCCAGCACGCCGAGCGTGAGCAGCGCGATCACGGCACCGACCAGGGCGGCCCGGCCACCCCACACCCAGGAGCAGTCCGCGCCCACGCAGAACGTGCGCCGCTCACCGGCCGCCCCGACCAGTGCCGCGCCGGCCGCGGTGCCGGCCGCGCCGAGCGCCGCCACCGCCACCGTGACGGCGGGCCGGGCCACCAGCAGGTCGACCAGCAGCACCAGCACTGCCGTGCCGGCGGCCAGGTACGCGGGCAGCATCGCCACGTTGTCGACAGGCTGCACCAGGCTCATGGGACGACCCCCAGTAGCGCCTCCACCGGACCGGAGGCGTACGACAGCACGAGCGCCGGGGCCAGTCCGACCGCGAGCGCGAGCAGCACCAGCGGCGCCCAGGCGGTCAGTTCCGCCCCCGCCAGCCCGGGTGCGAGCCCCGCCACCGCCGGGCTGGGCCGCCCGTGCGTGACCCGGCGCAGCAGCCGCAGGAAGTACGCGGCGGTGAGCGCCCCGCCCAGCGCCGCGAGCACGGCGAGCGTCAGCCAGAGCGGTCCGCCCCGCTGCACGGCGGCCACCACGGCGAACGCCTCCCCCCAGAACCCGGCCAGGCCGGGCAGCCCCAGCGAGGCGACAGCCGCGAAGCCGAGCAGCCCGGCCAGCCGGGGCGCGGTCTCCCGCAGCCCGGACAGCTCGGCCAGCGAGCCGGTGTGCGCACGGTCCTTCACCGCCCCGGCCAGGAAGAACAGGAGGGCGGTGATGACACCGTGGGCGATGTTGCCGATCAGCGCCGCCTGGAGCCCGGTGGCGGTGAGCGTGGCGACCCCGAGCAGCACGAAGCCCATGTGCCCGACGCTGGAGTATGCGATGAGCCGCTTCAGGTCGTCCTGGGCCAGGCAGACCAGGCCGCCGACCAGGATCGCCGCGACGGCGAGCACGCCCAGCACCGGCGCGGCCCAGCGGGCGCCCTCCGGGGCCACCCCGACGGCGACCCGGATCAGCCCGTACGTGCCCATCTTGAGCAGCACCCCGGCGAGGATCACGCTGCCGACAGTCGGCGCCTGGGTATGCGCGTCGGGCAGCCACGAGTGCAGCGGCCAGAGCGGGCTCTTCACCGCGAACGCCAGCGCCAGCAGCGTGAACGCGGCGAGCTGGGTGCCCCGCGACAGCCCGGCGCCGCCGGTGAGCGCGACCAGGTCGGCGGTGCCCGCGGCGGCCACCACCACGTAGACGCCGACGAGCAGCAGCACCGAGCCGAACAGCGTGTAGAGCGCGAACTTGCGGGCCGCCCGCCGCCGGTCCGCGCCGCCCCAACCGGCGATGACCGCGTACATCGGCAGCAGGACGACCTCGAAGAACAGGAAGAACAGCACCAGGTCGAGCGCGAGGAACGTGCCGAGGATGCCCACCTCGACCACCAGCAGCAGCGCCACGAGCGCCCGCCCGCTGCCGCCGCCGGGCGGCACCCGCCACAACGTGTACGCGCAGCACAGCAGCGTGAGCAGCGCGGTCAGCACCACGAGCGGCCAGGAGATGCCGTCCACGCCGAGGTGGAAGCGCAGGTCGAGCCCGGGCACCCACGGCAGGTCGAGCTGGTGCCACGGCTGCACCGCCGGGCGTGGCCCGTACCCGAACCAGCCGTGGTCGCCGCCGACCAGCGGCAGCGTCACCAGCAGCGTCAGCGCGGCGGCCACGGTGCCGGCCACCCGCCCGGCCCGGTCGCCCGGCACGGCTGCGGTGGCCAGCGCGCCGAGCGCCGGGACCGCGACCACGGCGACCAGCAGGACCTGCCCGAACGTCATGAGGTCACTCCGATCAGCGCGACCGCGAGGCCGATCAGCAGCGCGCCGGCCAGCACCCCGGCCGCCGCGCGCGGCAGCGCCGCCCGGTGCAGCGCGGCCAGGCCGCCGCCCACCTCGACCGCCGCCCGGCCGCTGCCCTCGACCAGGCCGTCCACGCCCAGTTCGTCACCGGTACGCACGACCCGCGCGAGCGCGCCCGCCGGGCGTACGACGAGCGTGTGCTGGACGTCGTCGAGCCGGAACGCCCGGGCGAACACCGGCCGCAGCGGACCCAGGAAGCGGGCCGGGTCGGCGGCCGGGTCGCGGCGCCAGCCCGCCCAGGCGACGCCCGCGCCGACGAGCAGCAGCAGGAACGGCAGGATCAGGTTCGGCGCCAGGTGCACCAGCTCGACCGCCTCGCCGCTGTCGTCGCCGGGCACCCGCAGGCGGTCGGCGAACCAGGGCGCGAACGCGGCCAGGCCCAGCAGCGCGGCCGGGACCGTGAGCAGCAGCACCGGCCAGCGCAGCAGCGCGGGCGGGTCGTGCGGGCGCAGCAGCGGCGTGCGGGTGTTGCCGAGGAAGGTGCGCAGCAGCAGGCGGGTCGCGTACCAGGCGGTCACCGCCACCCCGACCAGCCCGGCCAGCCAGACCAGCCAGCCCACCCAGGCCGCTGTCGGCCCGGCGCCGTCGAGCGCGGCCGCCTCGGCGGCGGCGAGCACGCCGTCCTTGCTCCAGAAACCCGAGAGCGGGGGTACGCCGGCGAGCGCGCCCAGGCCGACCACCATGCACCAGAACGTCACCGGCATGGCGGCACGCAGGCCGCCCATCCGGGACATCAGCGTGGTGCCGACGGCGTGGATCACCGCACCGGCGGCGAGGAACAGCAGCGCCTTGAACGCGGCGTGGGTGAGCAGGTGGAACAGCGCGGCAGCGGGCGCGCCGACCGCGAGCGCGCCGGTCATGTAGCCGATCTGGGACACCGTCGACCAGGCGAGCACCCGCTTGATGTCGTCCTGGGCGGTGGCGGCGAACGCCCCGAGCAGCATGGTGATCGCGGCCATCACGCCCAGCACGGCGAGCGCGGCCGGTGCGCGCTCGAACAGCGGGAACAGCCGGGCCACCGCGTACACCCCGGCGGCGACCATCGTCGCGGCGTGGATCAGCGCGGACACCGGCGTGGGACCGGCCATCGCGTCGGGCAGCCAGGTGTGCAGCGGGAACTGGGCGCTCTTGCCCGCCACCCCGGCGAGCAGCAGCAGGCAGGCGGCGGTGAGCGTACCCGTGCCGTAGTCGTGGGCCAGCACGTCGGCGATCCGGAAGCTGCCCGCGTTCACGCCCAGCAGCGCGATGCCGAGCAGGAAGCCGACGTCACCCACGCGGGTGACCAGGAACGCCTTCACCGCCGCGCCGGGCGCCTCGGGCAGCCGCCGGTCGTGGGCGATGAGCAGGTACGAGCAGACGCCCATCACCTCCCAGCCGACCAGCAGCATGATCAGGTCGCCGGACACCACCACCGTGAGCATGGCGGCGGTGAAGAGGCTGAGCTGGGCCGCGTACGGCGGGTAGCGGTGGTCGACGTCCACGTCGTCGTGCGGACCCCGGCGCAGGTAGCCGATCGAGTAGACCTGGACGGCCAGCGCGACGGCGGCGACAGCGGTGGCGACCAGCGCCGCCACGCCGTCCAGCCGCAGGCCCAGCGTGACCCGCAGCCCGCCCAGGTCGACCCAGGTGGTGGACGCCTCGACCGGGGCGTCGACCCGGACCAGCAGCGCCAGCGCGGCCAGCAGCGACACGGCCGCACCAGCCACGCCCAGCGCGACCGCCGACCGCCGGGCCGACGCCCGGTCCTGGCGCGGTGCGGGCGGCAGCAGCAGGCCGAGCAGCCCGGCGACGAGCGGGGCGGCCGGCAGCACCGCCGCGAGCCACAGCGTCGGCGTGCTCACCGGACCGCTCCTTCCGTGCCCGGCGCTTCCGGCACCGGCAGCCCGCCCGGAGCCACCGCGACCGCCGGTGCCGGTTCGTCGAGAGGCACGTCGTCGACTGTGACGCCGGCGCGCAGCCGGTAGAGCTGAAGCACGATGGCGAGCCCGACACCGATCTCGGCGGCGGCCAGCACGATCACGAACAGCGCGAACACCTGACCGGAGTGCGGCAGCACGGCCTGCACGGTGGTGTCGGCGGTGACCAGCACCAGGTTCACCGCGTTCAGCATCAGCTCCACCGCCATCAGCACCAGGACGGCGTTGCGACGGCGCAGCACGCCGTACACGCCGAGGCCGAACAGCAGCGCGGCGGTGACGTACGGGATGACCGGTCTCACGGGCGCCCGCCCTCGTCGGCGGACCGGCGGCCGATGTCGGGGCGGGAGAGCACGATCGCGCCGACCAGCGCGGCCAGCAGCAGCACCGACAGCACCTCGAACGGCAGCACCCAGGAGCGGAACACCTGCTCGCCGAGGCGTTCGGCGGTGCCCGCGGCGGGCAGGTCCACCCGGGACCAGCGGAACGCGTCGATCAGCAGCACCGCCAGGCCGAGGCCGCTGCCCGCGCCGACGAGCGCGGCGGCCCAGCCCGGCCGGTCCAGGTCGTCCGACGGGCCGATCGGCGCGCGGGTCAGCATCACCGCGAACAACAGCAGCACCACCACCGCGCCCACGTAGATGAGCACCTGCACCCAGGCCACCAGCTCGGCGGTCAGCACCAGGTAGTCACCGGCCAGCGCGCCCAGGCACACCACCAGCCACAACCCGGCCCGGACCAGGTGCCGGGTGGCGACCACCAGCGCACCGGAGCCCACCGCCACCGCCCCGAGCGCGAGCAGCAGGACGTCCGCACCGGTCATGAGGCAGCGCCTCCGCCCGGATCGGTGGCGGCGTCGGGGCGTACCCGGGAAGGAGCCGGACGGGCCGACGGACCCGCCGCCTTCCGGGCGGCGGTGGTCTCCTCCTTGGAGGGGTCGCCGAGCGGGTCGTGGGCCGGCGGCGGCGGCACGGTGGCCATCCACTCCCCGAGGTGGTCCTTGTCGTGCAGCAGGTCCTTGATGTCGTACTCGGCGTACTCGAACTCCGGCGACCAGTAGAGCGCGTCGAACGGGCAGACCTCGACGCAGATGCCGCAGTACATGCAGAGCGAGAAGTCGATGTCGAACTTGTCGAGCACGTTGCGCTGGCGGGGGCGGGCGGCGCCGGGCACCGCCACCTCCTCCTTGTGCGAGTCGATGTAGATGCACCAGTCCGGGCACTCGCGGGCGCAGAGCATGCAGACCGTGCAGTTCTCCTCCAGCAGCGCGATCACGCCGCGGGAGCGGGGTGGCAGCTCCGGCTCGACGTCCGGGTACTGCTGGGTGGTCGAGCGGCGGGTCATCGTCTTCAACGTGACCGCCAGGCCCTTCACCAGGCCCCCGCCGGGCACTCCACCGTGCTCGCTCATGCCGCCCATCCTGCCCTGTGGCCCCGGCGCGCGCGACCACCACCCGGCTCTTGGCGGCGGTATCGTGAGCACGGGGAGAAGGACGCACCGGGAAGGGCTCACCGATGACCGCCGCGCTGGAGAGCGACTACCCCCCCGAGGGCGGGTGGACGACAGACGATCTGGACGCGCTGCCGGAGGACGGTCGCCGCCGCGAACTGCTCGATGGAGTACTGCTCATGTCCCCCTCCCCCACCCGGATCCACCAGAGCATCGCCGCCCTGCTCATGGTGGCTCTCGACGAGGACTGCCCCGACGGGTACGACGTGACCCAGGGTGTGGAGGTGCGCATCAACCGCACCCGCTCCTTCATCCCGGACGTCCTGGTCACCACCGCTACCGCCGCGGCACGCGAGCCGTCCCGGTACGAGCCGCACGAGGTGGTGCTCGCCGTGGAGATCGTCTCGCCCAGCACCCGGTCCATCGACCGCGTCCTCAAGCCGGCGCTCTACGCCCAGGCCGGGATTCCGTTCCACTGGCGGATCGAGATCGAGGACGAAGGCATCGTCGTCTACACCTACAAGATCGATCCGGTGCACGAGGTCTACACGGAGACCGGCCGGTGGACGAAGTTCGTCGACACCGGCGAGCCGTTCCCGGTGAACCTGCCGATCAGCCGGATCACGCCTCGCCGGGTGTGAGTGGGGGCAGCATCTCCACGCCGAGCTGCTGGAGCACCTGGAACAGCTCGTTGACGCTCCACACGTCCACGATCCGGCCGTCGTCGTCGAAGCGCAGGAACGTGGCCCCGGAGTAGCTGACCACGCGGCCGGTCGGCGGCACCGGGCCGAACTGGCCGGCCTGGGTGCCGGCGGCCCGCCAGCGCACCGCGACCCGCGTACCGGCCGCCACCACCTCGACGGTCTTGTAGCGCAGATCGGGGAACGACGCCCGCCGGTCCCGGTGCCACGCCAGCACCGCCGCCGGGCCGGTGCCGCCGAGCCCCGGGCAGTCCGGTGCCACCAGCTCGTACGCGCTCTCCTCGCGCCCCGCGTTCCACACGTCGGCGACGAAACGCCGGGCTGCCGCCTCCACATCGGTCACGGCGGGCAGCCTATGCCCCTGTCCGCAGCACTCGCCCTGCCGGTCTCCGGGGCACTCGCCCTGCCGGGAGCCGCCGGAGCGACCATGATGGGAGCGGAAAGCGAACTCGGAGGTGGGTGTGGGCAGCGACGACGAGGTCCTGGACCGGACCGGCGGCAAGTACGTGGAGCCGGGTGGCGAGTTCACCCGCGACCAGCGCTACATCGCCACCCGGATCACGGCGGACGGGAGCAACGGCTGGCCGGTGGAGCCGGGCCGCTACCGGCTGGCGGTCAGCCGGGCCTGCCCGTGGGCCAACCGGCTGATCATCGTCCGGCGGCTGCTCGGGCTGGAGGACGCCATCTCGATGGCCGTGGCCGGGCCCACCCACGACAAGCGGAGCTGGACGTTCGACCTGGACCCGGACGGCAAGGACCCGGTGCTCGGCATCGAGCGGCTGGCCGACGCGTACTTCGCCCGCTTCCCCGGCTACGAGCGCGGCATCACCGTCCCGGCGCTCGTCGACGTGTCCACCGGGCAGGTGGTGACCAACGACTACGCCCAGATGAGCCTGGATCTCACCACCGAGTGGACGGCGTACCACCGGCCGGGCGCGCCGGACCTCTACCCGGAACCGCTGCGCGGCGAGATCGACGAGGTCAACGAGGTCGTCTTCGCAGACGTCAACAACGGCGTCTACCGGTGCGGCTTCGCCGGCAGCCAGGAGGCGTACGACACGGCGTACCACCGGCTGTTCGACCGGCTGGACTGGCTGAGCGAGCGGCTGGCCGGGCAGCGGTACCTGGTCGGCGACACGATCACCGAGGCGGACGTGCGGCTGTTCACCACGCTCGTCCGCTTCGACCCGGTCTACCACGGGCACTTCAAGTGCAACAGGCAGAAGCTCAGCGAGATGCCGGTGCTGTGGGCGTACGCGCGGGACCTGTTCACCACGCCCGGCTTCGGCGACACCATCGACTTCGACCACATCAAGCGGCACTACTACGAGGTCCACCGGGACATCAACCCGACGGGGATCGTGCCGCTCGGCCCCGACCTGAGCAACTGGCTCACCCCGCACGGACGGGAGGAGCTGGGCGGCCGCCCCTTCGGCGACGGCACCCCACCCCCGCCCCCACCCGAGTCCGAGCGGGTGGACCCGACCCACACCCCCCTGCGCTGACCCGCCCCGCCCCGGCGATCTTGCACTTCGGGCCCGGAATCTGTGCGCTTTGCCCTTTTTGTCGAGGCAGGAACTGCAAGATCGCCGGGGAGGTGGGGCGGGCGAGGGCCGGGGGGAGGGCGGGTGGGCTAGAGGGCCAGGCGGACTGCGGCGGTCAGGACGAGCTGGGCCAGGGCCAGGGGGACCAGGACCAGCCAGCAGAGGCGCTGGAGCTGGTCCTCGCGCAGCCTCGGGTAGCTCACCCGCAGCCAGATGATCACGAAGGCGACGGCGAAGACCTTGAGCAGCGTCCACAGCCAGCCGAGCTGCGCGTCGGCGAACGGGCCCTGCCAGCCGCCGAGGAACAGCACAGTGGTCAGCGCCGCGATCACCACGATGCCCACGTACTCGGCGAGCAGGAAGAACGCGAACCGCAGGCCGGTGTACTCGGTCATGTAGCCGAAGACCAGCTCGGAGTCGGCCACCGGCATGTCGAACGGCGGGCGGCGGATCTCCGCCAGCCCGGCCACGAAGAAGATCACCATGGCCGGCGCCTGCCACAGCAGCCACCACGGCTGCCACGCCTCCACGATGCCGGGCAGGCTGAGCGTGCCGGCCGCCATCGCCACCGAGGCGGCGGCCAGCACCAGCGGCAGCTCGTACCCGAGCAGCTGGGCCGCGCCGCGCAGCCCGCCGAGCAGGCTGTACTTGTTCGCCGACGCCCACGCGGACATGAGCACCGCCAGCACGCCGACGCCCACCACGGCGAGCACGAAGAACAGGCCGATGTCCAGCGGCTGGGCGACCAGGTCACCCGGCCCGAGCGGGATGACGAGCAGCACCAGCAGGTACGGCACCAGCGCCACCGCGGGCGCCAGTCGGAACACCGGCCGGTCCGCGTCGCGCGGGGTGACGTCCTCCTTCTGCACGAACTTGATCCCGTCGGCGACCAGCTGCGCCCATCCGTGGAAGCCGCCCGCGTACATCGGACCCAGCCGGCCCTGCATGTGCGCCATCACCTTGTGCTCGGCCTGACCCACGATCAGCGGCAGCGTGAGGAACGCGACGAGCACCCCCGCCACCCGCAGGACCAGCTCCAACCAGTCCGGCATCAGCTCTCCCCCGCCGCGTCGGGCTCCGGCTCCTGGCGGGGCGGCCCGGTCGGCCGTTCCCCGGGCAGCGGCCGCCCGAGCGGACCCGCCTCACCGGCCGCCGGAGCAGCAGCGGACCGCGCGGGACGCTCGCCCGGAGCGGGCCGCGCCGGGCGTTCCCGGGCCGGACGCGCCGGCGTACCCCCTCGGGGGCCCTCACCGGCGCCCGCCGCACCCGCCGGCGTGGGCGTCGTGCCCCATTCCCCCGGCGCGGGCACGCCCGGCGGCCGGACCGGCCGGCGGCCGCCGCCCGCCTCCGACTCGCCCGGTTCCTTCGCGCCGGGCCACGGCTTGGCGACCCGGGAGGCGAGGACGAACTCCTTGCGCAGCGGGTGCCCCTCGAACTCGGGTGGCAGCAGCAGCGGCCGCAGCTCGTCGTGGCCGGCGAAGTCGATGCCGAACATCTCGTGCGTCTCGCGCTCGTGCCACGCGGCGCCGGGGAACAGGTCGACCACCGACGCGACCACCGGCGTGTCCCGGGGCACCCGGGTACGCAGCAGCAGCCCGTGCCGGTGCCGGACCGACCAGAGGTGCAGCACCACGTCGAAGCCGCCGGCCAGCTCGTCCACCGCCGACAGCCAGTCCAGGAAATCCAGGCCCAGCTCGGCGTCGTCGCGCGCCGCGCGCACCGCGTCCGCCCAGCTCGCCGGGGGTACGTCGACGGTCGCGCGGGCGTACCCCTGACCGCCGGAGACGGACGCGGTGGCCTCGACGGGCGCGAGCAGCGCGACCACTCGCCGGCCGACCTCTTCCGGAGTCATGCGCTGATCCTATTGCCGACGGCTGCGGGCCGGGTCGGGCCGCCCGTGCCGGGATCACCGCTTTGCCGGACGGGCGGCGGCAGCGCGCGGAAAGATGAGGTCCGTGCGCGCTGTGACTGTGACCCCCGGTGTACCGGATTCGCTGCGGCTCGTCGAGGACTGGCCCGAGCCACCGCCCGAGGAGGGCGCGATCCTGGTCGAGGCGCTGGCCGTCGGTGTCTGCGGCACCGACCACGAGATCGTGGCCGGCGAGTACGGCGAGGCGCCGCCGGACCAGGAGCGGCTGGTGCTCGGGCACGAGTCGCTGGGCCGCGTGCTGGATGATCCGACCGGCACGTTGCACGTCGGCGACCTGGTCGCCGGCGTGGTCCGCCATCCCGATCCGGTGCCCTGCGCGAACTGCGCGGTGGACGAGTGGGACATGTGCCGCAACGGGCGGTACACCGAGCACGGCATTAAGGGACTGCCCGGTTTCGCCCGGGAACGCTGGCGGTTGCAGCCCAAGTTCGCCGTCGGCCTGGACCCGGCCCTCGCATCGGTGGGCGTGCTGCTGGAGCCGACGAGCGTGGTGGCGAAGGCGTGGGACCACATCGAGCGGATCGGCCGCCGTTCCGAGTGGAAACCGATGACCGTGCTGGTCACCGGCGCCGGGCCGATCGGGCTGCTGGCCGCGCTGCTGGGCAGCCAGCGCGGGCTGTCGGTGCACGTGCTGGACCGCAACACCACCGGGCCGAAGCCGGAGCTGGTGCGGGCGCTCGGCGCGACGTACCACACGGCGACTGTGCCCGAGCTGGACGTGAAGCCGGACGTGGTGATCGAGTGCACCGGCGCGCCCACCGTGGTGCTGGACGCCATGTGCAAGGCCGCGCCGACCGGCATCGTCTGCCTGACCGGTGTGTCCAGCGGCGGCCGGACCATCGACTTCGACGCCGGGGCGCTCAACCGGGAACTGGTGCTGGAGAACAACGTGGTGTTCGGCTCGGTGAACGCCGGACGGCGGCACTGGGAGATGGCCGCCGAGGCGCTCGCCCGGGCCGAACAGTCGTGGCTGACGTCGCTGATCACCCGCCGGGTGCCGCTGTCGAACTACCGCGAGGCGTACGCGTCGACCGGCGAGGACATCAAGGCGGTGCTGGACTTCACGCAGTGAGGCGGGGCGCCGGATCGGGCGCCCCGGCCCTCTCAGATACCGGGCAGCCGGCCGTTGCGGAACAGGTCCACGAAGAGCTGGTGGTCCTCGCGCGCCCGGATCCCGTACCGGTGCCCGAAGTCGACCAGGTAGTCGACGAACGCCTCCGGGCCGGCGTCGACGACCGCGACGATCGCCTCCTCGGTGGAGTAGTCGACCAGGTCGTGGCTGGACTCGTCGTCGGCGACCGAGTGCATCCGGGCTACCGCGCGGCCCAGGTCGGCGAGCACCCCGGCGAGTTCCTCCGGCTCGTTCACGTCGGCCCAGTCCAGGTCCGCCGCGTACGGGGACACCTCGGCGACGAGCTGCCCGACGCCGTCCAGCTCGGTGAAGCCCAGCCACGGGTCGGCGTGCGCCTGCAACGCGCGCTGCGACTCGGCGGTGCGGTGCCCCTGGTGCCGGAAGTACGACCGGACCCGCTCGTCGTCGACGTACCGCGCCACGGCCGGCACCTGCGCCTGCTTCATGTAGATGACGACGTCGTTCTCCAGCGCCTGGGTGTGCCCCTCCAGCAGCAGGTTGTACGACGGCAGCCCGGCCGACCCGATGCCGACGCCCTTGCGCAGCACCACGTCCTTGATGCCCGCGGCGACCGGGCGCATCCGGGTGGTCGAGTCCGGCAGCGAGTGCAGGTAGCCGGCGAACGCGGCGCACACCTTCTCCCGGGTGGCGTCGTCGATCTCGTGCACGCCGTCGCCGAGGGAGAACCGGCGCTCGTAGTTGTCGATCGTGGTCTGCGCGGCGAGCAGGTCCACCCGGGTGTTCAGCCGCGCCTGCTGGAGCACCCGGCGCAGCACGCCGTCGGCGTTGTCCAGCGTGATCGAGCCGATCGCGTCGTCCCCGCCCGCGGCGATGGCCCGCAGCTCGGCCAGGTACGACCGGGCGAAGCCGGTCACCAGCTCGCCGATCACCCGGTCGGAGAGCGCCTTGGCGTAGCCGAGCAGCGCCACGCTCGCGGCGAAGCGCTTCAGGTCCCAGGTGAACGGCCCGACGTACGCCTCGTCGAAGTCGTTGACGTTGAACACGAGCTGCCCGGAGGCGTTCATGTAGGTGCCGAAGTTCTCGGCGTGCAGGTCGCCGTGGATCCACACCCGGCTGGTCCGGTCGTCGAGGAACCGGTCGCTGCCGAAGTCGCCGCGCTGGTCGGCGTAGAACAGCGCGGCGCTGCCCCGGTAGAAGGCGAACGGTGACGCCGCCATCTTGCGGAACTTGCGGCGGAACGCCGCCGGGTCGATCGCCATGGACGCGCCGAACTCCTCGGTCAGCACGTCGATGATGAATGCGGAGCGCTCCTCCGCGAGGTCGGTCATGAGCCGCAGGCTAGACCCGCGTCGCCACCCGACGGGTCAGCCGGCCGGCGGACGCACCGGGGGCGCGGTGAGCGACTCGACCGGCCGCGCGACGGCGTCCGCCGGGGAGGTGAGCGCATCCGGGCGCGGCACGCCGCCGACGCCGGACTGCTCGGCGGCGATCTTCTCCTGGAGGCGGAGGATGCCGTGCAGCAGCGCCTCCGGGCGGGGCGGGCAGCCGGGCACGTACACGTCGACCGGGATGAGCTGGTCGACGCCCTTGGTCACCGAGTAGGAGTCCCAGTACGGGCCGCCACAGTTGGAGCAGGCGCCGAACGAGATCACGTACTTCGGCTCGGGCATCTGGTCGTAGAGCCGCTTGACCGCCGGGGCCATCTTGTCGGTGACGGTGCCGCTGACCACCATCAGGTCGGCCTGCCGGGGCCCGTGGGCGAACGGGATCACGCCGAGCCGCATGAAGTCGTGCCGGCCCATGCTGGTCGCGATGAACTCGATGGCGCAGCAGGCCAGGCCGAAGTTGAAGACCCAGAGCGAGTAGCGGCGGCCCCAGTTCAGCACGAACCGGATCGGCTCGCCGAGCACGGCCGGCACCTGCATCTCTGGCCTCCCTCGCAGAACCCCGAGGTGCCAGTCAACCACAGCGCCCGCGGCCGCGTTCCGGTGTCGTACCCCCGACAGGGCACCCGGGCAACGGTCCGCGGTGCCGGCGTGTGTCACCACTGTCGGGCGGACGGAACCACCGCCGCCCACCACGGGGATCACGGAGGACCTGCCATGACCACACGAACCACTCGAGTGGCCGCCGCGCTGCTCGCCGGGGCGGCGGCGCTGTTCGCGCCGGCCGCACCCGCCGCCGCGGCCGGCGGCACCACGGCGCGCCTGACCGTCGACGCCGAGACGCTGGTGCTGACGCCGACCGACAAGGGGTACGTCGGGACGCTGACCACGACGATCAGCAACCGGGGCCGGGCCGACGCCACCGCCGGCCTGCGCATCACCGAGCCGGCCGGTGGCTCCTTCGTCGGCCTCGACAACGGCTCGCCCTGGTTCACGGTGGGGATGGAGCAGAACCGCCGGGTCGTCGAGAGCTACGGCGGCCGGGTCACGGCCGGCGGCAGCGTGACCCTCCGCCTCGACTTCCAGGTCTGGACGACAGCGCGCACCTACCCGATGACCGCGCGGGGCGGCTCGGTCGCGGTGGTGCCGGACGGCGGCACCCGGGTGTCGGACCGGGACTCCTTCCGGACCGTGTTCCGGTCCACCTCGGGCAGCGTCCGCAACCCGCGCGTCTACCGGCAGGCCACCGAGACGGACCTGACCATCCGCGGCGGCGACGTGACGCTGACCCGTCAGGCCGACGGAGCCCTGCTGGGCCGGATGCCGGTGACCGTGCGTTACGGCAACGACGCCCCGTCGTTCCGGCTCGACGTGCGGGCGAGCCTGCCCGCCGGGGTCGAGGTGTGGGCCACCGACCCGCAGGACCTGCCCAGCTTCCCGGACTGGTTCGACGTCCCCGGCGGCCGGTTCATGCCGGGCGAGGAGCGCACGTTCGACGTCGTCCTCCGGGCGCCGGCCGGCACCTCGGCCGGCGAACTGGGCAGCGGCTCGTTCACCGTGCAGGCCGTCTACGAGCGTGAGCCGGTCGCGGACGTCGACCCGGCGGACGACACCACGACGTTCAGCGTCCGCGCGACCGACTGAGCCACCCGACACGTGCGGCCCGCCCGGACTCCGGGCGGGCCGCTCGTTGCTCGGGCTCAGGTGAAGGCCAGCCCGGTGGTGTGGGGCAGCCAGTAACCGACGTACGCCCCGGCGGTGACCTGGTAGCTGAGCCGGCCGTTCACCCAGGCGGTGGCGCCCAGCGGCGCGACCGAGGCGGCCGGGAACGTGAGCCGCTTGGAGCCGGTCACGTTGCCCGCCGCGTCGTAGGCGTACCCGGTGTAGGTGCCCGGCTGGAAGGAGAGTGTGCGGGCCGGCTCGTAGCGGTGCTCGACCGCCTTGCCGAGCAGGACGCGCTGCCCGTACGCCTCGGGGACGAGGTAACCGGCGAGCGCGCCGTTGGCGATCTGGTAGTAGATGCCCCGCCCGTACACGCGGACCCGCTGGCTGGCCTGGGCGCCGGAGGCCCGGGCGAGCTTGAGCGTCTTCTGGCTCCGGACGGCCCCGGTGCTGGAGAAGGTGTAGCCGACGTGGGTGCCGGCCGCGAACGACACGGCCCCGTTGACGGCGGGCGCCGGGTAGTCCGAGCGCAGCAGGTACGCGTACGTGGCGAAGGTGGCCGACGTGGTCATCTCGTAGAGCTTGAGGTTCTGCGCGGTGTGGACCTGGTGGTACTTCACGTGCGGTTGCGCGCAGCCCATCGAGTACTTGCTGGCCCACCGGGTGACGCGGAAGTGGGTCGGCAGGTACCGCCGGACGGTGCTGGCCGCGCCGTCGAAGACGGCCACCGCGCGCTCGTCGCCGGTGAGCCGCCAGTAGTCGTACACGCCGTAGAGGGCGAAGGTGTGCCCGTTGAGGACCCGTTCCCCGGTGGTGCCGAAGGTCACCGGGTACTCCTCCAGCCAGAGGTAGCCGTTGGGGTCGACCCAGCTCGCCCAGGGCGCGTTGGCGGCGACCGGCAGCGTCAGGCTCAGGAACGTGTTGTCCGCCGCCGTCCGCCACTTCGCCGCGCCGGTGATCTCGGCCAGGCCGACGAAGAGGCTGAGCATCTCGCCCTGCGCCATCCCGCTGTACCAGGGGGCGCGCAGCAGCGGGCGGCCCGCGCAGCGGCTCAGGTCGAAGTCGTACGGATACCACCAGGCGCCCCGGGACTCGACCCGGCGGTCGATGTTGCGCTGGGCGTTGGCGACGGCCCGGTCGAGGAACCGCTTGTCGCCGCTGATCCGGTAGGCGGCCAGGTTGCTCAGGCCCCACTGCGCCTGGCCGACCGGGTGGTTCCAGGTCTTCCCGGCGAAGCTGAACATGCGGACGCCCTGCGCGTCGTGCAGTCCCCGGTCGACCAGCGGCGCGGGATTGCTGTTCGTGGGCTGGGCGGCGAGCGGCAGCGGCTTCGGCAGGTGCCCGTCACGGGCGTACGCGGCTGCGGCGGTGGCCCCGCTCGCCCGTTCCCGCCGCTGCTGCTCCTTGGTCTTCGCCACGTCCCGCGAAGGCAGCTGCGGCACACCGTCGGCCAGCGGGTCCGGCGCCCATCCGGGGTCCACGACTGAGACGTCGGCGCTGCGGTCCGGGCCGGGTGGCGCGGCCGGGGCGGTACCGGCCGGCGCCAGACCGACCATCGCGCCGGCCGCGATCACTGCGACGAACCGGCGGACAGGTGGTGACTTCGCGGTGATCATGGCAACACTCCCCGTGTCATCGATGTGCCCTGATGCTAGGCAGGGACGGGCACGGGCTCCGGGCGCCGAAACGCCCGACTTCGCCGCCGAACGGACGAGCCTCCCGTCACCAGGTGGGGCGCTGGAGCAGCCCGACGAACTCCGCGAGCAGCCGTTCCCGCAACCGCGCCGGGGCGGCGTCGAGCAGCGTGTTCACCACGGCCATCCGGTCCGGCACCCCGGCGCCGCCGGCCAGGCCGAGCCCGTCGGCCAGCCCGGCCACCAGCTCGGGGGTCAGCGCCTCCGGCGTGAGGCTGCCGGCCAGCGCCAGCAGTTCCGGCGGCAGCACGACCGGCCCGGCGGCGCGGGCCGCCGCGACCGCCTCGGCCAGCGCCGGGCCGAACTCGGCCACCCGGGGCGCCACCGCCGCGGTCACCGTGAGGTGGACACTGGCCGGCAGATCGGCGTACGTGAGCTGGGGCTGGGTGTGCCAGCCGCGCGCGGTCAGCTCGTCGACCAGCACGAACAGGTCGAGCCCGGGATCGTCACTGGTGAAGCAGACGACTGTGGTCTCCGGTTCGGCCATCAGCCGCAGGCCGCCGGTGGCCCGTACCGCGTCGGCCAGCCCGGCGACCGCGTCCCGGGTCGCGGCGGCCAGCCGCAGGTAGCCGTCCTCGCCGAGGTGGCGGAGTGTGGCGTACGCGGCGGCGATCGGCCCGCCGGACCGGGTCGAGGCGATCACCGGGTTGACCATCGTGTACCCGGGCCAGTCGGCGTACGCGAAGAACTGCGGGGCGCGCAGCGCCGGATCGCGGTGCAGCAGCACCGAGACGCCCTTCGGCGCGTACGCGTACTTGTGCAGGTCCACCGAGATCGAGGTGACCCCCGGTACGGCGAAGTCGAACGGCGGCACCGGCGCGCCGAGCCGGCGCAGCCAGGGCAGCGCCCAGCCACCGAAGCAGGCGTCCACGTGGCAGCGCACCCCGGCGGCCTGCGCGACGGCGGCGATCTCCGTCACCGGGTCGACCACCCCGTGCGCGTACGACGGGGCGGACGCCACCACCAGCACGGTCTCCGGGCGGATCGCGGCGGCCACGGCGGCCACGTCCGGGCGCAACGTCACCGGGTCGACAGGCACGGTGTCGAGCGCGACCCGCAGGTAGTGCGCCGCCTTGGCGAACGCGGCGTGCGCGCTCGCCGGCGCCACGATCCGCGGCCCGGTCAGGTCGGGCCGGGCGTCCCGGGCCGCCTTGACGGCGAGCAGCAGCGACTCGGTGCCGCCGCTGGTGACGCTGCCGACCACGTCCGGCGCGCCGGTGCCGGGGCCGCCGCCGAGCAGTCGGGCGGCAGCGCCGACGAGCGTGTTCTCCATCGCCAGCAGCGACGGGAACGCGGTCGGGTCGAGGCCGTTGACGTGCGCGCTCTCCGCGTACGCGGCCTGCGCCAGCGCGTCCAGCCCGGCCACGCCGGGGTCGTAGACGTACGCGAACAGCCGCCCGCCGTGCGTCGGCCGGTCGGCGTCCCGCAGCGCGCGGATCTCGTCGAGCACCTCTGCCGCGGGCATTCCCCGCGCGGGCAGCGCGCCCAGCTCTGCCGTGTCGGTCATCGGGTGGTTCCTCTCGTGGACGGGCCGGGCGGTGCGGTGCTCACGCCCGCGCGGCCGGGGTGCCGGCCCCGGTGGCCCCGGGCGCGGTGGGTCCGGGCGCGGTGGCCTCGGACGCGGTGGCCAGTTGTGCCGGGGTCAGGGTGTAGCCGCGCAGCAGCACCAGCGGGATCGCCACCAGCAGGGCGGGCAGCACCGTGAAGCCGAGCAGCACGCCGAGCCGGGCCGTGTCCGACTGGGCGGCGGCGGTCCCGGTGGACGAGGAGACGTAGCCGGAGAGCTGGAGCACCAGCCCGTAGATGCCCGGCCCCAGCGCCAGCCCGAACGTCTCCCCGGCGGTCCACAGCCCGGTGAACACCCCGGCCTGCCGCCGCCCGGTGCGCGCGGTGTCGTACGCGATGCAGTCCGGCAGCATGGCCAGCGCGAACACCTGCTGACCGGCGTACCCGACGCCGATCACGGCGACCACCGCGTAGGCCGCGGCGGCGGGCAGCGCGGGCGCGGCGACCAGGGTCAGCGCCCCCGCCGCGAAGATCAGCGACGCGGCGACCAGCGACGCCCGCTTGCCCAGCCGGGCGCCGGCCCGGGACCAGAGCGGCATGACCAGCAGCGCGGGCGCGACGAAGCAGGCGAACAGCAGCGTCGGGCCGGTGTCCGGCTCGCGCAGCACCTGGTCGGCGAAGTACTTCACCCCGGCCAGCACGGTGGCCACCCCGGCGGACTGGATCACGAAGCAGATCAGCAGCACCCGGAACGGCCGGTTGCTCGTGGCGACCGCGAGCTGCGCGCGCAGGCTCGGCTCGCTCTCCCCGACCGTCCCGGTCGGCGCGGACCGGGTGCCGAGGAAGACGCCGACGGTGCCGGCGACGATCAGCGCGGCGACGAACAGGCCCATCCACCGGTGACCGGGAACGCCGTCGCCGCCCGCGGTCACCACCGCCGGGGCCACCGCGCCGGAGACCAGGATGGCCAGCGCCAGCACCGCGATCCGCCAGGTCATCAACCGGGTACGCTCCGCCGGGTCGGCGGTCAGCTCGGCCGGCATGGCCACGTACGGCACCTGGAAGAACGCGAACGCGGTGGCGGTGGCCAGAAACGCCAGGGCCACGTACGCGGCGGCGGCCGGACCGTTCGCGAACGGCGCGGCGAAGATCGAGGCGAACAGGACGGCGAGCGCCAGCCCGCCGCCGAGGAGATACGGCCGGCGCGCGCCCCAGCGGGAGCGGGTCCGGTCGGAGATCCGCCCGGCGACCGGGTTGACCAGCACGTCCCACGCCTTCGGCAGCAGCACCAGCAGCGCGGCCAACCCGGCGGCGACGCCGAGCGTGTCGGTGAGGTACGGCAGCAGGAGCAGCCCGGGCACGGTGCCGAACGCGCCGGTGACCAGGGAGCCCAGCGCGTACCCGAGGTGCACCCGGCGGGGCAGGCCCGAAGCTGTCATGGAGCCGAATGCTACTCACGTTATGGCCCGGGTCACATCCCCTCCTCCGGCGACCAGGAGGCCGCCGCCAGGTCCACCCGGTCGCCGCGCAGCGGGCACCCCTCCGCGAGCAGCCGTTCCCGGGCCCTGCGCTCGTGACCCGGCGGCAGCCGGCCGGCCGCGTTCACCACCCGGTGCCACGGCACCCCGCCGCCGTGCCGGGCCATGATCGAGCCGACCAGCCGCGGCGACGCCCGCCCCGAGCGCTCGGCCAGCGCGTCGGCCACCGCCCCGTACGACATCACCCGCCCCGGCGGGATCCGCTCGACCAGCGCCAACACCGCCTCGACGTACTCGTCAGGTGTCACGGAAAGCCACCATAGGGGACCTCAGCCGGCGAGCGAGGCGACGGCCAGGTCTCCCCGGGCGGCCAGCCAGTAGCCGTCCAGCTCACCACCGGTCGCGTGGTAACTGAGTTCACCGTTGACCCAGGCGGTGCCGCCGAGCGTCAGCTCCGTCACGGCGGCGAAGGTGACCTTCCGGGCGTCGAGCACCGCGCCGTCGCGGTCGTACGTGTAGCCGGTGTACGTGCCGGGCTGGGCGGTCAGCACGCGTGCGGGCTGGTAGCGGTGCTCGACCGCCACCCCGAGCAGGACCCGCCGGCCGGGCTCCTCGGGCACCAGGTAGCCCGCCAGCGGGCCCTCGGTGATCCGGTAGTGGATGCCGCGGCCGCGCACCCGGATGCGCTCGTCCGTCGCGAACCGGCTCGGCCGGTCCAGGGTGACGGCGCGCTGCCCGGTGACGGTGCCCTTGGCGTCGTACGTGTATCCCACGTGTGTCCCGGGCTCGAACCGCACAGTGCCGGTCAGGTCCGGCGCCGGGTAGTCCGCCCGCAGCGTGTCGGCGTACTCGGCGAAGACGGTCGCGTGGGTGACCTCGTACAGCTTGAGGGTCTGCCGGGTGTGGATCTGGTGGTACTTCGGGTGGAAGTGCCGGCAGTTCATGGAGTACCGGCTGGCCCAGTTCTCCACGCGGAACCTCGTCGGCACGTAGCGGCGCACGGTGGTGGCCGCCGCGTCGAAGATCTCCGCCGCCCGCTCGTCGCCGGTGAGCCGCCAGTAGTCGTAGACGCCGTACAGCGAGAAGATGTGCCCGTTGAGCACCTGCTCGCCGCGCGGGTCGTCGTTCTCCGGATACTCCTCCAGCCACAGGTAGCCCCCGCGATCGGTCCAGGTGGCCCACGGCTCGCCGTCCTGGACGGGCAGGGTGAGGCTCTGGAACGTCCGGTCCGCGGCGGTCTTCCACGTCTCGTCGCGCGTCTCCTCGTACAGCCCGACGAAGAGGCTCAGCAGTTGGCCCTGCGACATGCCGCTGTACCACCGGGGCTTCAGCAGTGGACGCTTCTTGCACCGGGTGAGCTCGAAGTCGTACGGATACCACCAGGCGCCGCGCGACTCGACGCGGCGGTCGACGTTGCGCTGCGCGTTCGCGATCGCCCGGTCCAGGTAGATCCGCTTGTGGGTGGCCCGCCAGCCGGCCAGGTTCTGCAGACCCCACTGGGCCTGCGCCACCGGATGGTCCCAGGTCTGATCGTGCATGCGGAACATCCGGACGTTCTCGGCGTCGTGCAGCCCGGCGTCCACCAGCGGCGCGATTCCCTCGTGCGAGGGAATCGCCTCGGGCGGCACCGGATGCGGCCGGTAGCCGTCCCGCCGGACGGCCGGCGCCGTCTCGTCGCGGAGACCGGCCAGCACCGGTGTCAGCCCGGCGACGAGGCCGACGGTGACGAGCAGCGCCAGCCACCAGGCACGATGAACCCTCGGAATCATCACTGCGAACCCCCGTTCGTGATGAACGAGACGCTATGCAGCGAAATTCGCGGGTGTGTGCCGCTAACCGGACAATCAAAACTGTTCGTTCGACTAGCAACCGATTTCGTCTGTCGCTCCGTCGGGCCACCGGCCGCGAGCTGCCACGATATGGGAACGCGCCGCGGCCCCGCAGACCGCGGCGCGCAGAATGGTCGGGTGCGCGAAGCAGTCACCTCGGCCCGACGGATCGTCGTCAAGATCGGTTCGTCCTCGCTGACCACCGCGTCGGGCGGCCTCGACGACGCCCGGGTCGACGCGCTCGTCGACACGCTCGGCGGGCTCGCCGCCTCCGGACGCGAGGTGGTGCTGGTCTCCTCCGGCGCGATCGCCGCCGGGCTCGCCCCGCTGCGGCTGCCCCGGCGCCCGCGCGACCTGGCCACCCAGCAGGCCGCCGCCAGCGTCGGCCAGGGCCTGCTGATCGGCCGGTACGCCGCCGCGTTCGCCCGGCACGGCCGCACCGTCGGGCAGGTGCTGCTCACCGTGGACGACGTGACCCGGCGGGCGCACTACCGCAACGCGTACCGGACGCTGCGCAAGCTGCTCGACCTGCACGCCGTGCCGATCGTCAACGAGAACGACACGGTGGCCACCGAGGAGATCCGGTTCGGCGACAACGACCGCCTGGCCGCGCTCGTCGCCGCGCTCGTCGACGCCGACCTGCTGGTGCTGCTCTCCGACGTCGACGCGCTCTGGACCGGCGACCCGGCCCGCCCGGGCAGCACCCGGATCACCGAGGTGCACGGCGAGGGCGACCTGGCGGGCGTGGACGTCGGCGGCGCCGGCCGGGCCGGGGTGGGCACCGGCGGCATGGTGACGAAGGTCGAGGCCGCCCGGATCGCCACCGGCTTCGGCATCCCGGTGGTGCTGACCGCCGCCCCGCTGGCCGCGCCGGCGCTGGCCGGTGAGCCGGTCGGCACGTACTTCCACCCGAGCAGCCGCCGGCCCGCCGCCCGCCTCTTCTGGCTCGCGCACGCCACCGCCCCCCGCGGTCGGCTGCACCTCGACCCGGGCGCGGTGCAGGCGGTGGTCGGCCGTCGCAAGTCGCTGCTGCCCGCCGGCATCACCGCCGTCGACGGCGCGTTCACCGCCGGAGACCCGGTCGACCTGGTCGACACCGCCGGCGCGCCGGTGGCCCGAGGGCTGGTCAACTACGACGCGGTGGAGCTGCCCGGCCTGCTCGGCCGGTCCACCTCCGAACTCGCCGCGGCGCTCGGCCCGGCGTACGAACGTGAGGTTGTCCACCGCGACGACCTCGTCCTGCTGTGAGCCCCACCGGTGAAGGAGTACGCACGATGAGCGTCGTCGAGCAGGCCCGGCGAGCCCGGGACGCGGCGGAAGCCCTGGCCACGGCCACCCGTACCGTCAAGGACGCCGCACTGCACGCGATGGCCGACGCGCTCGTCGCGCGTACCCCCGAGGTCCTGACGGCGAACGCGGCGGACCTGGCGGCCGGGCGCGAGGCCGGGCTGTCCGCGGCCGTGCTGGACCGGCTCGCGCTCGACGAGGGCCGGGTGGCGGCCATCGCGGACGCGCTGCGCCAGATGGCCGCGCTGCCCGACCCGGTGGGCGAGGTGGTACGCGGCTCGACCCTGCCCAACGGGCTGGAGCTGCGCCAGGTGCGGGTGCCGTTCGGTGTGGTCGGCATCGTCTACGAGGGCCGGCCCAACGTGACAGTCGACGCCGCCGGGATCTGCCTGAAGTCCGGGAACGCGGCGCTGCTGCGCGGCTCCTCGTCGGCTGCGCACTCCAACGCCGCGCTGGTCGCGGTGCTGCGCGACGCGGTCTCCGGCGCCGGGCTGCCGGCGGACGCGGTGCAACTGCTCGACTCCAGCACGCGCGACTCGGTCAAGGAGCTGATGCGCGCCCGCGGCCTGGTCGACGTGCTGATCCCGCGCGGCGGTGCGTCGCTGATCCGGGCCGTCGTCGAGGAGTCGACGGTGCCGGTCATCGAGACCGGCGTGGGCAACTGCCACGTGTACGTGGACGCCGCCGCCGACCTCGGCAAGGCCCTGGCGATCACGCTGAACGCCAAGACCCAGCGCCTGTCCACTTGCAACACGGCCGAGTCGCTGCTGGTGCACCGCGACGTCGCGGATGCGTTCCTGCCGGCCGTGCTGGCCGCGTTCGCCGACGCCGGGGTGACCGTGCACGGCACGCCCGCTGTCGCCGCCCACTCCGACGCCGTGGTGCCGGCCACCGACGAGGACTTCGGCACCGAGTACCTCTCCGCCGACATCTCGGTCGCCGTGGTCGACTCGCTCGACGCGGCGGTCGCGCACATCCGCCGGTACGGCACCGGCCACACCGAGGCGATCGTCACCGATTCGCAGCGCACGGCCCGGGAGTTCGTGGCCCGGGTGGACGCCGCCGCGGTCATGGTCAACGCCTCCACCCGGTTCACCGACGGCGGCGAGTTCGGCTTCGGCGCCGAGATCGGCATCTCGACGCAGAAGCTGCACGCGCGCGGCCCGATGGGCCTGCCGGAGCTGACCAGCACCAAGTACGTGGTGACCGGGGACGGCCACCTGCGCTGATCGAACTTTGCCTCCTGTGGCGCGCCAGATCGGGGAAGTGGTGGTATCCCGGCACCTTTGATGCCACCACCTCGCCGAACTGGTGTTGATCATCAGTGGCCGGCTACGCGATCGGGAGCGCATCTCCGTCGGCCGGCGTGGCGGGGTCGATCGGCGGCACCGGGCCGGGCAGCGGGTCCGGCACCGGCTGCACAGCAGGCCCGGTGCTCTCGCCGGGGAGCAGATCGGGCGTGACGATCCAGGCGGACCACGGCCCCTGCCCGCTGTCCGGCCCGGCCGGCACCTCAACACCAGCCGACGGATCGGGCGCCGCCCCCGATCCGGGCGTGGCATCCGGCTCGACGTCCGGACGGAACCAGGTCTGGGGCCCGAGAGCCCGGGCCGGAAACAGGTCCGGCGCGCCGTCCGGACCGACTGACGGCCCGGGCGCGATCCCCGATCCGGCCGATGGCGCGGACGCGGACGGCGGAGGCGTAGACGCGGACGGCGGAGACGCGGACTCGGGGACGGGCGGCGGAGACGCCGATGCGGGGAGCCGGCGCGGGCGCGGGGCCGGTACGGCTGGTGGCGCGGGCAGCTCGGCGGTCTGCGGCACCACGAACGGCGCTCCGGACACCGGGGCCTCGGGCGTGTTCGGACGGCACGCACGAATCGCCCGCAGCGTGGTGTGCACGTCGAACTGGTGGCCGTCGTCGCTGTCCCAGCCGCCGTCGCTGCGCTGGGTTCCGGCGAGCCGCCCACGCGCAGCGACCAGCAGCCACTGCTCCTCGCCCACGTCGACGCGGCGCAGCGTGGCGGCGAGCCAGGCCACGTCGGCCGGGGACATCCGGGGGATCCGGTCGGCCAGCACCGCCTGGATGCGCGCCGACTCGTAGTACATCTGCTGGCGGTGCAGCACCGCGGCGGCGAGCCAGCCGGCGGGCAGGAAGGACGGCCAGCTTCCGTCCGGCGCGAGCTGCGCGGCGAGCACCTGCGCCGCCGCCTGCACCACACCGGCGTACGCGCCGCCGACCCGGTGGTCGAGCGGCCCGGCGGCGCGGGCGTCGAGTCCGGCCACGGTGAGCCAGAACCCGGCGTTGGCGGTCTGGTAGAGCCGCGCCTCGGGGTCGCCCGGGGTGGCCCACTCGGGGGCGAGCCCGGCCAGTGACGGATCCTCGTCCCAGCCGCCGTCGGACAGTTGCCGAGCGGCCAGCCAGTCCAGCGCGTGCCGGGCGGCCGGGCGGCCCAGCGCGCCGAGGTCGTCCAGCTCGGCCAGGCGGAAGCAGGTCGCGTCGACCGAGGCGACCTCGCCGTCGAGGACGGCGGGCCAGCCACCGCCCGGCGCCTGCCCGGCCTCGGCGGCGTCGAGCACGTCGGACGGCACCGGAGCGCCGGAGCGCAGCCGGGAGAGGCGGGCGCGGTCCACCGCGTCACCGTGAGCGACGACGAATCCGATCGCCGCGTCCAAGTCCACCACGGCACTGACGGTACTGGCGCGGCCGAGGTTACGCCTCGGTAGCTCGGTCAGGGCCGGTACCGCCCACCGGCCCTTGAGATCATCCGCCGTTGGGGTGCGGGACCGGGTGTTTGCCCATGCCAGGGGGCACGGAAAGCGTGACGGGCCCGCCCGGAAAGCCGGGCGGGCCCATCGACACGACTCAGTACGAGGGCAGCGACGGGTCGATCTGCTTGACCCAGGAGAGCACGCCGCCCTGGACGTGCACCGCGTCGGAGAACCCGGCCGCCTTCAGCGCGGCGAGCGCCTCGGCGGAGCGGACGCCGGACTTGCAGTGCAGCACGATCTGCCGGTCCTGCGGGAACTTCGCCAGCGCCTCGCCGGACAGGATCTCGCCCTTGGGGATGAGCGTCGAGCCGGGGATCCGGACGATCTCGTACTCGGCGGGCTCGCGCACGTCGACCAGGAAGACGTCCTTGCCGGAGTCCTGCCAGTCCTTCAGCTCCAGCGCGGTGATGGTCGAGTCGACCACCGCCTCCTGCGCCTCGTCGGAGACCGCGCCGCAGAAGTCCTCGTAGTCCTCCATCAGGTCGGTGAGGGTCGGGTTCTCGCCGCAGAGCACGCAGTTCGGGTCCTTGCGGACCTTGATCTTGCGGTAGCTCATCTCCAGGGCGTCGTAGACCATCAGCCGGCCGACGAGCGGCTCACCGATGCCGGCGAGCAGCTTGATCGCCTCGTTGACCTGGATCGACCCGATCGACGCGCAGAGCACGCCGAGCACGCCACCCTCGGCGCAGGACGGGACCATGCCGGGCGGCGGGGGCTCCGGGTAGAGGCAGCGGTAGCAGGGGCCGTGCTCGGCCCAGAACACCGACGCCTGGCCGTCGAACCGGTAGATCGAACCCCAGACGTACGGCTTGCCGAGCAGCACGGCCGCGTCGTTGACCATGTACCGGGTGGCGAAGTTGTCGGTGCCGTCGACGATCAGGTCGTACCGGGAGAAGATGTCCCGGACGTTCTCCCGGTCCAGCGCGGTGTTGTGGATCTCCACGTTGACCAGCGGGTTGATCTCGCGGATCGACGCCGCGGCGGACTCGGCCTTGGACCGGCCCACGTCGGAGACGCCGTGGATGACCTGACGCTGGAGGTTCGACTCGTCGACGGTGTCGAAGTCGATGATGCCGAGCGTGCCGACACCGGCCGCGGCGAGGTAGAGCAGGGCCGGCGAGCCGAGGCCACCGGCGCCGACACAGAGCACCCGGGCGTTCTTCAGCCGCTTCTGCCCCTCCACCCCGACGTCCGGGATGATCAGGTGGCGCGAGTAGCGGCGGATCTCGTCTACGGTCAGCTCGGCGGCGGGTTCGACGAGCGGGGGCAACGACACGGTGGACTCCCCGGGATCGGCGGTGTGACCGCGCCATTGTCGCTCGGTCGGACGGGGTTCGGCCATGATGAGGGACACTCGGCCCGAACTGCGGGACCGGGAATAACTCAGACGCCGTCGGTGGGCTCGCCGGAGTACCGCATCCCGCCGACGTACGGCCAGGCGTTGGGCAGGCAGCCGTCCAGCCCGTACGTCTGCTGCTGCATCACCGGGGCGGGCGCGCCGGGCTCGGGGCACGCCTCGTGCAGCTCGCCGAACTCGTGCCCGACCTCGTGGTTGATCACGTACGTGCGGTAGACCTCCAGCGGGGCGCCGTAGTCGGGCACCGCCGTCATCCACCGGGCCAGGTTGAGCACGACCCGGCCGGGCAGTCGGCAGGAGGTGTACCGGTCGGTGCGCAGGCCGCCCTCGGCGCACATCCGCTCGGAGGTGACCGGGGTGGCGAGGTAGACGGTGAAGTCGGCCGCCGCCGCCTCGGGCACCCGCTGCACCCGCAGGTCCCCCGAGGCGATCCAGCTGCGCGGGTCGCCCAGCACCGCGTCCACGGTGGCGGCGAACTCGTCGGCGTCCTGCCCCGTGTCCTGCTCGACCTCGACCCGGTAGCGGCGCAGCGGGCCCTCCTGTCCGCGTACCGGAGACCGGCCCTGCGCCACCGCGAACGTGCCGGGGCCGGCGGTGGGGTAGCCGGTCGGCGCCGCCGCCGGGACGTCGGCCTCGGCGGCGCCGCGCGCCAGCGACGGTTCGGCGGCGAGCGACGTCCCGCCGTGCCCGGACGGCGGCGCGTTCAGCCGGGTGACGCCGACCGCGCCGCTGACGGCCGCGAGCAGCATCGCCAGCAGCAGCACCGAGCGGCGGCGGCGCCGGCGCATCCGGCGCAGCGTGGGACGCTCGGGTGGCGGCGCGGCGCGGTTGTCGTAAGGGGACGACGACGTCATGACCTCAGGGTGCCATGCAATTCGGGCATTTAGCTGCTTTTGCCGCCTATGCCGCGAATGTTCTTCACGAAGCGGCGCTCAGAGGGCCGGCCCGGTGTACCGCTTACCGCCCACGTAGGGCCACGGGTTCGGTCGGCAGCCCTTGAGGAAGAGCGTCTGCTGCTGCATCACCGGCGCCGCCCGGCCCGCGCCCGGGCACCCCTCGTGCCGGTGCCCGAGCTGGTGGCCCACCTCGTGGTTCACCACGTAGAGCCGGTAGGTGTCCAGCGGCATCCCGGCCGCGACCAGGTGCGGCGCCGAGGTCCGCCACCGGTCCAGGTTGATCACCACCTTGCCCGGCACCCGGCACGACGTGTACGGCACCCCGCCCACGCGGATGTCGATCCCGCCCGCCCCGCACAGCCGGCCGGCCGTGTCGCGGGTGGCCAGGTAGATCGTGAAGTCGTACCGGTCGCCCGGACCGACCCGCTGCAACCGCAGCGTGCCGCCGTCGACCCAGCTGCCCGGGCCGGCCAGTGCCCGCTGCACCGCCTCACCGAAGGCACGGACCTCCTCGCCGGAGCCGTTCTCCACCGCCACCCGGTAGCGGCGCAGCGTCCCCGATCCGCCGAGCACGCCGCTGGTCCGCGCGTCGTACGCGAAGGTGCCCCGGCCCTTCGCCGGCCCCGGGCCGGACAGCCTCAGCACCGGCGCGGCCGGCGAGCCGGGCGTCACCGGCGGCGGCGCGACGCTCGGCGTGGACGGCGCCCGCGTGGGGGCCGGAGGCTGGGCGACGAACCCGTCGGTGACCCGGGTGCCCGCGCCCGCCGACGGCAGTTGCACCGCCACGCCGACACCCACCGCGGCGGCGGCGACGAAGGCGCAGACCACGATCGCGGTACGCCAGTGACGGAACGAGGAACGGGAGCGTGTGGCACGAGGGCGGCGGGAGCTGGGCATCCGGCTCAGCCTGCCATGTCACGCTCCGTTCCGCTCTCCCCCATGCCGGTGGTGAGCGGCGGTTTCGCCTCGGCGAGCAGCCCCAGCACGGCCCGCGCCACGGTCCGGGGCACCTCCAGCTGGGCCACGTGCCCGACGCCGTCGAGCATCAGCAGCCGGCTGTCCGGGATGACCCGGGCCGCCTGCGGCGCCACCCGGACGTCGACCAGCCGGTCCTGCCGCCCGCCCACCACGAGCGTGGGCGCCCGGACCGCCGCCGCCTGCCGCCAGAGCGCGCCCTCCCCCGGCAGGTACGAGCGCAGGAAGCTGCCGACCAGGCCCCGGAACGTCCGCACGTACGCGGCGGCGTAGTGGGCCGCCTCGTACCGGACCCGGATCTCGTCGATCGCCTCCTGCCGGCGCTGCTCACTGATCCGGGTCAGGTCCGCCACGCACGCCTCCATCACCTGCTGCGCCGTCACCTCCGGGCTGAACTGGGCCAGCCGCCAGGCGGCCAGCCGTTCGCCCCGGGGGATCGCCAGCAGCGGGAGCATCCGCCCCTGCAACGAGCGCCGGAAGTCGAGGAACGGCAGGGCGGGCGAGACCAGGGTGAGCGTGCGGACCAGGTCGGGGCGCAGCGCCGCCACCCGGACCGAGATCGCGCCGCCGAGCGAATTGCCGAACAGGTGCACCGGGCCCCGGTCGCTGTACTCGATCCAGCGGATCACCCGCTCGGCGAAGGCCGGGATGGTGTAGCGCGGCCCCGGCTCGCTGCGCCCGAACCCGGGCAGGTCGATCGCCTGGCCGTCCAGCCGGTCGGCGAGCAGGCCGGCCAGGTCGGTCCAGTTCTGCGCCGACCCGCCGAGGCCGTGCACGTACAGCGCGGGCTCCGCGCCGGAACCGGTGGCCGGTGTGTCGCGGACGTGCACGAGCGTGCCGTCGACGCGTACGTGCCGGCCCGGCCAGGGCGGCGGGACGTGGTGTGCGGGAAGGCTGTGCTCCGGCCACAGTGCGGCGCGTTTCATGTCTCCAGTCTCCCCCGCACGGTCCCTACCGCACACCGGCTCAGGAGAGCAGCGCCTCCAGCCGCCGGTTCACCGCCGCCAGCGTGGCCCGCACGACCGCCTGCCGGGGATCCCCGGCCACGAGTGCCGAACCGGCCAGTTGCTCCACCCAGCCGTCACAGACCAGCAGCACCACCACTGTCGCGACCTCGCAGTTGCCGAACGGCACCACTGCGGCGTGCTCCACGAAGCACCGGCCCCGTTCGCCGGCCGGGACGCCCCGGCCGAGCAGCTCGTCCACCGCGGCGGCCGCGGCCACCGCGCAGAGCCGCAGCACGTACCCGTCGACCGCCGGGCCGGTCGCGTGCCCCTCGGCCGTCCGGTCGCCCGCGACCAGGCGGACCTCGGTGGTGGCGTCCAGGCCGAACGTGCTCACCAGGACGTGCTCGATGACCACCCGGGGCCCCGGCACGCCGCCGGTGTCCAGCGGTCGCGACGGCGCGGTCTCCGTCGTGGTCATCTGCCCACCGGAGTACGACGTACCGAGCGTGACCGGGCTGCCGGTGGACATGCCGGTCGGCGCGGCGGCCAGCGACGTCTCGTCCACGGCGGCCCGCCCCCGGTGGGTGGCCTGCCGGCGGCGGCGCGGCGGCTCGTCGCCGTCGCCGTCGCCGGGCGCCTCGGCCGCGCGCGTGGCGCGGTCCGCGCCGAACCGCGCGTCGCCGGAACGGTTGGCGGCCGGACGCGTCACACCGGTACGGGCCGGGATCTCGTCCCCGCCCGCCTCGTCACCGGTGCGGGTCTCACCCGGCTCGGACTGCGCGGCGGCACCGGTCTCGCCCGTGCGGGCCTGGCCCGGCGCGGACTGCGCCCCGGGCGCCCGGGTCTCACCCGTACGCGTCTCACCGGAGCGGTCCAGCCGGGTCGACCGGCGGCGCAGCGGGGCCGGCGGCGGCACGGCGGGCGCGCCGGGCAGGTTCTGCGGGGCGGCGGCCAGGCCCATCCGCTCCTGGAGCAGCCGGGCCACCAGGCGGCTCACCTCGGCCGGGTCCGCGCCGTCGGCCAGGTCGAGCCGGAGGCTGTGCGCGCCGGCCGGGGTACGGCGCAGCGCGGCGTCGCGTACGCCCGCCACCTCCCGGACCGCGTCCAGGATCGCGTTGACGTCGAAGCCCTCCGGCCGCTCCCGCAGCGGCGCGGGTTCGTCGTCGCGGCGCAGGTGGGTGGCGATGCGGGCGAGTTCGGGGGTCTCGGCGGACGGTTCCACTGCCGGTGGCTCCGGCACGACTGGCACGTCCGGTTCCGAGGGGACGCGCTGCGGCAGCACGGGGGACGGTTCCTCCGGTCGGGGCTCGGCGACCGCGTCGGCGGCCGGCACCGGTTCCGGTGCGGACCGGCGGGCCGCGTAGGGAGGGGCGCTCGTCGGGTGGGGCGCGGGTGGGCGGTCGAAACGCGGCGTGCCGCTCGTGGCGGGCACGCCCGAGGTCGGCGGGGTGGTGGCGGCCGCTTCGGCGGGCGGCGCCGGGGCGTATCCACCGGCCGGCGCGGGCGGGGCGTATCCACCGGCCGGCGCGGGCGGGGCGCTGGACACCGGCGGCGCACCGGGCGCGGGCGGGGCGCTCGTCGGCGCGGGACCGGCGGGCGCGCCCAGCGGGGCGACCGGCACCGGCGGCCCGGCCCAGGAGGGCCGGTCGTAGCCGTGCGGCGGTTCGGCGTCGCCCCGGGCCAGGCGGAACGGCCGGGTCGGCTCGGGCGCCGGCTCCGGCGCGGCCGGCGGCTCGTACCGGCGCGCCGGCTCGGGCCCGGCACCCGGCTCGTACTGCCGGGACGCCTCGGACTCGGCGGACGGCGGGTACTGCCGCGTCGCCTCCGGTCCCGGCGCCGGTTCGGCGCGCAGGGGCTCGTACGGCCGTACCGGCTCGGGCCGGGGTGGCTCGTAGGCGGCGGGCGGCTCGACGCGGGCCGGCTCGTACGGCCGCACCGGCTCGGGCGCCCACTCGGCCGCGCGGTCCTCGCGGGCGGTGCGGTGGGCGGCGCTGTCGTCCTCCCACTCCCGCCGCTCGGCGGCGGGCTCCTCGGCGCGGCGGGCCGGCGGCTCCTCCGTGCCTCGGACCGGCGGCTCATCGGCCCGGCGGGCCGGTGGCTCGTCGGTGCGGGCCCACGGCGGGGCCCAGCCGTCACCCCAGCTCGGGCGGTTCCAGGACGGCCCCGACCAGTCCGGTTCGGCGGCCCTCGGGTCGTCGGCCGCAGGAGTCCCGGCCGCGGCCCGCGGCTCGGCGGTGGCCGCCCGGCCCTCGGGCGGGTGGACCTCGCCCGCTGCGTGCTCCGGTCGGCCGGCGGCCGGTGGCTGGGTGACGGGCCGGTCGGCCCAGCCCCGGGACAGCGACGGGGTGGATTCGGTGTTCGGCGCGTGGAAGCCCGGCGGCACCTCGAAACCGGAGGCGGCGGCGCCGACCGGCGGGACCTGGAGCGCCGGGGGCGCGGAGGTCGGCCCGCTCTCGGCCCAGCGCGGGGCCCGGGCGGCCGGGTCGTCGGCGGCGTGCCGGGAACCGGCGGCCTCCCCCGGGTCGGTCGGCTGCTCGATCGTCGGCGCCGGGCGCGGGGCCGGTACGGCCAGTCGTTCGCCGTCGGCGGTCCGGGGCGGCTCGTCCGCGGGCGGGGCACTGACCGGCGCCTGGCGGGTCACTGAGGACTCCTCCCCGGCGTGGTGCACGCCGTTGACGTGGCGGCCATTGGCGCGGCCCGGTTCCGGCGCGTGCCCGGGCAGTGGGGCCGGCAGGTCGCCGTGCCGGGGCGAGGAGGCGGCCCAGCCGCCGAGGTCGCCGTAGGGCCAGCCGCCGGGCGCCGGAGCGCCGCGGGACCAGCCGTTCGGCGGGGGCGCCCAACCGCCGCCGGTACGGGCCGGTTCGTCCTGCTGGCCCGTCCCGTCGCCGTGCTCTCCCGGGGTGGCGGCTCCGGGTTGCCCTGTTTCACTCACCGCGCGCTCCTTGGTCGCCCCCGCTGAGGCTACCGTGTGGTGACAGTGGCGATAAGTTACAGCGGCGGGCCAATTCCGCGACGGGTTCACGAACCCGGACCGGTTCGGGTGATACGTGCCGGCTCGTACGCAGATACTCGGAGGATCCGATGACCGCAGTGGGGAACGGTGCACAGACCGCCGGTCGGCCCACCCGCCTGCCCCGCTCGGCGCGCCGTAAGCAGCTGCTCGCCGCCGCTCAGGAGGTGTTCGTCGCGCAGGGCTACCACGCCGCCGCGATGGACGACATCGCCGAGCGGGCCGGTGTCTCCAAGCCGGTGCTCTACCAGCACTTCCCCGGGAAGATGGAGCTCTACCTGGCGCTGCTGGACACGCACTGTGACGCGATAGTGGCCAACGTGCAGGACGCGATGAGCGGCACCAACGACAACAAGGAGCGCGTCGGCGCCGCGGTGCGCGCGTACTTCGACTTCGTCGACCACGAGAGCGAGGCGTTCCGGCTGGTCTTCGAGTCGGACCTGCGCAACGACCCGGCGGTGCGGCAGCGGGTGGAGCGGGTCGAGCAGGGCTGCATCGCGGCCATCACCGACACGATCATCTCGGACACCGGGGTCAGCCGCTCGCACGCCGAACTGCTCGCCTCGGGCCTGGTCGGCGCCGCCGAGACCGCCGCCCAGTTCTGGCTCGCCGGCGGCCGCCAGGTGCCCAAGGCGGAGGCCGAGGCGCTGGTCGCGGCCCTGTCCTGGCGCGGCATCGCCAGCTTCCCGCTGCAAGGTGAGTCAGCCTGAACATCGGGCCGCCGGATCGGATAGCCTTCCCACGGTGGCTTTTTCGCCCCAGTTGAGGAGGCACAGTGGAGGTCAAGATCGGCGTGCAGTACGCGCCGCGGGAGCTGGTCCTGGAGAGCGCGCAGTCGCCGGCCGAGATCGAGCAGATCGTGACCGACGCCTTCGCCAAGAGTGAGGGCACCCTCTCCCTGACCGACGAGAAGGGCCGGCGCGTGATCGTGCCGGTCGGCAAGGTCGCCTACGTCGAGATCGCCGAGGCGTCGCCTCGCGCGGTCGGGTTCACCGTTCGCTGATTCCCGCGGCACCGGCCGCCGTGGCGGGCCTCCCGCCACGGCGGCTCAGTTGTTCAAGCCGACCGCTGTCATCCGCGCGGCGTGCGCCTCGGTCAGCCGGCGCAGCAGCCCTGGCACGTCCCCACCGGTCCGCCCGATCAACGCGACGAGCGCGCCCCGGTCGGCGGCGGCCACCCGGCCCGCCTGGGACAGCGCCTCGCCGAGCAGCCGGCGCGCCCACATCGACAGTCGCCCGGCCGCCCGGGGATCGGCCTCGATCGCGGCCCGGATCTCGGCGTCGGCGAACTCGGCGTACCGGGAGTCGTGCAGCACGTCGAGCAGCAGCGCCCGGTCCGGCCCGGCCAGGCCGTCGGCGATCCCGCGCAGGAAGTCGTCGGTGATCGCGTCCCCCACGTACGCCTTCGTCACCGCCTCCGCCCAGTCCCGCGGCTCGGTCGAGTCGTGGTACGCCCGCAGCGGCTCGACGTAGGGGGCCATCGCGTCCTCCGGAGTGACGCCCCGGGCGGCTAGCCGGTCGGTGAGCCACCGGTAGTGCGCGATCTCGGCGGCGGCCATCTCGCTGAGCGCGGCGCGGCGGCGCAGGTCGGGCGCGAGACGCGCGTCGGCGGCGAGGCGGTCGAACGCGAGCAGTTCGCCGTAGGCGACGAGCCCGAACAGGTCGGTCGCGGCGGGGTCGGGGGTGGCGGGCCCGGGGACGGTGGGATCGGGGACGGCGGCGTCGGGGGCGGACACGAGCGCAGGCTACCGGCGCCGCCCCTGTGACTCAAGTCACAGCAGGCCACCCCGCGTGCACGGCCACCACCTGGGAATCGGGACGACTCATGGGCCGTTCAGGTACGATGAGACAGTTGCCGTGGGCACCGATTCGGTCACTTGCTGATCAATGCCGGCCCCCGACGCGCGTGCGGCCCGGTCCGGCTCGGCGAAATCGCCCCTGACCGCGTGGCCCGCGCCACACCGATCGCGCCCTGAGGACATGAGGGGCGCACCACGAGAGGGCACCCCCAAATCCATATGAGCGAGCAGATTTCCGGCCAGCCACTGGCCCCCACCGCTCCGGTCCCCCCGGAGGCACCTACGTTCGCCGCGCTCGGCGCGCGGCAGGAGACCGTCGAGGCGCTGGCCGCCGCCGGCATCACCCGCGCCTTCGCCATCCAGGAGTACGCGCTGCCGATCGCGCTGCGCGGCGTCGACCTGATCGGGCAGGCGCCGACCGGCACCGGCAAGACACTCGGCTTCGGCATCCCGCTGCTGGAGCGGGTGTTCGCGCCGTCCGAGGGCAGCGACGGCGTCCCGCAGGCGCTCGCCGTCGTACCCACCCGCGAGCTGGGCATCCAGGTCGCCAAGGACCTCGACGCCGCCGGCCGTACCCGGGGTGTCCGGGTGCTGCCGATCTACGGTGGCGTGGCGTACGAGCCGCAGATCGAGGCGCTGCGCAAGGGCGTCGAGATCCTGGTCGGCACCCCGGGCCGCCTGCTGGACCTCCAGAAGCAGAAGCACCTGCGGCTCGACCGCGTCCGCGCGCTCGTCCTCGACGAGGCGGACCGCATGCTCGACCTGGGCTTCCTGGACGACGTCGAGAAGATCCTGGCGATGCTGCCGGAGGACCGGCAGACCATGCTGTTCTCGGCCACCATGCCGGACCCGATCGTCGCGCTGTCCCGGCGCTTCCTGCGCCGCCCGGTGACGATCCACGCCGGGCACACCGCCGAGACCGGCCCGTCGCCGCAGACCCAGCAGCTCGCGTACCGCACGCACTCGCTGAACAAGGTCGAGATCGTGGCGCGCATCCTCCAGGCCGAGGGCCGAGGACTGACCATGATCTTCACCCGTACCAAGCGGGCCGCCGACCGGGTCGCCGAGGATCTCGACTTCCGCGGCTTCGCCGTCGCCGCCGTGCACGGCGACCTCGGCCAGGGCGCGCGCGAGCGGGCGCTGCGGGCGTTCCGGGCCGGCAAGATCGACACGCTGGTCGCCACCGACGTGGCAGCGCGGGGCATCGACGTCACGGGCGTCACGCACGTGATCAACTACGACTGCCCCGAGGACCAGGACACCTACACCCACCGCATCGGCCGTACCGGCCGGGCCGGGGCCACGGGTGTCGCGGTGACGTTCGTCGACTGGGACGACATGCCCCGCTGGCGGATCATCGACAAGACGCTCGGGCTGGACATGCCCGAGCCGCCGGAGACGTACCACACCTCCGCGCACCTCTACACGGACCTGGACATCCCGACCGACATCAGCGGCACGCTGCCGACCGCCGAGCGCACCCGCGCCGGCCTGTCCGCCGAGGTCGAGGAGGACCTGGGCGGCGTCGGCCGATCGCGCCGGGGCGCGCGGCGCGGCGACAGCCGGGGCCGCGAGCGTGGCGACCGCGACCGTGGTCGTGGCCGGGGCGGCGAGGGCGGTTCGTCCGCCGGTTCGCCCGCCGCACAGGCCGACGCCGGGGACGACGAGACCCCGCGTACGCCACGTCGCCGGCGTCGTCGCCGGGCCGGCGAGACGGTGGCCGGCGAGCCGACCGCGGTGATCGGCAGCGAGGGCGCGGCCGAGACCGCCGCGGCGCCGCAGCCCGCGGAGGGCGAGGCCGCGAGCACCAAGCCGCGTCGCCGTCGCCGCCGCCGCAGCTCCGGCGCACCCGCCGAGGCCAGCACCACCGACTGACCCGCACCACCGATACGGCCTCCCGGACCCCGGTCCCGGAGGCCGTCCCCATCCCCACCCCTCACCGCGACGATCATGAAGTTGACGGCGCGACACGCCGTGTCCACGGCCGCCAACTTCATGATCAACGGACCGGGACCGGGCGGGCGGGAGTGCGGGGAGAACAGGAGAGGTAGGTACCGATGCCTGAAGCGTTGGACTCGGCGCTGGCCGAGGTGCGGGCGTTGCTGCTCGCGCCGGGGCTGACCCGCGCGGTCGCCGCCGGGCGCCGTCGTGGGCAGCGCCCCTCGGTGGTACGCGCGGAGCTGCGCCCGGTCACACTGAAGGCCGGTCCCCGGTTGCAGATCGCCGTCTCCGACGGATCACGGCCGCACACCCGGAACGTGGCACCGGGTACGGAGGCCGGCGCCGCAGTCGACGAACTGCTCGCCGAACCGTTCGGCAACTGGCACGTCGAGACCGCCGACGCCACGCTCCAGCTCCGCGTCACCAAGTCCGGCGAGGCGCAGGTGCACCGCGCGACGGCAAGCCGTCCGGCCGCCGAGCCGGGCGGGCACGACCGGGCCAAGGAGTGGCTGCTCGACCCCGGTGACCCCCTGTTCCAGGAGATCGGCGGCTCGGCGGCCAAACGCCGCCAGGTCGACGCTTTCCTGCGCGCGCTCGCGGCCACGCTGCCCGACGACCTCACCGGCCCGCTGCGGGTGGTGGACCTGGGTTGCGGCAACGCGTACCTGACCTTCGCCGCCTACCGCTACCTGGTGCAGCGCGGCCTGGACGTGACGCTCGTCGGGGTGGACGTCCGCGAGGACCAGCGCCGCCGCAACACCGAGCTGGCCGAGCGGCTGGGCTGGGCGGACCGGGTCGGGTTCGTGGCCGGCACCATCGCCGAGGCGCCCGTCGAACCGGCGCCCGACCTGGTGCTGGCGCTGCACGCCTGCGACACCGCGACCGACGAGGCGCTGGCCCGGGCGGTGCGCTGGGGCGCCCGCTGGGTGCTCGCCGCACCCTGCTGCCACCACGACCTCGCCGCCCAGCTCCGGGCCGGTCAGGCACCCGCGCCGTACGAGCTGCTGACCCGGCAGGGCATCCTGCGGGAGCGGTTCGCCGACGTGCTCACCGACTCGCTGCGGGCCGGGCTGCTGCGCCTGCACGGCTACCGCACCGAGGTGGTGGAGTTCGTCGACTCCCAGCACACGCCGCGCAACCTGCTCATCCGGGCGCGGCGGACGGCGGGTGCGCCGACCGACGCGCAGCGCGCGGAGTATCGCGAGCTGGTCGGCCAGTGGGGTGTCACGCCCCGGCTGGAGACGTTGCTGGCCGAGGCGCGCTGAGCCACGGCGGTCTACCGCCCCGGGTCGCTCCGGTTGCGGTCGCCCCGGTCCAGCACCGACACCCGCTCACCGGCGCCCCGGCGCGGTGCCCGCTCGCCGTCGTGCGACGTGCTCGGGAACGGCACCACCTTCCCCGGCTGGTCGGCGTTCCCGGCGGCGGCGAAGGCGTTCCACGAGATGTCCACGAGCATCCGCTTCAGCTCGGCGTGCCGGACCGCGGCGTTGCGCTGCAACGCCATTCGCGCTCCCAGCACCACCGAGGCCAGCGTCGTGCAGATCGCACCGGTCGCGGCGATCAGGTGTACGCCGGTCGCGTCGTCGCCGCGTACCGCCAGCACCAGCAGCCAGATCCAGAAGCCGAGCGCGAACAACGCGGCCTTGGCTACGAAGAAGAGGCTCACCGCGCCGGGGCGATGCGGTACGGGACGGTCCGGCTCGGCCATGCTGTTCCTCCATCGGCTCCCAGGGTTCGCCCAGACTATTACCCGAAGTGCATTGCCCGAAGCAGACTTCCGCAGTCATCGGGTCTCGCCGACGGGACCTCCGGACCGATCAGTCAGTTACTTCTCCGGCCCGGCGTACTAGGCTCGGTGCGCGAGCCGGGCCACCGGAGGAAGGGGACAGATCCACCAGGGATGGGTTCCGCAGACGTTTCGCCACAGATGGCCTTCGCGCGCTTCGTACGCCGGGCCATCGACGCCGCGCGCGAGGAGCGCGGCTGGACGGTGACCGACCTCGCCACCCACACCGGTGTCGGCCGTTCCACGGTGTTCCGCTGGTTGGCCGGAGACTGGCAGGACTACCCCGAACTCGCGAAGGTCCGCGGCTTCTGCGCCGCCCTCGACCTGCCCGTGGCGGCCGCGTTCCGCGCGCTGGGCCTGCCCGACGCCGGGCCGGTGCCCCGCCGCCGGGGCGCCGAGGACGGCCCGGTCGAGGCCGACGTGCGGGTCATCCTCGATCGGCTCGCCGACCCGAACGTGCCCGCCGAGGAGAAGCACCACATCCGCGATCTGCTCCGCTACCTGGCCCGCCGCCCGGTCCGCCGGGCCGGCTGACCGCTCAGTCGGCGACGGCCCGCGACTCAGGCCACGGTCAGCGTGAACTCGGCGGTCCGCACCACGCCGCCGACCTGGAAGTCCAGGAACATCCGGTAGCTGCCGGGCCCCGGCGCGGTCAGCCAGAACGTCACGTCGTCGCCGTCGCGCACCGGCTCCGGGTGCACGTGCAGGTAGCCGAGATCGCCCTCACGCAACGCCACCAGGTGCCCGTACGCCCCGAGGTACGGCTCCAGCGCCGCCGCCGCGCCGTCCGCGCCGGTGACCCGGAACCGCAGCGGCACCGACTTCCCCACCTCCGGCGTGCCGGCGTACTCGACGGTGAACCCGTCGACGGCGGCCGACGTGGCGGCGGCGGGCAGCGGGCGGGGCCGGTACGCGCCGGACGCGGTCAGGTCGGCGCCCAGCACCACGGCGACCTGGCGACCGTCGTCGGCCACGGCGGTGAAGTCCGCGTACATCCGCCAGGGGCCGGCCTCCGGCGCCGTGATCGGCACCGACCATGTGCCGTCGGCTGCCATCGTCGGGTGCAGATGCCGGTAGCCGCTGAGGTCACGCCGGACCATGATCACGTGCATCGGCTTGTCGTGCACGACGGCGAAGCGGGTGGCCGCCCGGCGCTGGTCGTCGCGGATCTGGAAGCGCAGCTCACCGGCACGGCCCGCGACCAGCTCGGTCGACGGCACAAGCGTGTAGCCGGCCGAGGTGATCGACAGCCCGGTCGCGCCGTCGCCGCCGCCCTGGGCGACTGTGGCGCCGTCGTGCGTGTGCGCGCCGGTCCCCGGTGAGTGGGCGTGCGCGCCGCCGTCGGCGCCGCCCGTGGCGACCCCGGCCGTGGCACCGGCGGGCCGGGCCGGATCGGCCGGCGCGTTCATCCGCCCGAGACCGAAGCCGAGCAGGACGGCGAGCACCAGGCCGCCCACCACCAGGGCCAGCCGCAACGTCTCCCGGTCCACCACGGCGGGACCGGCCGAGCCGCCCGCGCCGTCACCGGACCGCGCCGCGCCACCCCACCGCGCGGCGTCGTCGGACGGAGCGGCGTCACCGGACGGAGCGGCGTCACCGGACCGCGCGGCGTGGCCGGGCTGTGCCGCGGGAGCGCCGGAGCCGGCCTCGGAGTCGTCGGGGACGACGCCGGTGCCGGACGTGACGGACGACGACTCAGGCACCGCCGCCGACCAGCTCGTAGCCCGCCTCGTCCACGGCGGCACGCACGGACTCGACGGACAGCGGCGCCGCGCTGGTCACAGTGGCGGTGCCGCTGGTCAGATCGATGCGGACCTCGTCGACACCGGGCAGCGCGGACAGCTCCTCGGTCACCGCCTTGACGCAGTGTTCGCAGGTCATCCCGGTCACGGTGTACGTCTGGACGACGGGTCGCTGCTCGGTCATGACCCCACGGTACCGCCGCCCGGGTGCCGGCCCGACGACGGTCCGCCGACGGTGGTGACGCTCGCATTCCGCCCGGCCCGGGAACTTTCCGCGCAGGCCGGGAGACGGGTCAGCCGGCCACCGCGAGCGCCAGCGGCAGCACGTCCGGCGCGCCGGCCCGGCGCAGCAGCCGCGCCACCATGCCCATCGTCCAGCCGGAGTCGACCAGGTCGTCCACGAGCAGCACCGGCCCGTCCAGCCCGGGCAGCGCGCCGGCCAGCTCGTCGGGCAGGCGGAAGGCGTCGTGCAGCGCGCGTACCCGCTGGGCGCTGTTGCCCCGCGGCCCGCCGGCCCCGGCCGGGCCGGTGGGGTCGACGTGGCCCAGCAGCGGCAGCCGGCCCACGGCGGCGATCCGCTCGGCCAGCGAGCCGACCAGCAGCGGCCGCGTCCGGGAGCCGACCGCGACCACGCCTGCCGGCCGCCGGGGCCACGGGTCGTCGCCGTGCGCCCACGCCTTCAGCACCTCGACCACGGCGGCCACCACGTCGTCGGGCACCGGGCCGTCCGGCGCCTCCGGCCCGACCAGCCCGCGCAGCCGCCCGCCCCACCCCAGGTCGGACAGGCGCCCCACGGCCCGGCCGGGCAGCGCCTGCTCCGCCGGGGGGATGCGGCCCTTCAGGGGTACGCCGACCGCCTCCAACCCGGTCGGCCACAGCTTCTTCGGCGGAATCGGCACACCGGGGCGCCCGAGGAACGTCTGCGCGGCGGTCAGCGCCTGCCCGGAGACCTCTGCGTCGAACAGCGGGCCGGCACAGTTGTCGCACCGCCCGCAGTCGGCCGCCCCGCTGTCGTCCAGGCCCTCCCGCAGGTAGCGCATCCGGCAGGCGGACGTCGAGGCGTACTCCCGCATGGCCCGCTGCTCGGCGGCGCGCGCGTCGGCGACGCGCCGCAACCGGGCCTCGTCGTAGACCCAGGGCTCGCCGGTGGCGAGCCAGCCGCCGCGCACCCGGCGGACCGCGCCGTCCACGTCGAGCACCTTGAGCATCAGCTCCAGCCGGGCCCGGCGCAGGTCGACCACCGGCTCCAGGGCCTGGGTGGAGATCGGCCGTTCGGTGTCCAGCGCGGCGAGCACGGCGCGGACCTGTTCCTCGGGCGGGAAGGCGAGCGAGGCGAAGTACCGCCAGATGGCCGCGTCCTCCGCGCCGGGCAGCAGCAGCACCTCGGCGTGCTCGACGGCCCGGCCCGCGCGGCCGACCTGCTGGTAGTAGGCGATCGGCGAGGGCGGCGCGCCCAGGTGCACCACGAAGCCGAGGTCGGGCTTGTCGAAGCCCATGCCGAGCGCGCTCGTGGCGACCAGTGCCTTGATCTTGTTGTCCAGCAGGTCCTGCTCGGCGGCCCGCCGGTCGGCGTCCTCGGCCTGGCCGGTGTAGGAGGCGACCGACCAGCCCTGCCCGCGCAGGAACTCGGCCGTCTCGGTGGCCGCCGCCACGGTGAGCGTGTAGACGATCCCCGAGCCGGGGAGCCGGTCCAGGTGGTCGGCCAGCCAGGCCAGGCGGTGGGCGGGGCTCGGCAGATCGAGTACGCCGAGGCGCAGCGACTCGCGGTCCAGCGTGCCGCGCAGCACCAGCGCGTCACCCAACTGCTCGGCCACGTCCTGCGTGACCCGGGCGTTGGCGGTGGCGGTGGTCGCCAGCACCGGCGTGCGCTCGGGCAGGTTGGCCAGGAACGTGCGCAGCCGCCGGTAGTCGGGGCGGAAGTCGTGCCCCCAGTCGGAGACGCAGTGCGCCTCGTCCACCACGAGCAGCCCGGTGGTGGCGGCGAGCTTCGGCAGGACGCCGTCGCGGAAGTCCGGGTTGTTCAGGCGCTCCGGGCTGATCAGCAGCACGTCGACGGCACCGGCGTGGATCTCCGCGGTGATCTCGTCCCACTCGTCCAGGTTCGCCGAGTTGATCGTGCGCGCCCGGATGCCGGCCCGGGCGGCGGACTCGACCTGGTTGCGCATCAGCGCCAGCAACGGCGAGACGATCACGGTCGGCCCGTGCTGGTTCCCCTCGCGCAGCAGCGCGGTGGCCACGAAGTAGACGGCCGACTTGCCCCAGCCGGTGCGCTGCACGCAGAGCACCCGCCGCCGGTCGACCACGAGCGCCTCGATGGCCCGCCACTGGTCCTCGCGCAGCCGGGCGTGGTCACCCGCCAGCCGCCGCAGCACCGCCTCGGCACGCTCCCGGACGGCCATCCGATCCTGGCTCATCCGGCATTTCTACCAGGGGTGGCCGGCGCTGCCGGCGGGCCGGGCGACAAGGTGGGCGGCGGTCCGGGCGCCGGTGCGGGCGGCAGGAAGATCAACAGCTCGCGCAACGAGTCCGTCGCCGCCGCCGGCAGCAGGCACCGCGAGGCCAGTTCCTCCATCGACGTGTACGGGCCGCGCATCCGCCGGTCGACCACCACGTGCTGCGCCTGCGACCGGGTCAGTCCCGGCAGCCCGGCGATCACGTGGTCCGGCACCGAGTTGACGTCCACCAGTCCGCCGTCGTCGTACGCCCGGGGCAGATCGGGTCGCCCGATGCGCAGGTCGTCCCGCGCCGACGGGTACTGGTAGAGCAGGTAACGGGCGTACTCCCGGCGCAGCCGGTTGCGGTCGGCGTACGGCCGCCCACGCCAGAGTCCGCGCAGCCAGGCGAGCAGCCGGCCGTTGAGCAGCACCACGTGCGGTACGCCCGCCGCCCAGGTGGTCAGCCAGATCACCATCAGGGTGGCCTCGGGCGCGCTGACCTCCTCGGTCTCGCTGCTGCCGATGACCACCACGAACGTCACGGCCACGGTCAGGTAGCAGACCGCGGCGAGGACGCTGCCCCAGCCCCGGCGCCAGACCCCGTAGAGGAGCACCACCAGCCAGGTGAGCATGCCGAACGAGAACAGGGCGACGAGCGCGCCGCCCACCGTCGCGACGACGCTCAACCAGCCGGGCACACCGGAAGGACGCCTGGACGGCGGCACGGCGCCGATCAGCGGCGCGACCGGGGGCGAGACCCAGGGCGGCAGGCCCGTCGGCGGATCACCCGGGCCGGCCGGCGGCGGCGGGAACGGACTGCCCGGCTGCGCCGGGACGGTGAACTGGACCGGCACGGTGAGCTGGGCCGATGCTTCGGCAGGGGATTCGACAGCGGCCGGAATCGGCTCCGGGTCGCCCGCCCGCCTCCCGCCCGTCCCAGCCCCTTCCGGACGCGCCTGCGGCAGGAGGTCCGGGTCGGCGCGCAGGATGCGCCGGTGCAGATCCTGGAGCGCCCCGCCCGGCTCGATGCCGTACTCGTCGCGGAGCAGCCCGGCGTAGTCACGGTAGGCGGCCAGCGCCTCGGCCTGCCGTCCGCTTCGGTGCAACGCCAGCATGAGCTGGTGGCGCAGCCGCTCCCGGACCGGGAACTCGGCGACCAGCTCGACCAGCCGGCCGACCAGCTCGCCGTGCCGGCCGTCGGCCAGCTCCAGCTCGGTACGTGTCTCCAGCGCGACCGCGCGCAGCTCGACCAGCCGGTGCCGGGCCGTGTCGAAGTACGCGCCGGCGAACCCGGTGAACGGCTCCCCCTGCCACAGCTCCAGCGCGGCGTTCACCTCGGCCAGCGCCTCCGCCGTACGCCCGGCCGCCTGTGCCGAGCGCGCCCGCCGCACGCCGCGCTCGAAGCGCGCCACGTCCACCGCCTCGGGCGGCACGCGCAGCAGGTATCCGGCGTCGGTGAGGGTGAGCACCCGGGCCGGCGTACGCGGCGACCGGTCGGGTTCCAGCATCCGGCGCAGACCGGCCACGTGCTTCTGCACCACGTTGAGGCCGTTCACCGGCGCCTCGTCCGGCCAGACCGCCTCGACGATCTGCGCGGTCGGCACGGGACGGCCCACGGCGAGCAGCAGCACGGCCAGCACGGCCCGCTGCTTGGCCGGGCCGAGGTCGAGTGTTCGGCCGGCGTACCAGGCCCGCTGCGGGCCGAGGAGTTCGAAGCGCAGCGCCTCTGACATGCGAGTTTCCGCCCCCGTACCGACTGCCCCCGCCCACCGTGGCCGACGGCAGTCGGACGGCAGCATAACGGCAGCGGGACCGCCGTGACGGCTGGCGATACTTCCCCGGCAACAATCACCTGGGAAAGCGAGTCGAACACCATGACGCAGCGAATCGGTTCCGCCGCCGGCCTCCGGCGGGTCGCGGCTCTCGCGACGGCCGTGCTGGCCACCACCGTTCTGTCCGCGGGGTGCGGGACCGGGGACGCCACCGAGGGCGCCGGACCGGCGCCGAGCCCGTCGGCCGACCCGAAGGCGGCGCTGCTGGCCGCCGTGCCGGACGACAAGGACCCGGCCTTCCGGTTCTCCACCGTCGAGGGTGCGGAGAAGTTCGACGGGGTGGTCGACCCGGCGACGCGCGGCCTCGAGATGTCCATGTCGGAGAAGAGCCAGGACCCGGAGTTCACCATGGGGATGACTTTCCGCGTCATCGACGAGGACATCTGGGTACGGGTCAAGATCACCGGTATGCCCGGTCTGCAGGACATGATGAAGCTGCCGAAGCGCTGGATGCTCCTGGACCGCACGAAGCTCGACGACGCCTCGGAGGTGCCGGTCTACCAGAACGCCGACCCGGCCAACACGGCCGCTGTCATCCGGACCGCGGAGACGGTCGAGGACCGCGGTAACGGCACGTACGGCGGGTTCGCCGACCTGACCGCGAACGCCGACATCCGCGCCAGCTTCAGCACCGTGGACGTGGACGCCCTCGGTGACGCGGCGAAGAAGGTGCCGTTCACGGCTGTGGTCGGGCCGGACGGGAACCTCACGTCGCTGACCCTGGACGTGCCGGCCGCGGGCAAGAAGAAGGCGATGAAGCTGGTCGCCAAGTACTACGACTTCGGCAAGGCGCCGAAGATCAGCGCGCCTGCGGGCGCGGAGGTGCAGAAGGCGCCGGCGTCGGCGTACGAGATGCTCAACGGCTGACCACGACGGACGCGCGAGGGGCGGTGGCCACACGGGGGGCCGCCGCCCCTTCCGCGTGTCAGCGGCCGAGCACGGAACCGCCGTTGACGCCGAGCACCTGCCCGGTGACGTACCCGGCGGACGGGCCGACCAGGTAGCGCACGGCCGCCGCGATGTCGTCCGGCACACCGGCCCGGCCGACGAGCGTGGCGGCGACCCGCTTGGCGTGCCCCTCCGGCGTCATCCGGTCGCCGAAGAACTCGGTCTCGGCGACGTAGCCGGGGCTGACCACGTTGACAGTGATCTGTTCCGGACCGAGCTGGGCGGCCAGGTCGTACGCCCAGCCGTGCAGCGCGGCCTTCGCGGCCGAGTACGGCCCGCCGCCACCGCGCTGCGCGGCGATCGAGCTGAGCAGGACCACCCGGCCGCCGGGGCGGCGCAGGGCGGGCAGGAGCGCCTCGGTGAGCAGGACGGCGGTCAGCACGTTGGCGTCCAGGTTGGCCCGCCACCAGTCCGCCACCCCGCCGAGCGAGTCGGTCGACCCGCCGAGGTAGCCGCCGGCGTTGTTGACCACGGCGTCCACGGCCCGCTCCCCGACGGCGTCCACCACCGCGCCGACCTGCCCCGGGTCGGTCAGGTCGGCCGCGACCGCGGTGACCGCCCCGTCCCGCCCGCTCTCGTCACGGATCCGCCGCGCCGCCGATTCGAGCACGTCGACCCGCCGCCCCACGACGAGAACGTCGAACCCGTCGGTCACGAGCCCGCGCGCCACCGCGGCCCCGATCCCGGTCCCACCCCCACTGACAACCGCAAGCCGCCGATCCCCCATGAGGTCTCCCTTCCCGCTCTCCCCGCCCGCCCCGCTCTCCCCGTTGATCAAGGAGTTTGCGTCATCCTAGCCGCGGAATCAGGACACAAACTCCTTGATCAACGGGGTGAGGAGAGGGAAAGGGGAGAGGGCGGGGGCGGGTCAGCGGGGGCGGCGGAGGGCGGTCAGGAGGGGAGTCAGGCGGGATCTCAGGCTGGCCAGGCCGCCGGGGAAGAAGTAGACGGCCAGGATGAAGACCGTGCCCAGGACGAACAGGGGCTGGCTCAGCGGGTGGCTGAGGAACGCGGGCAGGCTGTTCACCGCCTCGCTGCTGCCGAACGCGGTGAGCCGGTGGTCCAGGTACATGTAGAGGACGCCGCCCAGCACCGGCCCCCACCGCGTACCGGGACCGCCGAGCACCACCATGACCAGCAGCGACAGCGTCAGCTCCGACGAGGTGATGTGCGGGCTCGCGCCGCCGACGATCAGCACGTACACCACCCCACCGGCCGACGCGAGGCCGCCGGCCAGCGTGAACGCGACGAGCTTGAACCGGTACGGGTCGAGTCCGAGCACCCCGATCCGCCGCTCGTCGTCGCGCAGCCCGGCCAGCACCCGCCCGGTCGGCGAGGCGCTGACCCGGTGCACGACCAGGACGACGATCGCCAGGTACGCCAGCGCCAGCCAGTAGAGGTTCACCGTGTTGGTGACACCCACCAGCGCCGCCGGCAGCCCGGAGACGTCCAGCGGCAAACCCTCCTCGCCGCCGGTGAGGCCACCGAAGTCGCGGGCCACCAGGATCGCCCCGACCTGCGCGAACGCCAGCGTCACCATGGCGAACGCGATACCCACGGTGCGCAGGGCCACCGCGCCGAGCAGCGCGGCGAGCGTGGTACCACCGATCACCGTGAGCACGGCGGCCTGCCACAGGGGCAGCCCGGCCTTGGTGACCAGGATGTCGGTGCCGTACACCCCGGCGGCGAAGTAGAGGGCGTGGCCGAAGGAGAGCATCCCGGTACGCCCGAACAGCAGGTCGTAGCCGGCCGCGAGCCCGCCGAAGACCAGGCAGATGGCGAGCAGTTGCAGCGTGCCCGGCGAGTTCAGCGGCCCCTCGAAGATCCCCGGCAGGTGCAGTGTGGAGTACGGCAGGATCGCCGCCACCACGAGCGCGACCAGCGGCAGGTACGGGCGCAGTCCGTGCCAGCGGGCCCGGCCGGGGGTCAGCTCGTCCGGCACCGCCGCCGGGGGTGCGGGCGCCTCGGCGCTCTTGACCTCGGTCATGCGTGAGCCACCTTTCCGGCCAGGCCCTGCGGACGCAGCAGCAGCACCACGGCGAGCAGACCGACCACGCACAGGTCGCCCAGCCCGGACGTGCCGTAGTAGTTGACGAACTGTTGCAGCAGCCCCACCGCGACCGCCGCGTACGCGGACCCGACCACCGAGCCCATCCCGCCGATCACCACCACGATGAACGCGAAGATCAGCAGCGAGCCGCCCTGTCCCGGTGAGACGGTGCCGAAGTAGACGCCGCCGAGCGCGCCGGCCAGCGCGGCGGCGGCCCCGCCGATGGCGAAGACCAGCGTGAACGCCTTGCGCACGTCGATGCCGAGCGCCGTGACCATCTCCCGGTTCTCCACGCCGGCCCGGATGATCAGGCCGTACCGGGTCCAGCGCAGGAACGCCAGCAACGCACCGAGCACCACGGCGGCGGCGACGATCAGCAGCAGCCCGGCGTTCGGCACCTGGGCGCCGAACACCCCTGTCACGCCCCGGCTCCAGTCCGGCCGCGGGAACGGACGCGGGTCCGCGCCCCAGGTGGCCTGGAGCAGCGCCACCCCGGCCAGCGACAGGCCGACGGTGACCAGCACCTGTTCGATGGTGCGGGAGTACAGCGGCCGGATCAGCACCAGCTCCACCAGCACCGCGACGAGCGACCCGGCCAGCACGCCGAAGACGACTGCCAGCACGAAGCCGAACCCGTCCGGCCCGGCGCCGGGCAGGTTGCCCGCCGCCCACCACGTCGCGTACGCGCCGACGCCGAGGAACAGCCCGTGCGCGAAGTTGAGCACGTCGGCGAGGCCGAAGACCAGGGAGAGGCCGGAGGCGACGAGGAAGTACAGCGCCGCCAGGCCGAGCCCGGTCAGCGTCAGCAGGACCACCGTGTTCACGCGTGCACCTCCCCGGAACCCGAACCCACACCGAGCAACGACTTGGTCAGCGCCGTCTCCAGCAGCAGCTCCTGGGCGTCGCCGGTCCAGGCGACCTTCCCGGCGGAGAGCACCACCGCGTCGGTCGCCAGCCGCCGTACCACCGCCAGGTTCTGCTCGACCAGCAGCACCGGCACGGATTCCGCCACCCGTTCCAGCACCTCGGCCACCTCGGTCACCACCTTCGGCGCCAACCCCTTCGTCGGCTCGTCGACCAGCAGCAGCCGGTTGTCGTTCAGCAGCACCCGGCCGATCGCGAGCATCTGCTGCTGCCCGCCGGACAGCGAGCCGGCCCGTTGCCGTCCGCGCCGCTCCAGCTCCGGGAAAAGCGAGAAGACCTTGTCGTACGCGGGCGTGACGCCCCGCCGTTCGGCCAGCCGCAGGTTCTCCGCGACGGTGAGCGCGGCGAAGACGCAGCGGTCCTCCGGCACGTAGCCGAGGCCGTCGCGGACCAGCCGGTGCGTGGGGCGGGCGAGCAGGCTGCGCGCCCCCATGCGTACGCTGCCGCGCACCTCGCCGCCGCGCGGCGTCAGCCCGACGATCGCGCGCAGCGTGGTGGTCTTGCCGACGCCGTTGCGCCCGAGCAGCACAGTGACGCCGGTGGGCGCGACCTCGAACGACACCCCTTGGAGGATGTGCAGTCCGGCGATCCGCACGGACAGGTCCGCCACGGACAGGACAGGCTCACTCCTCGCGCTCACAGCGCCTCCCCCAGGTACGCCTCCTGCACGGTGGCGTTCGCCATCACCGTGTCCGGGGTGTCGCACGCCAGCAGCGCGCCGTGGTGCATCACGGCGATCCGGTCGGCCAGCTCCAGGATCACGTCCATGTGGTGCTCCACCATGAGCACCGCCCGGCCACTGTCCCCGGTCAACGACTTGATCACGCTGACCAGTTCGGGCACGTCCTCGGCGCTCACCCCGGCCATCGGCTCGTCGAGCAGCATCACCCGGGGCTCACCGGCGAGCAGCAGCGCGATCTCCAGCTTGCGCTTCTCGCCGTGGGCCAGGGTGCCGGCGAGCGCCGTACCCCTGTGGTGCAGACCGACCCGGTCGAGCGCCGCGTCGGCGGCGGCGGCCACCTCCCGGTCGGCCGCCGCCCGCCGCCACAACTTCATCGAGCCACCCCGGTGTGCCTGTACGGCGAGCCGGACGTTCTCCCGCACGCTCAGCGAGCCGAAGACCGAGGACGCCTGGAAGGTACGCCCGAGTCCGAGCCGGGCACGCCGGTGCGGCGGAAGCGCGGTGATGTCCGCGCCGTCCAGCAGGACCGTGCCCTCGGTGGGCCGGCGCAGGCCGGTGATCAGGTTGAACAGGGAGGTCTTGCCGGCGCCGTTGGGCCCGATCACGCCGAGGAACTCCCCCGGCGCCAGATCGAGGTAGACGGAGTCGACGATGGCGACCTCACCGATCCGCCAGGTCAGACCGCGGGTGGCGAGCACGGGTCAGCCCTTCATCTGCGCGACCGGCGGCGCGCTCTCGTCACCGGTGAGCGACTTCTGCGCGGTCGCCGTGAAGGCGGTGCCGCTGCCGGAGAGCTTGGCCTGGTACATCGGCTGGAGCAGGGCGTGGTCCTCGGCGCGGATCTTCATGGTGCCCTTGACGCCCTCGAACTCCCAGCCCTCCAGCGCCTTGACCATCTTCTCCACGTCGTCGCCGCCCTCCTGCACGGCGCGGACGACCATCTGCGCGGCGGCGAACCCGTCCGGGTGGAACAGGTCGAGCGTGCCGCCCGGCACCTTCGCCTTCGCGGCCTTGGCGGCCTCGGTGTCGCTCGCCCCGTCGAAGTAGTGCGACAGGAACGAGATCTTGCTGCCGGCCGCGCCGAACGTCGGCCACGAGGCGCGGATGTCCAGGCCGGTGACGACAGTGGTGGAGGCGAGGACGCCCTGCTGGTCGAGCGTCTGCCACATGGCGCCGGCGGTGGTGCCGGCCCAGGCGACGAAGAGCAGGTCCGGCTTGGCGGCCTTGATCTGGCTGGCGAACGGCGTGAACTCGGTGGCGCTGGCCGGGGCCCGGACGCTGCTCACGTTCGCCCCGGCGCCGCCGATCACGGCCTTCACGGCGGCCTCGTTGGCGTCGCCGAACGCGCCGTCCTGCGCGAACACCACGACCTTCTTGCCAGCCGCGTCGCCGATGAAGGACCGGGCGGTCACCACGTCCTGCCACGACTGCCGGCCGGAACGGAACGTGTACTTGTTCGCGCCGGTCACCGCGTCGGTGGCGGCCGGGCCGGAGATGAACAGCACCTTGTTCTGCGCGGCGATCGGCGCCACCTGGAGCGCCACCCCGGAGGAGGTGGACCCGGCGATGATCTTCGTGCCCTTGCCGATCAGGTCCTTCGCGGCGGACACGGCCTTGGCCGGGTCGCCCGCGTCGTCGGCCTCGGTCACCTCGATCGTGCGGTCACCGACCTTGCCGGTGCCCTTGGTGGCGAAGTCGAGGCCCGCCTTGAAACCCTCGATGTACTGCTTGCCGTAGCTGGCGAGCGGCCCGGACTGGGAGTAGACCAGACCGACCTTGACCGGGGCGGCGTCGCCGCCGCCGGATGCGGTGTCCTGCGGGCTGCCACAGGCCGTGGCGGCCAGAGCGACCGCCACCGAGGTGGCGGCGGTAAGGAACACCCGTCGCGTGTGCCGGATCGTCATTGCGACTCCAGGTGAGGACAGGGGGAATGTCAGTTGTCGGCTCACGCTAGAAGTGACGTCACCCACGGGCTATGTGGTCGGCGCACACAAGTGCCCGCGACGGGGTGGCCGCGCGTTACAACGCCGGACATCGCCACGTAACCGCACCGACCCGGGATGGCCGCATCCGCCACGCACGCCCCGCCGGGAATGTCGCCCCACGCCATCGCGGGCCGGGTCAGCGCCCGCCGCAGTCCCCGTCGTGGTCGGCCGCCCGTGCGCATCGCCGGCCACCGTCGCGCAGCCGGTCGCACCAGACCCAGTGGCGTACGGACTGCTCGTCCTCCCGCGACACGGTCGTCCCGGCGCGCTCCACGTCGGCCAGGAACCCGAGTGCCCGGCAGATGGCCCGCGCGAACGCCCGCGCGCCGTCGAGGTCGGCCGCGAGCACCGGCAGGTGTACGACGAACCGCTCCCTGCTCACCGCTGCGCGCCCGGCGTGAACCGGGACTGCCAGCTCTTGAGCGCCTGCTTGATGCGGGTGTTCTCCTCGGCGTACCGGGACGCGTCTCGCCGGGCCAGCGCCAGGTCACCCGCCACCCGGTAGAGGAAGGCGTGCACCTCCGCCGGGTCGAGCCCGTGCCGCACGGTGCGGAACCTCCGCTCGCGGATCTGCCCGACGCTCAGCGGGCGGCACGAGTCCGATCGGTACCAGCCCTGGTTCGGCGGCCTCCGGGTCTGGTTACGCCGCGCCGACTGGAACAGGTTGAGCACGTTTCGCACGCCGATCCTCCTCACCGAGCCGTGGAGGCGGCCCGCCCGCAGACAGGGGACGCGGGCGGGCCGCCGACCCCGAGGCCGCAGCCCTTTCGGCGGTACGACCCCGGAGCCCAATCCGGGTCCGACTCCCGAGGTTTGCCGAACCAACCGGAGCCGGACGCGGGTCAGCCTACCCAAAATACCTGTGTAGGTCGAGCGTCCACATCGGGCTTTCTGCTTGTTGCAGTTACTGGTGTAGGCCCGGCATGATCGGAGGTGCCGAACCGACCGGAGTCCTCACCATGCCTACAGCCGAAGCGCCGTATCGTCAGATCGCCAACGAACTCGCCGCAAAGATCAGAAGTGGCGAGTTGAAGCCCGGCGACAAGCTGCCCTCGACCCGTGAACTCGCCGAAGCCTATGGCGTCCACATGAACACGGCGTCCCGCGCTCTCTCACTGCTGCACGATCGCGAGTTGATCACCGGCCAGCCCGGCCGAGGCACCTACGTAGCCGAACCCCCAGCCTGATCAACTCCACTACGCCGAGGTAGCGGCATCATCCCGCCCGGAAACAGCCACCTCCCCGAAGTGGCCCCCGCCCCGCCCGACAAGCCTGCCCACCACCGCCCACCACCGCCCACCACCGTCGACCTTGGAGTTATGGCGCCTCGGATGCCCGGTTAGCCCGACTTATCAGGCACCACAACTCCAAGATCGCAGAGGTTTCGGGGCGGCGCGGGCGGGAGCTCCCCGTTCGGCTTGTTGCTGCGTCGAGCGCCGTCCATCGGGCGAGACTGGCGTTCCGCGAGGTGGGATCGGTGGAGATCTTGGTAGGAAAGGGCCCCTATGAGGGCCGTTTGGTACCAAGATCTCTCGGAGCCGGGGAGCCGGGAGAACTCACAGATCGGCTAGGGGGCCGTGACGGACCTGGGCAAGCGGACGGGGTGCCCGCCGTCCCGGCGGGCACCCCGGAAGAAGGACCAGCGGTCAGCGGCCGGCTCGGGCGGCCACGGCCGTGTCGGGGTGGTCGCTGAACACGCCGTCCAGGCCCAGGTCGAGGAACAGTTCGTACTCCGACGTGATGTCACCACGCGCGTTCGGGTCGGTGCCGATGCGGAAGTCCACCGGCAGGAACTGGTTCTCGGCCCGGAACGTCCACGCGTGCACCACCAGCTTCTGCCGGTGCGCGTCGCGGATCACCGAAGTCGGCGCGAGCAGCCGGCCAGTGGCGTCCCGGGGCACGATCAGGTTCTTGTTCAGGCCGACACCGTCGGCGTACCGGGAGACCCAGGCCAGGCCGGCGGGGGTGGCCAGGTCCGCGTAGGTCCGCTTGTCGCCGCCCGCGACGAAGTCGTAGGGCGCGCCGCTCGCGTCCATGAGCTGCACCAGCCGTATGTCGATCATCTTGTCGAGTTTGCGCAGGTTGGCGGTCTCGAAGCTCTGGACGAACACCGGGTCGTTCCGGTGGGTGAGCCGGTTGCGGCGCAGCACCGCCACCAGCGGCTCCTCCAGCGCGCGCCCGATCGACGCGAAGTAGGTGGGGTGCTTCGTCTCCGGGTAGACACCGATGGTCCGGCCGCGGGCCTTCGACTCGGCCCGCGCCAGGTCGATGACCTCCTGGAACGTCGGGATCTCGAACCTGCCGTCGAACGCGGTGTTGGCGACCCGCACCTGGGGCAGCCGCTCCTTGGCCCGCAGCGTCTTCAGCTCGGCCAGCGTGAAGTCCTCGGTGAACCAGCCGGTGACGGTCACCCCGTCGATGGTCTTCGTCGCCTTGCGGGCCGCGTACTCGGGGCGGGCGGCCACGTCCGTCGTACCGGAGATCTCGTTCTCGTGGCGCGCGACCAGGACGCCGTCCATGGTCGAGACCAGATCCGGCTCGATGAAGTCGGCGCCCTGGCGGATGGCGAGCCGGTAGGCCTCCAGGGTGTGCTCCGGGCGGTAGCCGCTGGCGCCCCGGTGGCCGATCACGATCGGCCGCTGGGCCGCGCGGGCCTGCTCGGCGCGGTGGTCCGGGCCGGCGGCGCGGTGGTCGGGGCCAGCCTGGGCGGCCACGGCCGGCACCACCACTGAAGCCGCCGCGAGCAGCGCGCCGGCCACGCCGAGGGCGGAAAGGGTACGTCGCAACGCCGTCTCCTGTCGTCGATGGGTACGCACAGCAGACCGGGCGTGGTTGACCGCCAGTTGGTCGGTTCCTGACCTGCCGGTGAATCTCCGGACGGAAGATGACGGGGTGCGCCGCCTGCTCCGGAAGCCCGTACGGCTGGTGCCGTTGGGGTTCCTGGCGGTGATCCTGGTCGGCACCGGCCTGCTCATGCTGCCCTGGGCGACGAGCCAGCAGCGGTACACCCCGTTCGTCACCGCGCTGTTCACGTCCACGTCGGCGGTGTCGGTGACCGGGATGTCGGTGGCCGACACCCCGAGCTACTGGAACGGCTTCGGGCTCGCGATGATCACCGTCCTGACGCAGCTCGGCGGTCTGGGCATCCTGACCGGGGCGTCGCTGGTGATCCTGGCGGTGTCCCGTCAGCTCGGCCTGCGCAACCGGCTGCTCGTGCAGGCGGAGACCGCCGAGTTCGGCCTCGGCGACGTACGCCGGTTGCTGTTGCGCATCGCGGCCACGGTCTTCGTCACCGAGGCCCTGATGACGGCGGTGATCGCCACACGCCTGTTCCTGGCCTACGACTACCGGCCGGGCCGGGCGCTCTGGTCCGCGGTGTTCCACTCGGTCCAGGCGTTCAACAACGGCGGGTTCGCGCTCTACTCCGACGGCCTGATCGCGTTCTCCCGCGACGGCTGGGTGGCGCTGCCGCTCAGTTTCGGCGCGATCATCGGCGGGCTGGGTTTCCCGGCGCTGTTCGAGGCGGTACGCGAGTGGCGGCAGCCGGAGCGCTGGGCGATCGCCACGAAGCTGACCGTCTGGGGCAGCGTGGTGCTGACCGTCTTCGGCGTCGCCTACCTGCTGCTCGCCGAGTGGGGCAACCCGTTCACGATCGGCACCTACGACGTGCCGGGCAAGCTGCTGGCGTCGTTCACCCAGATCGCGTTGAGCCGTACCGGCGGCTTCGACGTGGTGAACGTCGGGCAGCTCACCGACGAGAGCTACCCCATGCTGATCGGCCTGATGTTCATCGGCGGCGGCAGCGCCAGCACCGCCGGCGGCATCAAGGTCTCCACGTTCTTCCTGCTCGGCTTCGCCATCTGGGCCGAGCTGCGGGGCGAGCCGGACACCACTGTCGGGCGCCGCCGGGTGGCCGCGGCCAGCCAGCGGCAAGCGCTGACCGTGGCGCTGCTGAGCGTGGCGCTGGTGGCCGGCGGGACGGTCGGCCTGATCGCGCTGACCTCGCACATATCGTTCTCGGCCGCGTTGTTCGAGGTCACATCCGCGTTCAGCACCACCGGCCTGACCGTCGGGGTGTCCGGCCAGCTCTCCCCGGCGGGCCAGTACGTGCTGACCGCGCTCATGTACATCGGCCGGATCGGGCCGCTCACGCTGGGCTCGGCCATCGCGTTGAACACCCGTCGACGGCTGTACCGCTACCCGGAGGAGCAACCCATTGTCGGCTAGACATCCGGAGGAGACCGGCATCGCGGTGATCGGCCTGGGCCGGTTCGGCGCGCGCCTGGCGGACTCCCTGTCCCGTCTCGGTCACGAGGTGCTGGCGATCGACCGCGACCCGAACCGGGTCCAGCACTGGTCGGCCGACCTCGAACGGGTGGTGCAGGCGGACAGCACCGAGGAGGTGGTGCTGCGCCAGCTCGGGCTGGCGGACTTCCGCCGGGTCGTGGTCGCGATCGGGGCGTCACTGGAGGCGAGCGTGCTCACCGTACTGGCGCTGGCCGAGCTGGGGATCGAGCAGATCTGGGCGCGGGCCACCTCGGAGAAGCACGCCAAGATCCTGCACTCGGTCGGCGCGCACCACGTGGTCTTCCCCGAGGCGGAGACCGGCGAACGGGTGGCGCACCTGATCGTCAGCCGGATGCTCGACTTCATCGAGTTCGACGACGACTTCGCCATCGCCAAGATCAGGGTGCCGGCGCCGTTGGTCGGGCGGTCGCTGCGCGACATCGCCCCGCAGGACCGGTACGGCGTGATGGTGGTGGGCGAGAAGCAGCCGGGCCAGCCGTTCCGCTACGCCGGGCCGGAGACGGTGCTGACGCCGGACAGCGTGCTCATCGTGGAGGGCGGCATCTCCCAGGTGCAGCGCTTCTCCGCGCTGGCCTGACCGGAGCCGCTGGCCTGACCGGAGCCGCTCACCTGACTGTCAGTCCTTCTTCGGACCAGGCCCCTTGCCCTTGCCGTGCTCACCCCCCTTCGGCCGGTCTACTTTGCTTTTCCCTTCGGGCCCTCCTTGCCCTTGGGCGGCTTCGGCGCGGCCTTGGGCTTCGCCGGCTTGGCCTTCGCCGGCCCGCTCTTGGTGGTGGCCTTCGCGGTGGTCTTGGTGGCCGGCTTGACCGGCGTCGTCACCGGCGGCGCGGTGGTCGGCGCCGAGCCGGCGATGCCGGAGACCTGCACGCCGCAGGTGCTGTCGCCGAGCGTGAACTCGACCGGCAGCGTGTTGCTCCCGGTGTAGCGCCCGGCCAGCGTCAGCTTCGTCGACGCGCCGGGGGCCAGCGCCGGGTCCGTCGCCGGTGCGGCGATCGAGACGGTACGCCCCACCTGACGTGCCGTGGGCTGGGCCGTGGTGACCGTCTGCTTGCCGGGGAACGTAAAGTTCATCGTCCAGCCGCGCAGCTCACGGTCGCTGGTGTTGGTGAGCGTCAGCTCGGCGGAGAAGTCCTTGCCGGTGTCGCGGCGCAGCGAGTAGTCGACAGCGCAGGGGATGGGCTCGGGCAGGCTCATCCGCGCCTCGGTCGGCTCCACCCCGCCGCTGGCCGGGCTGCGCGACGTCAGGCCCCACATGGTGGCGGTCACCGCGACCAGTCCGACGGCGGCCACGCCGGCCTCCACCTTGCGCCGCCGTGCCACCGCCCGCCGCGTGCGGGTACGCACCGCCGAGAACGGCAGCGCGTCCGTCTCCGCCGACCACGGCAGGATCGTGGTGCCCGCGTTCTCGGCGAGCGCCGGGTCCATCCGGCCGAACGCCGGTGACACCGGCACGATCGCCGCGATACCGGCCGCCTCGGCGAGCGTACGGGCCACCTCGGCGGTGGCCGGACGGTCCTCGGGGCGCTTCGCCAGGCACCGCTGCACCAGCGCGGCCACCGGCTCGGGCAGGCCCGGCACCGGCGGCATCGGGTCCGGGTCGCGGTACATGTGCGCGCGCAGCATCTCGGTGGTGGTGCTGGCCTGCCACGGCAGACGGCCGGTCAGCATCCGGTAGAGCAGCAGCCCCACCGCGTACACGTCGGTGGCCGGCGAGACGTGGCCGTTGTCCAGCCGTTCCGGCGCCAGGTACGCGGGCGTGCCGAGCAGCGCGCCGTCGGGCCCCTTGTCGCTCTCCCCCACCAGCGCCGAGATGCCGAAGTCGACGACCTTCACCCCGGTCGGGGTCAGCATCACGTTGCCCGGGGTCACGTCCCGGTGCACCACGCCGCGGGCGTGCGCGGCGGCCAGCGCCGAGGCGACCTCCGCGCCGATCGTCATGGCCTCCCGCCAGGGAAGCTGCCCGTCGCGGCCGAGCCGCCCGCTCAGCGGACCGCCGTCGACCAGCTCCATCACCACGTACGGCACGGTCAGGCCGACCTGCACGGACTCGCCGTAGTCGTACACGTTGGTGATGTTGGGGTGGCACAGCCGCGCGGCGGCCTGCGCCTCCACCCGGATCCGGTGCCGGAACGCCTTGTCGCTGGCCAGCCGCGACGCCAGCACCTTGACCGCCACCTGCCGGCCCAGCACCTCGTCGTAGCCGCGCCAGACGACCGACATGCCGCCCGCACCAAGCTGCTCGACCAACCGGTATCGCTCGCCGAGCAGTTGCACGCCGTTCCTGACCGGTCCACCCATGGTCGGTCCTGTTGCCCGAAGTCGACCCCGGTACACCTCAGCGGTCGGAATCGGTCAGGAAAGTCACCCGTTCAGGCGGTCGCCAGAAGTTGGTCCACCGGCGCGTAGTCGTCGGTGAGCACCATCGCGTCGCCCACCCACCCGGTCACCGCCGCCTCGTCCATCAGCTCGGCCCGCTCGGGCAGCAGCTTCAGCCCGGGTGGGATCGCGGCGAGCGGCAGCGGCGCGTCCGAGGCGACGATCACGAAGTTGGCGCCCTGCTGCCCGTCGATCGCGCCGGGCGGTGCGATGAGCGCGACGTGCGCGAACTCGGCCTTCACGGTGGCCAGCTCGGCCCGGATGAACCGGCCCGGCGGGTAGTCGATGACGTTCTGCACGTAGATCCCGTCCGGGCGCAGCACCCGGCGGATGTCGGCGGCCATCTCCCGGGTGGCCAGGTGCCACGGCACCACCAGGTGGCCGAACGCGTCGCCCACGACGAAGTCGCGGCTGTCGGTCGGCTCGCCGCGCAGCAGCACCCGCGCGTCGCCCACCTCGGCACGCATCTGCGGGCCGGTACGCAGGCCCAGCTCCCGCCGGTCCAGCTCGACCAGGCCGCCGTCGAGTTCGAACACCAGGTTGTCGGTGCCGGGCCGGGTCGCGGCCAGGTAGTGCGGCACGGTGAAGCCGCCGCCGCCCAGGTGCAGCGCGTCCATCGGCTGCTTCGCGGGCCGTGCCACGTCCGCGACCAGGCCGATCCACTGCGTGTACGCGTACTTGAGGTGGTTCGGCTCGTCCAGGTCGACGTACGAGTGCTCGGCCGAGTTGAGGTAGAGCGTGCGTCCCTGTGGCCACGACGGGTCCACCTCGACCCGGGCGCAGTGGTACGCGGTCTCCACGTCGCACGGGTTCGGCGCCGCGGCGGTGAGCCCGGCGGCGGCGAGACCGAGCAGCGCCAGCGCGGCCTTGACCCGGCCCGGCGCGGACAGCCCGCTGGGTCCGGCCTGCCGGCGCAGCCAGAAGCCGAGCGCCAGCCCGGTCACGCCGAGCACGGCGGCCAGCCCCAGCACGATGACGGTGCTGGACAGCGCGGCCACCAGCACGAAGCCGGTGCCGAGCGTGGCGGTGATGCCGCCGAGCGTGCCGATGCCGGACAGCTTGCCCACCACCTGCCCGGTCCGGCGCAGGTCGGCGAGCTGGAGCTTGACCACGAGCGGCGTGATCCCGGCCAGCAGCGCGGCCGGCAGCAGGACGGTGAGCGCGGTCAGCAGGAGCACCGCGCTCGCCGCGCCGCCGCGCAGCACCTCGCCGGCGTACCTGACGATCGGCAGCGTGACGGCGGTGGCGATGCCGGCCAGCACCAGCGCCGGGGCGAGCAGGGTGCGCGGGTCACGCCGGTCGGCGAGCCACCCGCCGAACCACGCCCCGTACGCGATGGCGGCCAGCGCCATGCCGATCACCGAGCTGGTCACCTGGAGGGTCACCCCGACGTACGGGCCGACCAGGCGCAAGGACACGGTCTCCAGCACCAGCACGGCCCCGCTGGAGAGGAAGACGAGGAACGCGGCGAGCCCGTTGGGCAGGGCCCGGGGCGGAACCGGGGCGCCGGCCGCCGGTTCCGCCATGACGTCGGACGATGTGCTGCTCACCGTGGCGATGCTACGCAGCGCTCGCGGCGGGCCGGGTCAATACATCGAGATGTGAACATGGTTTGTGTGGTCCGCCGCCGGGCTGCCCCCGCCGCTGTACGCGCGCCAGCCGGTGTTCGGCATCCAGATCTGCCGATACCAGATGACGTACATGATGCCGAGCCGGTTCGCGTTGTTCTTCGCCCAGGCGGCGAGGCTGTCGCCGTACGCCTTGTCGCCGCCGGTGGCGGTCTTGTCCTCGAACCCGCCGCTGGCGGCGGAGAAGTCGCAGGCCCGGCCCTTGGGGTGCTCGCCGCCGCCACCGCTGCGGTGACACGAGGCGTAGCGCTTGTAACCGGCCGCCTTGGCCTGCTGGAGCATGTGCAGCGTGCGCGGGGTGATGCAGCCGGACGCGGGCGTCGGGTCGTCCACCGAGCAGGACTCCGACGGCCACGAGCCGTCCGAGTTGCGCGGCGCGGGCTTCGCCGACGAGGAGGTGCCGTTGAACCCGGACCCGGCGCCGGAGCTGACCTTCGCCAGCGCCACCTCGGCGTCCTTCTTCTTGCGGGCCTGCACCGCGACCTGCTTGGCCTGCTCGCGCACCTCGGCGTCGATGGCGAGCTTCGCCTCCGCCGCCTGCGCCTTCGCGTCGGCCAGCTCCCGCAGCCGCTTGCTGTCCCGCTGGGCCATCACGTCCAGCTCGGCCGCGCGCTTGAGGAAGTCGTTGGGGTCGGCGCTGGCGAGCAGCATCGACGTGGCGGTCAGCCGGCCCATCCGGTACGACTGCGCGGCGACCTCACCGGCCTGCGCGCTGAGCCCGACGAGGCGTACCTCGATGTCACTGAGCTGGGCGGCGAGTGCCTTCTGCCGGCGCTTGGAGTTCTCCAGCTTGTTCTGGGCCTCGATGTGGCCCTTCGCCGCCGCCTCCAACGCGGCCCGCAGCTGCTTGCTGCCGCCCTCGTTCGGGGCGTTCGGGCTGGGTACGGCGGCGGCCGGCCCGGCGGCCACGCCGGAGCCGAGCAGCACGGCCACCGCGGCGAGCGCGGCGAGCAGCGACCGCCGGACGCGCCGGCCGGTAGGGCTGGTCCTGGGCACGTGATGGTCCTTCCGTCGACCGCCGGCCCCCGCACACCGAGCGGCGTCTCCGCCGGCGCCGGACGGCGGCCTGCTGGCGGAGACCGCCGGTCACGATACCGGACCACGCGCGACACGCCAGGCCGGCGACGGCGTACGGCGCCCGACGTCGACGCAGCGTGCCGTGTTCGTCGCGCAGCGCCGCTCAGCCGCCCAGCAGGGCGGCGCTCACCTCGTCCCAGATCTCCGGGCTGGCCGCGACGAGCAGTCCCCGGCCCTCGTCGGCCGGGTGGTAGTCGGCGCCGTCGAACCGGCGGGCCACGCCACCGGCCTCGCGCACCAGCAACGTGCCGGGCGTGTGGTCCCACGGCAGGGTGCGCCAGAACAGCACGAACTGCTGTTCGCCGGTGAGCATGTCCAGGTACTCCCGGCCGGCGCAGTGCTGGCCGGGCAGCAGCTCACCGATGCGGCGCCCGCCCTCCTCCACCCGGCGGCGGAAGTCCGGCGGCAGGAACTTCGTCGCCGCGGTGCCGCGCAGCGCACCGACCCGCGGCTCGGTCCGCGGCGCGCTCAGCGACGCCCCGTCCAGCTCGGTGCCGGCGCCGAGCCGGCCCGCCGCCATCGTGCCGTCCAGCGGGTCGTACACCCAGGACGCCACCGGTACGCCGTCGGTGAGCAGCGCCGCCATCAGCGCGAACGGCCGGCGGCCGGCGGCGAAGTTGGAGGTGCCGTCGACCGGGTCGACGAGCCACACGTCGCCACTGCCGCGCAGGTGCCGCAGCAGGTCCGGGTCCTCGGCGACGGCCTCCTCGCCGACCACCACCGAGCCGGGACGCAGCCGTCGCAGCCCTTCGGAGATCAGCGCCTCGGCCTCGCGGTCGGCGACGGTGACCACCTCGCCGGGTGCCTTCTCGGAGATGTCGGACGCGTCGAGCCGGCGGAACAACGGCACCACGACCTTGGCCGCCGCCTCCCTCAGCAGCGCGCCGACGTCGTCCAGCAGCGGGTCAGCCACGCGGCGGCAGCTTGACCACGCTGACGAAGAACTCGTCGATCTGGCGGACCACCGAGATGAAGCGCTCGAAGTCCACCGGCTTGGTCACGTAGGCGTTGGCGTGCAGCTGGTAGCTGCGCAGGATGTCCTCGTCGGCCTGCGAGGTGGTGAGCACCACGACCGGGATACGGCGCAGTTCCTCGTCCTTCTTGATCTCCTCCAGCACCTCCCGGCCGTCCCGGCGGGGCAGGTTCAGGTCGAGCAGGACCAGGTCGGGCGTCACCGCGTCCGCGTACTGGCCCTCGCGGCGCAGGTAGGCGAGCGCCTCCGCGCCGTCGGAGACGACGGTGAGGCGGTTGCGGAGCTTGTGCTCCTCGAACGCCTCCTGGGTCATCAGCACGTCGCCGGGGTCGTCCTCGACGAGCAGGACCTCGATCGGGCTCTTGCCGTCCGCGGGCGCGGTCATCCCACCGTCTCCTTCATGCCACCGTTTGTACCGTGTCGGTCCGCCTCCGCGGGCGGCTCTTCGCGTGCCTCGCCGTCCGGCTGCCGCCCGACGTCCGCCGGGTCACCGTCGGCGCCCTCGGCGGCCGGCGTCTCGGCCGGCTCCGCGGCGTCGTCCGCGTTCTCGTCCGCCGCGGCCTCCGCCGCCTTGGCGGCCTCGATGTCGGCCTCCAGCGCGGGCAGCGTGAACCGGATCGTGGTGCCCTCGTCGGCGTCGGTGTCCACCCAGACCCGGCCGCCGTGATACTCCACGATCTTCTTGACGATGGCCAGTCCGATGCCGGTGCCCGGGTACGCGTCCTTCGAGTGCAGCCGCTGGAAGATCACGAAGATCTTGTCGGCGAACTCCGGTTCGATCCCGATGCCGTTGTCCCGGCAGCTGATCTCCCACTCGCCGTCCACCAGCCGCGACGACACGTGCACCTTGGGCGGCACGTCCGGGCGGCGGAACTTCACCGAGTTGCTGACCAGGTTGACCAGCAGGTTGGTCAGCAACGGCTCCTCGCCGCGGATGGTCGGCATCTCGCCCCAGGTCAGCTCCGCGTCGGCGTACTGCAACGCCGCCTCGGTCTGCCCCGCCACGTCGCCCATCACCTTGTTCAGGTCGACCTCGGTGAAACCGGTGGTCAACCGGCCGATGCGGGAGAACGCCAGCAGGTCGTTGATCAGCCGCTGCATGCGCTGCGCGCCGTCCACCGCGAACGCGATGTACTGGTCGGCCCGCTCGTCGAGCTGGCCGGCGTAGCGCCGCTGGAGGAGCTGGCAGAAGCTCGCCACCTTGCGCAGCGGCTCCTGGAGGTCGTGCGAGGCGACGTACGCGAACTGCTCCAGGTCACGGTTGGAGCGGGTCAGCTCCTCGGCCTGCTTCTGCAACTGGCTGTTGACCCACTCGATGCGCTCCCGCGCCTCGCGTACCTCGTCCAGCTCCCGGGCGATCTTCATCCGCATCTGGTCGATGTCGTCGGCGAGCCGGCGGAACTCCGGCGGCCCGGAGCCCTCGATGCGGTGCCGGTAGTCGCCGTCGGCCACCTCACGCACCTGGCCGACCAGGTCGGCCAGCGGGCGGATCAGGATCCGGTCCAGCGAGAGCAGCATGACCACGCCGGCCGTCGTCACCACCAGCGCGGCGATGATCAGCAGCACGACGAGCGTGTTGCTCGTCGAGTTGACGCGGTCGGCGGTCTCCTGCCGGACGGTGAGGATCTCCTCCTGGAGCGTGTTCACCGACGTGCGGATGCCGTCGAACTGCTGGCGCGTCGCGTCGGTGATCAGCGCCTGGCCGGCCGCCGCGCCGTCCCGCTCGACGGTGGTGATCACCGGCTCGGCCACCTGGCTCCGCCACTGCGCCGTCTCCTGCTCCACCACGGTCAGCGACCGGCGCACTTCCGGGTAGTCGGCGGAGAGATCCCGGATCGAGGCGACCAGGTCCTGCTCCCGCTTCACACCCTCGCGGTAGGGCTCCAGGTCACCGCGGTCGCCGTTCACCGCGTACCCGCGAACCGAGGTCTCCTGGTCGAGCAGGACGCTCATCAGCTCCTGCGCCTGGACGCGCAGCGGACCGGTCTTGAGCAGCACCGCGTCGATGTTCTGCCGGTTCTTCGCGGCGACCGCAGCCTCCGCGGCGGCCAGGCCGAGCAGCAGCACCACCACCACGCCGAGCAGCGCGGCCACCCGCCGACGCAGGGTCCACCCCTGCTGGTACGCCTTCACCGGTTCCTCCCCGTTGCCCTTCACCGCATCATCGTCGTTCGCGACTGCGGGGCCCTCAGCGCTCACCGGCCGCTGCCCCGCGTCACCAGCAACATCGCCACGTCGTCGGCCAGCGGGCCGCCGTTGATCTGCTCGGCCCGCCCGACCAGCCAGGCGGGCAGCTCGGCCAGCGGCACCGCACGGTTCGCCGGTTCGGCGAGCAGCCCGGTCAGGCCCGGCACGTCGAGGCGTTCGTCCCCGCCGTCCACCCGGCCCTCGATCAGGCCGTCGGTGTACATCAGCAGGGACCAGTCGTCGGTGTCGAACTCCAGGTCGAAGGCGACCGGGCGACGCGGGCGTACGCCCAGCAGCAACCCGCCCTTGGCCGGCACCGGCGCCACCTTCCCGCCGCTGAGCAGCAGCGGCGGCGGGTGACCGGCGAGGCGTACGGTGGCCCGCGCCGACGCCAGGTCGAGCCGGGTGGTGGCCACCGTGGCGAAGATCTCCTGGAGGCGGCGCTCACTCATCAGCACCTGCTCCAGCGCGGGCAGCACCTCGTCGTCCGGCACCCCGGCCAGCACCAGTGCCCGCCAGGCCACGCGCAGTTCGACGCCGAGCGCGGCCTCGTCCACACCGTGCCCGCAGACGTCGCCGACGATCAGGTCGATCCGGTCCGGCTGGGTCTGCACCACGTCGTAGAAGTCGCCGCCGATCAGCGCGGCGTGGCGGCCGGGCCGGTAGAACGTGTGCACCGACACCTCGTCGGTGGTCATCAGCGGCTGCGGCAGCAGGCCGCGCTCCAGGCGCGCGGACTCGGCCTGGCGCAGCTCCACCTCACGCAGTCGGCGGGCGTTCTCGTCGGCCCGCTTGCGCTCCACCGCGTACCGCAGCGCCCGGGTCAGCAGGACACCGTCGACCTGGCCCTTGACCAGGTAGTCCTGTGCGCCCTCGGCGACCGCGACGATGCCCAGGTGCTCGTCCGAGCGCCCGGTCAGCACGCAGACCGCCGCGCCGCTGGCCATCTCCAGCACCCGGCGCAGCCCGTCCAGGCCCTGCGCGTCGGGCAGGCCCAGGTCGAGCAGGACGCAGTCCACGCCCATCACCCGCTGCCGGGCCTCGCTGAGGCTCGTGGCCACCAGCAGGTCGATCATCGAGTTGGTCTCGGCGAGAAGCTCGCCGACCAGGAAGGCGTCGCCCTCGTCGTCCTCGACCAGAAGCACCCGCAGCCGCTCGCCCGGCGGTACGCCGCCGAGCAGTCCGGCCCCGGCAGACGGCACGTGGACGGCACCCGACGCGCCGGAACCCCGCTGCGGTCGGGTAACCGCCGCGAGTCGCGGGAGTTCGCTGGTGATGTCGGGCTCCTTCCGAATGCCCTGCTGATCCTGACGCAGACAACAGTTGCACACCGCGCGACCGACACCGGCGCGGCGGAGCGTGTGACCGGTCCACTTCCACAGCGGCACGGTCGACCCACGATGTTACGCCGGGAGCGCTGTCACGCCCGCAGCGCACCGTCCGAGGACTGCCGCCGCAGCCCTCGGGGGTGCAGGATGATCCCCACCCCGTAGATCCACCCCGAGGAGTCCCAGTGGGCGCACCCCCCACCCGCCCCGCCGACCGCGCGTTCACCAGGCCCCGCCGGAGGCTGGTCGCCGCCGTCGCCGCGCTCGTCGCGCTGCTCGCCGTCGGGGCGGGCGTCCTGGTCGGCCTCTCCACCCCGGCGCCGCGTCCGGCGGACGCGCCCGCGGGCGAGTTCAGCGCGGGCCGGGCGTTCCGGAACGTCGAGGTGATCGCCGCCGAGCCGCACGTGGCAGGCAGCGCCGCCAACGACCGGGTACGCGAGCACCTGGTGGGCACGCTGCGCGGGCTGGGCCTGGAGACCGAGGTGCAGGACGCGGTGGCGCCCGAGGCCGGGCAGCTGTCCGGCGCGGCGGGCGGGGCGACGCTGGCCCGGATCCGCAACGTGGTGGCCCGGCTCCCCGGCACCGACCCGACCGGGAAGGTGTTCCTGGTCTCGCACTACGACTCCGTGCAGACCGGGCCGGGCGGCAACGACGACGCCGCCGGCACCGCCGCGATCCTGGAGGTGGCCCGGGCGCTCAGCACCGGCCCGCGCCCCCGCAACGACATCGTCTTCGTGCTCACCGACGCGGAGGAGGCGTGCCTGTGCGGGGCCGCCGGATTCGCCGCGGACCATCCGCTCGCCCGCGACGGCGGGGTGGTGCTCAACCTGGAGGCGCGCGGCTCCACCGGTCCGGTGATCATGTTCGAGACGTCCCGGAACAACGCGAAGCTGGTCGAGATCTTCGGCAGGGCCGCCCCGCACCCGGTGGGCACGTCGTTCGCGGTGGAGATCTATCGCGCGCTGCCCAACGACACCGACTTCACCGCCTTCCTCGACCGGAAGTTCGTGGGTCTGAACTCGGCCTACATCGACGGCGGGGCGATCTACCACACCCCGCTGGACGTGCCGGCCCGGATGGACCGGGGCAGCCTCCAGATGCACGGCGACAACGCGCTCGGCCTGGCCCGTGAGTTCGGCCGTACCGACCTGGGCGACCTGCGCGCCGGCCACGACGACACCTACTTCCCGGTGCTCGGCGGGCTGATCCGCTACCCCGGCTGGCTGACACTGCCGCTCGCCGTCGCCGCGCTGCTCGCCGTCGGCGCGCTCGGCTGGCTCCTGCGCCGTCGCGGCCGGGCCACCGCCAGCACGCTCGCCGCCGGCTTCGGCCTGACCCTGGTGCCCGTCGTCGTGGCCCCGCTCGGCGCGTGGCTGCTCTGGACCGCGATCGCCACGATCCGCCCCGGGTACGCCGAGCTGCTCGACCCGTACCGCCCGGTGGCGTACCGGCTCGCCGTGGTGGCACTCGCCGCCGCGGTGCTGTTCTGCTGGTACGCGCTGCTGCGCCGCCGGGTCGGCCCGGCCGCGCTGGCGTTCGGCGGGCTGGCCTGGCTGGCCGTCTTCGGTGTGCTGCTCGCCGTGGCGGTGCCCGGCGGGGCGTACCTGACGACAGTGCCGGCGCTGGCCGGCGCGCTCGCCGGGTTCGCGGCGCTCGCCACCCGCCGCGACGGCCCCTGGCCGGTGGTCGCGGTGACGCTCGCCGCCGCGGTGGCGGTGGTGATCCTGCTGCCTCCGGTGGTGCTGCTGTTCCCCGCGTTGGGCATGGGCATGGGCGCGGTAGCCGCGCTCGTCGCGGTGCTGCTCGGCCTCGCCGTACTCCCGGTGGTGGACCTGCTGCACCCACGGGCCGGCGGCCAGCGCGGCCTGCTCGCGCTGCGCGCACGCCGGCTCGGCGCGCTGCCCGCCGCAGCCGCCGCGCTGGCGGCGGTGGTGCTCGCCGGGGTCGGCCTCGCCGTGGACCGCTTCGACGCCGCGCATCCCGTGCCGACCCACCTGATGTACGCGCTGGACGCGGGCTCCGGGAAGGCGGCGTGGCTGACCCGCGAGGAGAAGCCGCAGCCGTGGACCGACGGCTACGTCGACCGGAGCATCTCGCTGGCCGACGACTTCCCCGGGCTGGGCGACGGCGAGATGCGTGCCGGACCGGCGACCGCCGCGCCCCTGCCCGCGCCGAAGGTGGACCTGCTCTCCGACACCCGCGACGGTGACCAGCGTGTGCTGCGGGTACGGGTGGTGCCGCAGCGGCAGGTACGCCTGCTCACGCTGCACGTCGACACCGGCACCGCGACGGTGCGGTCCGCCTCGGTGGCCGGACGGAACGTGCCGGTCGAGCCGGGCGAGGGCAAGTGGGGGTTCGGGGTCGTGTTCCACGCCCCGCCGCCGGAGGGTGTCGAGGTGACGCTGACGCTCGTGCCGCGCGGCGGTGCCGTGTCGGTGCGCGCGATGGACGCCAGTGACGGGCTGTCCGGGGTGCCCGGGTTCCGGGCGCGGCCGACGGGCGTCGGGGTGGTCGGGTCGCACAGTTCGGAGATGCTGGCGGTGGCGCGCACGTACCCGCTCTGACCGCCGCTTGATCGACAGCACCTCGCCGAAGTGGCGGTATCCGGACGCCGCGATACCGTCACTTTGGCGTACTGGAGTCGGCATGGTCCACGCGAGCGGGTCTGACAGCGTCGGTGGATCTCCCTAGCATCGGTGCCGTGGGATACAACGTGGAGCCGTCCGGCCGCCTGCACCTTCCCGAGGGCGACGAGGCGGCCGCTCTCGCCGCTGTCCGGGTCGCCTGCTCCCAGCGGGATGGCTGGTTCGACCCGGACCTGCCACCCACGCCCGAGACGTTGACCGACGTGGCGTGGGTGGGTGCGGCCACGTTCGTCCGCGACGGCGACTGGATCGAGGTCGGCCAGAGCCGGGACGACTTCAAGTGGTCGGGCCAGGCCATCGCCTTCTACGTCGCGCTGGCCCCGTTCGTACGCGAGGGAACCGTCCGGTTCGAGGGCGAGACGGGCGAACGCTGGTCCTACACCTACGCCGACGGCCGGATCACGCAGCAGGGATACAACGGCTGGGACGGCTCCACCGAGCTGGCCGGCTGAGGGCATGGACTTCTTCTGCTACCACCAGGACCGGCACGGCTCGAAGGCGTTGCGGAGTGAACTCGTCGAGGAGCACTGGGCCTACATGGACCGGTACGCGGAGCAGATGATCGCGCGCGGCCCGACCCTCGACGCCGACGGCACTCCGACGGGAAGCGTGCACATCCTGGGCCTGCCCGACCCGGCCACCGCCCGGGCGTTCGCCTTCGACGAGCCCAACTACCAGGCCGGCGCGTACCGGGACGTGATGCTGCGCCGGTGGCGGAACATGCTGGACCGCACCATGTGGGACTTCCCCGGCGGCCGGACCGGCGGCAACCGCTACCTGGTGCTGGGACTCGGCCCGGAGCAGGGCGACGGCCCGGTGCTTCCGCAGCGGCACGACGAGTTGATCGCGTACGGGCCGCTGCTGTCCGACGACGGCCTGACGTGGGTGGGGACGGCGGCGCTGGTGCGGGCGACCGGGCCGGACGAGGCGCGCGCCGCGCTGGCCGCTGACCGGTACGCCGAGGTCGAGGTGCGCAACTGGGTGTTCGGCGGCCGCCCGGCGTAACCGGCTACTCGTGATCTCCCGGTATTCCCCCATGTCGTAGGCGACGTACGGCTCGGCGAACTGCAACAGGCTCTCTCGGTGCGGCGAGGGCGGTTCGCCGACTGGGGCACGCCGCCAAGTGTCCACAGGTGGCTAGGCTGGCGACGTGCCAGGCGATCCGGAGTGTGTGCGGCAGGCGTTGGCGATGTGGGACGGTTTCCCCGTTCGCCGCGAGCCGCGCCCGATCGTGCTGACAGCGATGGGCGTCACGGCTCTCGACCGGCTCATGGCGGACACGCAGTGGCGGTCGTTGTTCGACGCCCCCGGCGTCCCGGAGTCCGAGTTGCCGCCGGAGATCGCGCCGGCCGCCGTTGACTACTGCCGTGACGTGCAGAGCGGCGCGCAGAGACCGCTGGCGGACATCATCCGGGAGAACGGACCGTTCGCCACCGACCGGGGCACTCGCGAACTACCGGCGTGGATGATGTACCCCGACGACCGGCGATGGCCGTTCATCGCCTTGGACCCGGACTTCGAACGTCGGATGACGTGGCGGCCACCCGGCGTAGGAGCCGCTCATCACGAGGAGGCCGTGCTCGCGCACGATGGGCGGACCCTGACGTTCCGGTTCATCGGAACGCCCGCGCAATACGCCGACTACCCCGACGCCGAGGTGTTCGAGACGGACACGGCGGTGCTCGTCGAACCTGTGGAGGTCGCCCGCGACGGGAACGGCTATCGGCTGGCCTACGCCGAGGAGCGCGAGGTGGTGGTGCGCCTGGCCGCTCCGCTCGGCAACCGGGTCCTGATCGGCGTCGGGCACGGTCCCGGAACAACCACCTTCGGCCTCCCCATAACGGTGCTCACCGCGGCCTGACCGAGGCGGTCGGACGTGGGCGCGCTACTTCCAGCGGAAGTGGACGAACAGGCGGCCGAAGTTCTTCGAGTCCTTCTCGACCCGGTGGTAGAGCTGCTTGACGTCCTTCTGGTCGAGGAAGCGCAGCACCTTCTTCTTCAGCGCGCCGGAGCCCTTGCCCGGGATGATCTCCACGAGCGTGGCCTTCTTCGCCACCGCCTCGTCCATGATCCCGCGCAGCGCGCGGTCGATGTCGTGGCCCTTGTTGTAGATGTCGTGGAGGTCGAGCTTGAGCTTCACGGTCCCATCCTAGGTACGCGGAAGGGCAGCCCGCCCGGGCTGCCCTTCCGCGTGATCCGTCAACGACCGACCTTGCCCTCCACCCGGCGCAGCGCGGTGGCGTAGTCGGTGTTCGTCGAGTACATCGCGGCCGCGATGCGCAGGTGCCGCAGCGCGTCCACCGGCCGGTTCATCCGCTCCAGCGTGCGGCCGAGCACGTGGTGCGCGTAGTGGTCGCTCGGGTCGCGGTCGACCAGCTCGCGCAACTGCTCCTCGGCCCGGTTGAGCTGGGCCGACTGGAAGTAGGCGCGGGCCAGCAGCTGCCGGACCGAGGAGTTGTCCGGCTCCGCCTCGATGATCGGTTCGAGCAGCCGGGCCGCTCCGGTCGGGTCACCCGCTTCGAAGAACATGGTCGCCCGCCGGTACTCCGCCAGAAGATCCACTCGACCCACCTCCTCGTGTCGCGCCAGCCCCTAGGTCCGACGCTGGCACAACACCGGCGCGAGCGCGAGTGTTCCTGCGGACGAAGATCAGGTGGTCGGGTCGTACCGGCCGCCGATCAGGTCCCAGGCCCGGACACCACCGACGATTCCGGCCGTGTTCGGGACGATCACCACGTCGTCGCCCATCCGGGCCACCTGCTCGGGCCGGATCAGCCGGGAGTTGCCGCCGCCGAGGTACAGCCGGTCCCAGCGGAACACCGGCCGCAGGCCGTCCACCACCTGCCGGATCCGCCGGGACCAGAACGCGTCGCCCAGGCGCCGCCGTTCCAGCTCCCCCACGTACGTGTCGTACGTGGTGTTCCACCGCACCGGCGCGTGCGACAGCTCCAGGTGCGGCGCCAGCATCCCGCCGTCGAACAACGCGCTGCCCAGCCCGGTGCCGAGCGTCAGCACCAGCTCGCAGCCGGTCCCGGCGACCACGCCCGCGCCGTGCACCTCGGCGTCGTTCAGCACCAGCGCCGGCACGCCGAACGCCTCGGCCAGCGCGGTGCGCGCGTCGTACCCGGACCACTCGGCCATCAGGTCCGGGTCGACGCGGCTGCGCGGCCCGGAACGGGTCACGTAGTGCGGCGTCGCCACCACGACGCCGTGCCGGATCATGCCGGGCATGCCGACGGTGAGCCGGTCCGCCGTGGGCAGGCGGGCGCCGAGATCCAGCAGCGTCTTGACGAACAGGCCGGGCGGCAACGGGTACGGCGTGGGCACGCGCAGCGGCCGGGCGCGCATGGTCCCGGCGGCGTCCAGCACGGAGGCCTTGATCCCGCCGCCACCGCAGTCGATCGCCAGTGTGGTCACCACGGCTGTGAGTCTCCCTCACACCGGTGCCGCCGCGAGCGCGGGTCGCGGTAATCCGGATGCGCCCGCCGGTAGGCTCGACCACCTGATGAGCGCCACGTTGATCGCCAAGGACCTCACCGCCGGCCACGGTGACCGCCTCCTCTTCGAAGACCTCGACCTCGTCGTCGCACCCGGCGACGTGGTGGGGCTGGTCGGGGTCAACGGCGCGGGCAAGTCCACGCTGCTGCGTACCCTCGCCGGTCTTGTCCCCCGCGAGCAGGGCTCGGTCTCGCTCAGCCCGCCCACGGCGACCGTCGGCTACCTGCCGCAGGAGCCGGAGCGCCGGCCCGGCGAGACGGTCCGCGAGTTCCTGGCCCGGCGCACCGGGGTCAGCGCCGCGCAGGCCGCGCTGGACGCCGCCACCGAGGCGCTCACCGCCGGGGCGGCGGGCGCCGACGACGCGTACGCGAATGCTCTGGAACGCTGGCTCGACCTCGGCGGCGCGGACCTGGACGAACGGGCCGCGCAGGTCGCCGCGGAGCTGGGTCTCGACGTCGGCCTGGACCATCCGACGACCGGCCTGTCCGGCGGGCAGGCCGCCCGCGCCGGGCTCGCGTCGCTGCTGCTCAGCCGGTACGACGTCTTCCTGCTCGACGAGCCCACCAACGACCTCGACCTGGCCGGGCTGGACCGGCTGGAACGCTTCGTCACCGGCCTGCGCGCCGGGACCGTGGTGGTCAGCCACGACCGGGAGTTCCTCACCCGCACCGTCACCCGGATCGTCGAGCTGGACCTGCACCAGCGGCAGGTCAACCACTACGGCGGTGGGTACGCGGCCTTCCTGGAGGAGCGGGAGGTGGCGCGCCGGCACGCCCGCGAGGAGTACGAGGAGTACGCCGACACGAAGGCCGACCTGGAGGCGCGCGCCCGCACCCAGCGGGCGTGGATGGAGAAGGGCGTCAAGAACGCCCGCCGCAAGGCCACCGACAACGACAAGATCGGCCGCAAGTACCGCGCGGAGTCGACCGAGAAGCAGGCCGCGAAGGCCAAGCAGACCGCCCGGCTGATCGAGCGGCTGGATGTGGTCGAGGAGCCGCGCAAGGAATGGGAGCTGCGGATGGAGATCGCCGCCGCGCCCCGCGCCGGCGCCGTCGTGGCCTCGCTCCGGCAAGCGGTGGTACGCCGGGGCGGCTTCACGCTCGGCCCGGTGGATCTCCAGATCGACTGGGCCGACCGGGTGGCGATCACCGGGGCGAACGGCTCCGGCAAGAGCACCCTGCTCGCCGCGCTGCTCCGCCGGCTCCCACTCGACGAGGGACACGCCGCGCTCGGCCCGGGTGTGGTGGTCGGCGAGGTCGACCAGGCACGGGGACTGTTCCTCGGCGACCAGCCACTGCTCGACGCGTTCGGCGCCGCCGTACCGGATCTGGCCCCGGCGGACGTGCGGACGCTGCTGGCCAAGTTCGGGCTGCGCGCCGACCACGTGCTGCGACCGGCGGCGACGCTGTCGCCCGGCGAGCGGACCCGGGCCGCGCTGGCCCTGCTTCAGGGGCGCGGCGTGAACCTGCTGGTGCTCGACGAGCCGACCAACCACCTCGACCTGGCCGCGATCGAGCAGCTCGAATCGGCGCTGGCGAGCTACCCGGGAACGCTGCTGCTGGTGACCCACGACCGGCGGATGCTCGACGCGGTGAGCGTGAACCGGCGGCTGCGCGTCGCGGACGGACGGATCGCCGAACACTGATCCGTGCCGACGGGCGCGCGCGGGTCCACAATGAGCGCATGCTCAAGTGGGAGTACGCGCTGCTGGTCCGCCGCCGCCAGGCCGCCACCACCGACACCGGGTGGGAGGTCGTCTTCATCTGGTACGGCCCGGACGGCTCCATGATCGACGTGACGCCGTACGGCGACACCGCGCTGGCCCACCTGAACCGGGCCGGTGACCAGGGCTGGGAACTGGTCGCGATGAGCGAGGACCCGTCGCTGCCGGGCAACAACGAGTTGCACCGCTACCACCTCAAGCGCCCGAAGGCGGCGGCAGCCCAGCCCCGCCAGCGCATGCGAGGCTCCCGCACAGTCCGCCGAACCCTCTCCCCCTGACCCCCTCTCCCGCTCTCCCGCCCTCCCCGCCATCCCCGCCCTCCCCGCCCTCCCCGCTGATCTTGCAGTTGCAGCCCTTCGCATGCCCTCTTTGCGAGCTTGGTCCGGGCCACAACGCCAAGATCGGCGAAGTCGGCCCGCGAGCCCGACCAATCTCCCCGCACAACCCGCGCCGCAGCGTTGATCAAGGAGTTCGCGCCAGCTTCACCCTCGATCAGGACCCGAACTCCTTGATCAACGGGGTGGTTCCGGGCGTCCTCTCGCGATCAAGGAGTTTGGGTCCATCCAGGCCGCCGACGTCGGCACAAACTCCTTGATCAGCGCCGCAGCCCGGGTCGCGGGAGATCTTGGAAGAAAAGTGCCCCCATGAGGGCCGGAATCTTCCAAGATCTCGGGCGCGCCCGGTGATCAAGGAGTTTGGGTGTCCGGGGGCGTGTTCTGGTGGCACGAACTCCTTGATCACGGGCGACAAGCGGGGCGGACGGGCCGACGCGGGAGCGAAGCGGACGGGCCGACGCGGGAGCGAAGCGGACGGGCCGACGCGGGAGCGAAGCGGACGGGCCGACGCGGGAGCGAAGCGGACGGGCCGACGCGGGAGCGAAGCGGACGGGCCGACGCGGGAGCGAAGCGGACGGGCCGACGCGGGAGCGGGACCGGCCGGGGGGCGGGGCGGACCGGGCGGGCAGGGTCGACGGGGCAGGGCGCCCGAGGGTGGGGTGCGGCCGGGCAGCTGGGCGGATGGCCGGCCGGGGGCGGGCGCGATTGGGCGGCGGCCGGGGGTGGCAGGACGACGGGTGGGTGGGGGCATATTGGGGCGAAAAGGGGGTAATGGGCCGCCGGAGGTGGCGCATGGTGGCGATGGGGCAGACCGCGCTCTCGGGTGAGCGACTCCGGCAGACCGACGGCTTCCTCGCCGAGGCGTGGGCCGACATGGTCCGGCACGACGAGCGGCTGCGCGGAACGGCCGTCGAGGTGCGCTTCGACCGGGGGGTCGCGCATCTGACCGGCGAGGCCGCCGACCCGGCGCAGCTACGGCTGGTACGGGAGTTGATCGGCCGGCTGTCCGGCGTACTCGGGGTCTGGTGCCGGGTCAGCGTGGCCGGGCGGGCGCCGGTGGTGGTCGACCTGGGCTGCGGCGCGACCAAGCAGTGGCCGGGCAACCTGGGACTGGACATCTATCCGGCGCCGGGGGTGAACGCGGTCGCCAACCTGGCCGGCTCGCTGCCGCTGCGCGACGACTCGGTGGACGTGTTCTTCGCGGTGCACATCGTCGAGCACCTGATCGACTTCCTGCCGCTGTTCGACGAGTGCCACCGGGTGCTGCGGCCGGACGGGGTGCTGCACGTGATGAGCCCCTGGTGGCGGCACGTCAACGCGGTGGCCGACCCGACCCACGTACGCCTGCTGGACGTACAGACGTTCAAGGGCATCTGCGGTCAGCGCCCACCGGGTACGCCGCGCTGGTATCCGCTGCACGTCGGCTGCGACGGCGCCTCGATCTTCGCCGACCTGACTCCCCTGCCCGCAGACGCCCCCGCCCCGCCCTCCTCCCACCTGGCCCGCTTCTTCGACTGACCCGACCAGACCAACCCACCCCCAGCCCACCCCGAACCCCCGGCCCCACCCCGTCGATCATGAAGTTGGCGGCACTCAAGGAGATCGACATCGCCGTCAACTTCATGATCGACGCGGCCAAGGCGGGGTTAGAGGGAAGGGGCGGGCTGGAGGGGGGCGGATTCGCGCAGGGCCAGGTGGTGGGGGGCCACCAGCTCGCGCGGCGGCGAGTCGCGGTCTTGGCCCAGGCGGCCGGCGAGCAGTTCGACCGCCAGGCGGGCGATGCGCTCCTTGTCGGGGGCGACCGTGGTCAGCGTCGGGATCGAGAAGCGGCCGTCCTCGATGTCGTCGAAGCCGGCCACCGCGACGTCCTCGGGCACGCGCAGGCCCATCTCGTGCAGGGCGCGCAGCGCGCCGAGCGCGAGCGTGTCGTTGAAGCAGAAGACGGCGTCGGGGCGTACCCCGGAGGTGAGCAGGTTGCGCACGGCGGCGGCGCCGTCCGCGCGGTGCCAGGCCGGCGCGGGCGCCACCAGGCGGTCGTCGTACGCGATGCCGGCCTCGGCCAGCGCGGCGGTGTAGCCGGCCAGGCGGAGGCGGGCGCTGGCGCCCTCGGGGGTGCGCTGGGAGCCGATCGCGGCGATCCGGCGGCGGCCGAGCCCGATCAGGTGGGCGGTGATCTCGCGGGCGGCGGCCACGTTGTCGATCATGACGTGGTCGGCGGGGCCGTGGTCGACGCGTTCGCCGAGCAGCACCATGGGCAGGCCGGCCAGCGCGGCGAGGTCGTCGGCGGTGAGCGCGAGCGGGCTCAGGATCAGGCCGTCGATCATGTGGTCGCCGATGCCGCTGGCGGCCTTGCGTTCCTGCTCGGAGCCGCCTCCGGTCTGGTCGATGAGCACGGTCCAGCCCTGGTCGGCGGCGGCGGTGACGACGTGCCGGGCCAGCTCGGCGAAGTAGGGAATGTCCAGCTCGGGTACGGCCAGCGCGATCACACCGGTACGGCCCTTGCGCAGGTTGCGGGCCGACAGGTTGGGCCGGTAGTTCAGCGCGGCGATGGCCTCCTCGACCCGGGCCCGGGTGTCGGCGCGCACGTGCTGGTAGCCGTTCACGACGTTGGAGACGGTCTTCACCGACACTCCGGCCCGCTCCGCGACGTCCTTGAGCCTGTGCCGCACTGCACTTCCTTCCGGTGAACGCTGGCCGCACTGTACCGCGTCACGACGACGTAACGACCTCTTTACACGAGCGCTTACAACGTTGTAGAAACCACTGACAGCGGGGTGACCGCGGTCACCCGCACCAGCAGCGAGGGAGAGGTTGGCATCGTGCCGAACGCGCAGCTCACGATCGATCCGGCGTTCCGGGTCGCGCCGGCGGACCGCCGGATCTTCGGTTCCTTCGTCGAGCACATGGGGCGCTGCGTCTACGGCGGGGTGTACGAACCGGGGCATCCGACAGCCGACCGGCGAGGGCTGCGGCGCGACGTGCTGGACCTGACCCGCGAGCTGGGCGTCTCGGTGGTCCGGTATCCGGGCGGCAACTTCGTCTCCAGCTACCGCTGGGAGGACGGCGTCGGCCCGGTCGGCGACCGCCCGCGCCGGCTCGACCTGGCCTGGAAGACGATCGAAACGAACGAGTTCGGGCTGGACGAGTTCATGACCTGGGCGGCGGAGGCCGGGGTCGAGCCGATGATGGCTGTCAACCTCGGCACCCGCGGCGTCACCGAGGCGCTCGACCTGCTGGAGTACACCAACCACCCGGGCGGCACCCAGCTGTCCGACCTGCGCCGCAAGCACGGCGCCGAGCAGCCGTACGGGGTGCGGCTGTGGTGCCTCGGCAACGAGATGGACGGGCCGTGGCAGGTCGGGCACAAGACCGCCGACGAGTACGGCCGCCTCGCCGCCGAGACCGCCCGCGCGATGAAGATGATCGACCCCTCGATCAGCCTGGTCGCCTGCGGCAGCTCCGGCCGGGGCATGCCCACGTTCGCCTCGTGGGAGGCGACGGTGCTGGAGCACACCTACGAACACGTCGACTACATCTCCGCCCACACCTACTACGACCCCTCCGACGGCGACCGGGCCAGCCTGCTCGCCTCCGCCGTCGACATGGACGCCTTCATCACCGAGGTCGTCGCCACCGCCGACTACGTGGGCGCCAAGCTGCGGCAGAAGCGCAAGCTGAAGATCTCCTTCGACGAGTGGAACGTCTGGTACCAGTCCCGCCTCCAGTCCGACCTGGACCGGCGCGGCTGGGTCGAGGCGCCGGCGCTGATCGAGGACGACTACACGGCCGTCGACGCGGTGGTGGTGGGCGACCTGCTGATCACCCTGCTCCGGCACGCCGACCGCATCGGCGTGGCCTGCCAGGCGCAGCTCGCCAACGTGATCGCCCCGATCCGTACCCGCAACGGCGGCCCGGCCTGGCGGCAGAGCATCTTCCACCCGTTCGCGCTGACCGCCCGGTACGCCCGCGGCACCGTGCTGCGGACCGAGCCCACCGGCCCGGCCTACGAGACCCGGCGGTACGGCGACGTGCCCGCGCTGGACACCGTCGCCGTGCACGACGAGGAGTCCGGCGCGCTGGCCGTCTTCGCGGTGAACCGCAGCTCGCAGGACGTCCCGCTCGACCTGGACCTGCGCGGCCTGCCCGGCCTGCGGGCCGAGGCGCACACCACGGTGGCGGCCGGAACCGACCCGGACGCCACGAACACCGAAGCGGACCCGGAGCGGGTCACGCCCCGGGACCTCACCACTCCCACTGTCGACGGCGGCCGGGCCTCCGTGCTGCTGCCGGCCACCTCCTGGAACCTGCTGCGCTTCGTGCCGGCGCTGTGACCGGCACATACTCCATCCCGTCCCCCAAGGAGTACCCATGATCCAGAACGAGATGAGCCGGCGGCGCCTGCTCGGGCTCGGCCTCGGGCTCGGCACGGCGGCCACGCTGACGCTGACCGGCTGCGGCGGCGGCAGCAGCTCCGACAGCTCCGGCGCGTCCGGCAACGGCGGCAAGGACTACACCGGCCCGAAGGTGGACCTGAAGCTGTGGAACGGCTTCACCGGCGGTGACGGCGAGATCTTCAAGGCGCTCGTCCAGCAGTTCAACGGCGAGCACCAGAACATCGCGGTCAGCGTGATCACCTACGAGTGGCAGGACTACTACAGCAAGCTCCCCGGCGCGGTCTCCAGCGGCAACGGCCCGGACATCGCGGTCATGCACATGGACCAGCTCGCCACGTTCGCCGCCCGCGGCACGATCAGCGAACTGGACGACGTGGCCAAGGCCCTGGAGCTGAGCGAGGGCGACTTCGCCCCGACGGTCTGGAAGGGCGGCCTCTACAACGACAAGCGGTACGGCATCCCGCTCGACATGCACCCGTTGGGCTTCTACTACAACAAGGCCGTCATGCAGAAGGCCGGCCTGGACCCGGAGAAGCCGCCGACGACCCGGGACGAGTACACCGCGGCGCTCACCGAGCTGAAGAAGTCCGGCGTGCAGGGCTTCTGGGTCAGCCCGTTCCAGTTCACCGGCGGCATGACCTTCTACAGCCTGCTGCACCAGTGGGGCGGCACGCTCTTCGACGCCGAGGTGGCGAAGGCGACGTTCAACTCCGACCCGGCGGTCGAGGCGTGCACCTGGCTGGTCGACATGATCAAGCAGGGCCACTCCCCGGCGAACGTCGGCCAGGACGCCGACTACCTGGCGTTCAAGAACGGCAAGAACGCGTTCACCTGGAACGGCATCTGGCAGATCAACGATCTGAAGAAGAGCCCGAACGTGCAGTGGGGCGTGGCGCCGCTGCCGCAGATCGGCAGCCAGAAGGCCGCCTGGGCGAACTCGCACAACTTCACCATCGTCAAGCAGCGCTCCGCGAACGCGAACAAGACCGCCGGGGCGAAGGTGTTCATCAACTGGCTGAGCCAGCACTCGCTCGACTGGGCCAAGGGCGGCCAGGTGCCGGCCCGAAAGGCGGTCCGCGAGAGCAGCGACTTCAAGGGCCTGACCGAGGTCAACGCGCTCGCCCCGGAGCTGGAGTACGCCGCGTTCCCGCCCGCCGCGCCGGGCCTCGGCGAGGTCATGCTGACCTTCTACAGCGCGTTCAACGAGGCGGCGCTGGGCAAGAAGTCGCCGAAGCAGGCGCTCGACGACGGCGTGGCCAAGGCGAACAAGCAGCTCGAGGACAACCGCAAGAAGTACGGGAACTGATCCGCCGTGGCGGACGTGATCGAGGCCGGGGCGGCGCGTGAGAACGCGCCGCCCCCGGCGGCGCCCACCCGCCGCCGGGGCGCGACGCAACGCGGCAACCGCGCGACGCCGTACCTCTTCCTCGCGCCGTACCTGATCCTGTTCGGCGTCTTCGGCCTGGCGCCGATCCTGTTCGGAGTCTGGATCAGCCTGCACCAGTGGGACCTGCAACTGCCCAACCGGCCGTTCACCGGGCTCGGCAACTACCGGGACCTGTTCTCCAGCGACTCGGCGATCTACGGGGACTGGTGGTCGAGCGTCCGGGCGACGGGGATCTTCACGCTGTTCTCCGTACCGCTGCTCGTGGTGATTCCGCTGGGGCTGGCGCTGCTGCTCAACCGCTCGTTCCCCGGCCGGACGTTCTTCCGGGCCGCCTTCTTCGCGCCGTACGTGCTGGGCGTGGCGGTGATCGGTCTGCTCTGGCGGTTCCTGCTGGACGCCAACCTGGGCCTGGTCAACCGGCTGCTCGGCGTGGCCGGGCTGCCCTCGGACACCCCGTGGGTGACCGACGTGCCGTGGGCCTGGGTGTCGCTTGTCGGCGTGACCGTGTGGTGGACGTGCGGCTTCAACGCGGTGATCTACCTGGCCGGTCTCCAGGACATCCCGGCCGAGCTGTACGAGGCGGCCAAGGTGGACGGTGCGGGCGCCTGGGACCGGTTCCGCCACGTCACGATCCCCGGGTTGCGCCCGGTGATGCTGTTCGTCTTCACCACCACGATCCTCGCCTCGGCGAACGTGTTCGGGCAGGCGTTCCTGATCACTCAGGGCGCGCCGGGCGAGCAGACCCGGACCGTGGTCTGGCGGATCGTCGACGAGGGGCTGCGGGACTACGACGCCGGGCGGGCCGCCGCGATGAGCGTGTTCTTCGCGCTGATGCTGGCCGTGGTGAGCGTCGTCAACTTCCGGCTGTTCCGCTACCGGGAAGACTGAGGGCTACGACATGAGGAACATGCGCGCGGTGGCGCGGTACGGCGTCCTGCTGCTGATCACCGCGATCTTCGTGACTCCCCTGGTCTGGATGCTGCTGACCTCGGTGAAGACGTACGACGACGCGCAGCGGGTGCCGCCGGGCTGGCTGCCGAACCCGTTCTCCACCTACGGGTACGGGCAGATCGTCGACAACGCGGCGAACCCGGTGCTGCGGTGGTTCGTCAACAGCATGGCGGCGGCCACCCTGCACACGCTGCTGGTGCTGGTGACCGCGTCGATGGCCGCGTACGCGCTGGCCCGGGTGCGGTTCCGCGGCCGCAAGGTGCTGTTCGCGCTGATCGTGGGCACGCTGTTCCTGCCGCCCACCTCGCTGATCATCCCGAACTTCATCATCGCCGAGCGGCTGAACTGGATCGACACGCTGACAGTGGTGATCGTGCCGGGCGCGGCCAGCGCGTTCGGCGTGTTCTTCCTGCGCCAGTTCTTCCTCTCCGTCCCGGCCGAGCTGGAGGAGGCGGCGGTGCTGGACGGCGCGAACCACTGGCAGATCTTCCGCCGGGTGCTGCTGCCGCTGTCGAAGCCGGCCCTGGCGACGCTCGCGGTGCTGTCGTTCCTGACCAACTGGAACGACTTCCTCTGGCCGGTGTACGTGCTGTTCAGCCCGGAACGGCTCACCCTGCCGGCGGGTCTGGGCCTGCTCCAGGGCGCGTACGTGACCGACTATCCAGTGATCATGGCGGGCGCGGTGCTGGCCAGCGTGCCGGTGCTGATCCTGTTCGTGCTGGCCCAGCGGCACATCATCCAGGGCGTCTCCCGCAGCGGCCTGAAGGGATGAGCGCCGGGCGAACGAGGCGCCGCGGCGCGGCGGCGGTCCTGGCCGCCGCGCTGTCCGCCGCCGGTTGCGGCAGCACACCACCGTCGAGTACGCCGGAGGACGCGCGCGTGTTCACCAACCCGGTCGTCCGCAGCGACGCCCCCGACCCGCAGGCGATCCGGGTCGGGGAGACCTGGTACCTGTTCCACACCAACGCCGGCGGGCGGAACGTGCCGGTGCTCACCTCGCCCGACCTGGTCGACTGGACGCCGGCCGGTGACGCGCTGCCGGCGCTGCCGGACTGGGCGGACGCCGGGAAGACGTGGGCGCCCGAGGTGATCCCGCTCGCCCCGGACCGGTTCGTCCTCTACTACACGGTGGCCGACCGGGCCTCCGGCCGGCAGTGCCTGAGCCGGGCGGTGGCGCGTACGCCGCTCGGCCCGTACGTGGACGACTCCGACGGCCCGCTGGTCTGCCAGGCGGACCTGGGCGGCTCGATCGACGCGAGCCCGTTCCGGGACACCGACGGCAGTCTGTGGCTGCTGTGGAAGAACGACGGCAACGCGATCGGCGTGGACACCTGGCTCTGGTCGCAGCGCCTCTCCCCGGACGGGCTGCGGCTGACCGGCCCGGCGGCGAAGCTGCTGCGGCAGACCGAGCCGTGGGAGGGCACGCTGATCGAGGGGCCGTTCCTGCACCGGCACGACGGGAAGCTGTTCCTGTTCTTCGCCGCGAACGCGTACGACAAGGGCGCCTACGCCGAGGGGTACGCGGTCTGCGACAGCCCGGCCGGGCCGTGCGTGAAGGCGCCGGAGAACCCGATCCTCAAGAGCAACGACGTGGCCTCCGGGCCGGGCCACGCGTCGATCGTCGAGAAGGACGGGCGTACCTGGCTGCTGTACCACGCGTGGCCGCCCGGCCAGGAGGGCACCACCGATCCGGGCCGGCAGGTGTGGCTGGACGAGATCGTCTGGGTGGACGGCAGACCGGTGGTGAAGGGCCCCACCGGCACCGCCCAGCCGCGCCCGTGAGACAGGGCGGAGCCCTCTCGACGTCGCACGTCGAGAGGGCTCCGCGGCGCCCGCCTCAGGGGGTGGGGGCGGGCTCGGGGGTGTCCGAGTGCTCGCGCCGGGCGAGCCGGTTCTTGCGGTGGCCGTACCCGAAGTAGATGACCGCGCCGATCAGCATCCAGGCGAGGAACCGCAGCCAGGTCTCGACCGACAGGTTCAGGCTCAGGTAGAGGCACGCCACGGCGGTGAGGATCGGCAGCACCGGCGAGAACGGCACCTTGAACGGCCGCTCCAGGTCGGGGCGGCGCTTGCGCAGGATCGGCACCGCGATGGCGACCAGCGTGAACGCGCAGAGCGCGCCGATGCTGACCAGGTCGGCCAGCGCGGACAGCGGCAGGAGACCGGCGAGCAGCGCCACGGCGATCGTCATGATCCCGGCGATCCGGTACGGGGTGCCCCAGCGCGGGTGCACCTTGGCGATGGCGGGCGGGATGAGCCCGTCGCGGGCGATGGCGAAGCCGATCCGGCCCATGGCCACCAGGTCGACCAGGATCACGCTGGTGAGCCCGGCGACGGCGGCGATGGAGACGAGCACCGCTGCCCAGCCGGCGCCGACCGCCCGGAACGCGGACGCGATCGGCGCGCCCTCGTCGATCTCGGTGTACTTGACCATGCCGACCACCACCAGCGAGACGCCGATGTAGAGCGCGGTGGAGATGAGCAGCGTGCCGAGCAGACCCAGCGGCAGGTCCCGCTTGGGCTTGCGGGTCTCCTCACCCAGGTTCGCCACGGCCTCGAACCCGGTGTACGCGAAGAACACGACGGCGGCGGCGGTGAGCACCCCGACGAAGCCGAAGACGGAGGGCTCCAGCCCGAAGATGGCCTGGGTGACCGGTTGCTTGACGCCGTCTTCCCCGGCACCGGCCGGCTCGGCGGACGGGATGAACGGGCTGAGGTTGGCCGCCTTGACGAAGAACAACCCGGCGATGATGACGAAGGCACAGATCGCCACCTTGACCAGCACCAGCAGGTTGGTGACCCGGGCCGACTCGCGGATGCCGACGACGGCGACCACGCCGAGCACCAGCACGATGCCGATCGCGCCGAGGTTGACGACGCTGCCCTCCTCGGCGAACCAGGCGCTGGGCAGGCCGAACAGGTCGGCGAGGTAGCCGGACCAGCCGCGGGCCACCACCGCCGCGCCGAGCGCGAACTCCAGCAGCAGGTCCCAGCCGATGATCCAGGCGACGATCTCGCCCATCGTCGCGTACGCGTAGGTGTAGGCGCTGCCGGCGGTCGGCACGCTGCTGGCGAGTTCGGCGTAGCAGAGCGCGGCGAGCAGCGCGACCAGGCCGGCGATGCCGAACGAGATCACCACGCCCGGACCGGCGCTGTTGCGCGCCTCGACCCCGGTGAGCGTGAAGATGCCGGTGCCGATCACGATGCCGATGCCGAAGCCCATCAGGTCGACCGCGCCGAGCCGGCGCCGCAGGCCCGGTCTGCCGTCCTCGCCGTCGGAGTCGCCCTGGGCGAGCACGTCCCGGATCGGCTTGGTACGCAGGACCGACATCTGATCACCTCCCCCGCCGTGTGGCCGCCACGGTGGCGGTCTGTGACCGGGCTAGCTACCCAGCCGTTTTCTGCTCCAATCCCGCACCGCGTGTCTCGGAATCGTCACGATCCGGCCGATCGGACGACACGGGACATCGATCGGCCGTCAAGGTCTTGCGCCGGGCACGGATAGATGAAAGTTTTCTACCGGAGGCATGGGCAGCGCGGCGAATCTTGCCGTCACACCCGGCCGCCGACCGTCCCCCCGGACCCGACGAAGGGACCGCACCGCATGAAGGCAACTCGGCTCGGAGCCGCCGCGCTGGCCGCGGCGCTGCTCGGCACGCTGGTCGCCGGCACGCCGGCGCAGGCCGCACCCGGCGACACCGGCACCGCCACTTTCCCCTCCACCGACTGCGTCACCGACCCGGCCACCCCCAAGCGCCAGTTCCGGGCCATGTGGATCGCCTCGGTGACGAACATCGACTGGCCCAGCAAGGACTCCTGGACCGCGCCGGACCAGGTGGCCAAGCAGAAGGCCGAATACCTGGCCTGGCTCGACCTGGCCCAGAAGCTCAACCACAACGCCGTCGTGGTCCAGGTCCGCCCGACCGCCGACGCGTTCTGGCCCTCGCCGTACGAGCCCTGGTCGGAGTACCTGACCGGCGTACGCGGCAAGAACCCCGGCTGGGATCCGCTGGCCTTCCTGGTCGCCGAGTCGCACAAGCGCAACCTGGAGTTCCACGCCTGGTTCAACCCGTACCGCGTCTCCATGCCCGCGCCCGGCGGCGCCGGCGCCGACCTGTCGCAACTGGCCCCGGACAGCCCGGCCCGCCAGCACCCCGACTGGGTCTTCGCCTACCCGCCCGCCGGCGTCGCCGGCAGCCGGCTCTACTACAACCCCGGCGTCCCCGAGGTCCGCGAGTTCGTCCAGACCGCGATGATGGACGCGGTCAAGCGGTACGACATCGACGGCGTGCACTTCGACGACTACTTCTACCCCTACCCGAGCGGCACCCACCAGGTGCCCGACGACGCCACGTTCGCGGCGTACAACCGGGGCTTCACGGACAAGGCCGACTGGCGGCGGGACAACATCAACCTGCTGATCCAGGAGATGAACGCCAAGATCAAGGCGGTCAAGCCGCACGTGAAGTTCGGCGTCAGCCCGTTCGGCATCTGGCGCAACGCGTCGGCCGACCCGAACGGCTCGGACACCACCGGCTCGCAGTCGTACGACATCATCTCCGCCGACTCCCGCAAGTGGGTCAAGGAGGAGTGGATCGACTACATCGTGCCGCAGCTCTACTGGTACATCGGCCAGTACCCGGCCGCCGACTACGCCCGGCTGGTGCCGTGGTGGGCCGAGCAGGTGCGTGGCACGCGGGTCCAGCTCTACATCGGCCAGGCCGACTACAAGAGCGGCGACCCGGCGTACGGGTCGTTCTGGATGAACCCGCAGGAGCTGTCGAACCACCTGACGCTCAACCGGTCGTACCCGGAGGTGCTCGGCAACGTGCACTTCTCCGCGGTGCAGGTCCGGGCGAACCGGCTCGGAGCCACCGACATCTACGCCGCCGAGCACTACTCCCGCCCGGCGCTGGTGCCCACCATGACGCACCTGCCGCGCAAGCCGCTGCTGTTCCCGGTGGTCACCAAGGCCCAGCGGGAGGCGGACGGGGTACGCCTGAGCTGGCGTCAGCCGGCCGACGGCAAGGGCCCGCTCGGCACCGCCGCGTCGTACGCGATCTACCGGTTCGACGGGCACGGCCTGGCCGGGCGCTGCGACTTCGCCGACGCCTCGCACCTGGTCGGCACCGTGCGGGCCACCGACGGCGCAGTGCAGTCCTGGGTGGACACCACGGCGGCCGACGGCGCCCGGTACACCTACTACGTGACCGCGCTGGACCGGCTGGCGAACGAGAGCCCGGCGAGCCCGCCGCGCTTCGTGCGCTGACCCCCGACCGGATGCCCCCGGGCCGCCTCGCGCGGCCCGGGGGCATTCGTCTGTTCAGGCGGATGTCAGCGAGCCGTTCCCCGGGGCATCGCCCCAGCTCACCCCTTTGATCGACACTTGTCGACATCCGGAGATCCCGGCCACCACCCGCGGAGGTTCCCGTGTCCCGTCGCCTCGCCACCATCCTCGCCGCCGGAGCACTCGCCCTGCTCACCATGCTCGGTCTGGCCACACCGGCCGCCGCGGCCGTGAGCACCCAGCAGAAGCTGTCCGTCCTGACCAGCTGGACGCAGACCAGCGCGTCCAGCTACAACGCCTGGAACAGCGCCCGGCAGAATCGGGCGCCCTGGACCGAGTACGGCTTCGACTGGTCCACCGACTACTGCTCGTCCAGCCCGGACAACCCGATCGGATTCAACTTCAAGCTCTCCTGCTACCGGCACGACTTCGGCTACCGCAACCACAAGGCGATGGGCGTCTTCTCGTCGAGCAAGTCCCGCCTGGACAGCGCCTTCTACGCCGACCTGAAGCGGGTCTGCGCCACGTACAACGCGGTGGTCCGGCCCGCCTGCTACAGCCTCGCCTGGACGTACTACCAGGCGGTGAGCGTCTTCGGCTCGGTCGCCGCCGTGTCGCAGGCCGACCTCGACCGCGCCGCCCGGATGAAGGCCGACGCCCAGCGCCGCGCCGCCGCGCGCGCCTGACCCACCACGCGGGGAGTCCGCCGCCCGGCGGGCTCCCCGACGCGCCCGGCCGGGCGACCCGCTGCGCCCGGCGTGCCGTCCCGCGCGGTCGGCCGGCTCAGCCCGCCGTACTGCGTGGCTCGAACGCCGGCCACGAACCCGGCGGCTGCGCGCCGAACCGGGGCGAGTCGGCGGCCAGGTCCGGGTGCTCGACGTGCAGCGCCAGCGCCGCCACCTCGTCCAGCCGCAGCCCCGACCCGGCGCTGTAGGCGGCGTCGAACGCCTCGTCGCCGAGCACCCGGCGCAGCTCCGTCTGCCGGGCCGACCAGTACGGGCCGTATATCCCCGGCGTGGCGCGCAGGTTCGCCCGGGTGGCCTGCGCCGCCCCGAACAGCCGGGCCGCGGAGAGCGCGTCCCCGGCGAGCGCGCAGCGCACCGCTATCGCGTTGATCGTGTCGCAGGCCCGGCCCAGGTAGCCGTGGCTCATCCGGGACCGCAACGCCACCAGCAGGTGCTCGTGCGCGGCGACCAGATCGCCCCGGGCCAGGGCCACCATGCCGAGCAGCATGTCCACCGACCGGCCGCCCCGCTCGGCCGGCCGGGCCGCCTCGACCGGGCGGGCCGCGGCGAGCAGGTCGGCCGCCTCGTCCAGCGCGCCCCGGCGCCAGAGCAGCTCGGCGAGGTTGTAGACGGCCAGCAGCGCGTCCCCCACCACGTCCTGCGCGTACGCCCAGTCGATCACCTCGCGGCAGATCCGCTCCGCCTCGGCGAACTGCCCCATGTCGACCAGTGGTGCGGCGCGTCCGGCCAGCACCCGCGCGAGCAGCCCTCGATCGCCGGACTGCCGGGCCGCCGCCTCGGCCCGCTGCGAGTACCGCAGCTCCTCGCCGAACTCGCCGTCCGCGCCCGCGTGCAGCGAGTGCATGTGGTACGCGGCGGCCAGCTCGGCGTCCGGCATCACCTCGCCGGTCTCGGCGAGCCGGCCGTAGAGCCGGAACAGCCAGAGCCGCCCCTCCCGCGCCAGCCCGCGCTCCCGCCACCACTGGTCCAGGTCACCGGCCAGCGACAGGCCCGATCGGGCGCTGCCGCCGGTGGCGCACCAGCGCAACGCGGCCCGCAGTTCGTTCGCGAGCGGGTCGAGCGCGTACAGGGACAGCGTCACCGGGCGGCCGTCCGGCCCGAGGTGCGCCCGGTCCAGCGCGTGCCGGCACCAGGCGACGTGCCGGTCCCGGGCGCTCTGCTCCTCGCCCGCCTCGACCAGCCGCCGGGCCGCGTACGCCCGGATCGGGTCGAGCATCCGGTAGGTGCTGCCGGAGGCGTGCGGCTCGGCCAACACCATCGACTTGTCCACGAGCACCGAGAGCGGGTCGAGCGGGTCCTCGTCGAGCAGCCACTGCACCGTCGGCAGGTCCACCGGGCCGGCGAACACCGCCATCCAGCGCAGCAGCCGGGCCGAGCGCGCACCGAGCGTCCGGTACGACCACGTCACGGTGGCCTGGATGGTCAGGTGCCGCTCGCTCGCCGAACGCTGCACCGCCCGGGTCGCCGGGGTGGGCGGGGCGGCGCCGGTCGCGGCGGCCACCAGGTCCACCGTGTCCTGCTGGTTGCCGCTCCAGCCCGCCTCCACCGGCGGCGGCTCCGCCGTCTCCCGGCCGGCGTCGAGCGTGCCCAGCATGTCGTCCAGCCGCTCGGCCAGTTGCCCGGCCGAGAGCACCCGCAGCCGGGCGGCAGCCAGCTCGATGGCCAGCGGCAGCCCGTCCAGGCGGCGTACCACCCGGTGCAGGTCGGCCTGCTCGGCCGGCTCCGGCGCCCGTCCGCCCCGGGCCACCGCGGTACGGTCCAGCAGCAGCGCCACCGCGTCGCTCCCCACGCCGTCGGGCCCGTCGTCGACCGACAGCGGCGGTATCCGCCACACCACCTCGCCGGGTACGCCGAACGACTCCCGGCTGGTCGCCAGCACCCGCACACCCCGGCCACCGGCCAGCAACCGGCCGATCACCTCGGCCGACGCGGCGGTCTGGGCGTCGCAGGTGTCCAGCAGCACGAGCATCCGGCGCGGTGCCGCGTACTCGACGAGGGTGTCGACCATCGGCCGGCCCGGCTCGGGACGGAGGCCGAGCACGGCGGCGATCTCGAACGCCACCAGCCCCGGGTCGGTCACCGCGGCGATGTCGACGAACCAGACACCGTCCGGGTAGTCCTCCACGATCCCGGAGGCCAGCTCCACCGCCAGCCGGGTCTTGCCGGCGCCGCCCGCGCCGAGCACCGTCACCAGGCGGTACGCCTCGACCAGCCGCCCCAGCTCGGCGCGCTCGGCCTGCCGGCCGACGAACGAGGTGACCTGGGTGGGCAGGTTGTGCGCTGTCGCGTCGGCGGTACGCGGACGCGGGAACCGCCGCTCCAGCCCGGGCGCGACGAGCTGGAACAGCCGCTCCCGGTCGTCGAAGCCGCGCAGCCGGTGCAGCCCGAGGTCCAGCAGGGACACCCCGTCCGGCAGCGGGTCGGCGTGCTGGGCGGTGGCGGCCGAGCAGAGCACCTGCCCGCCGTGCGCGGCGGCGGCCACCCGGGCGGCCCGGTGCACCTCGGGGCTGGCGTACTCGCCGTCGCGGGGCTCGGCGTAGCCGGTGTGCAGCCCCATCCGTACCCGGGGGGTGGCGTCCGGGTTGGGCCAGTCGTGGCCGGCGAGCGCGCGCTGCGCGGTCAGGCAGGCGCGGACCGCGGCGGCGGCGTCCGGGAACGCGAGGAAGAACGAGTCGCCCTCGGTCAGCAGCTCCGCGCCGTCGGTGCCGGCCAGGGTGTCGCGCAGCAGCCGCCGGTGCTCGTGCAGGACCGGGCGGTAGACCGGGCCGAGCATCCGGGCCAGCCGCGTCGAGCCCTCGATGTCGGTGAACACGAAGGTCACCCACCCGCTGGGGAGGTGGTGTCCTTGCGACATACGTCGAACCTCCGCCCGGTGACGTCGGGTTCATGCTGCCCTATGGTCGTGCCGTCACGCATCGTGAGAACGGCTGGGCAGATTCCGCCCCAAGGTGCCAAAAGATCACAGCGGCGGCAAGACCCGGATCGACCCGCGGGACGGGCGGCGGAAAGTCAGCAGCCGCAGGAGCCGCCGCAGCAACCGCCGCCGCTGGGAATCCCACCGCTCGGGGCGGAGCCGCCCCGGCCGGTGACGGCCACCGTGGACAGCAGTTTCACCGTGTCGGCGTGGCCCTGCGGGCAGGTGGCCGGCCGTCCGGCCTCGGCCATCGGGCGGTTGACCTCGAAGGTGTCGCCGCAGGCGCGGCAACGGAACTCGTACCGGGGCATGTCCCAAGCGTACGGCCGGGCCTGACGTGGTCACCCGGATGGGTGATACTCGACGGGTGGTGGACGGCGAACGGCGAGCGACGGCCCGGCCCCTGCGACCCGCCGCGCCGCCCGACGACGGCACCCCGCCCATCCCGCGTCCCCGGCGCGAGGGCGACGCCCTCCCCCCGGAGCCACCCGCCGAGCCCGGCGCGGACCCGCAGCCCGAGCCCGGCGCGAAGCCGGACGGCGGGTCCGGGGCGAGCGGGCGCGAGCAGACCGGCTCCGGGCCGGATGCGACGGCCGGGGCGGCGGCCGGGGGCGGCGGGCGCCGTCGGCGGATGCCGTTCGCGCACGCCGTCCGCACGCGCCCCAGGGAGTTCGCCGTCGGCGCGGTCCGGGCCACCCGTACCTGGTCCCGGCGGCCCGGCGGGCGCACCACGCTGCCCGCGTTGTTCCTGCTCGCCCTGGTCGCCGCCGCCGCCACGGCCGGTGCGGTGATCGTGCCGGCGGCGGTCGGCCGGCCGGAACCGGTCGCCGAGGCCACGCCGTCGCAGAGCGTGCCGCAGACCGCCGCGGCGCCTGCCACGCCCCCGCTGCCGGAGCTGACCGGCCTGCCCGGCACCGCCGCGCCGACCGGCACACCGCTGCCCGGCGCGACCACCGCCCCGGTGCTGCCCACCGGGCGCCCGGCCGACGCGCTCGCCGGCTGGGCGCAGCGGGTCAGCCCGGTGACCGGCATCCCCGCGGTGGCACTCCAGGCGTACGCCTACGCCGAGCTGGTGCTCGCCCAGACCAACCGCGCCTGCCAGTTGAGCTGGACCACGCTGGCCGCGATCGGTTACGTCGAGTCGCGCCACGGCGCGGCCAACGGCGCCACGCTGCAGGCCGACGGGCGGGCCCTGCCGGAGATCAAGGGAGAGCCGCTCGACGGGCAGGGCGGCCGGTCCCGCATCCTCGACACCGACCAGGGAGCGCTCGACGGCGACCGGGTCCACGACCGGGCGCTCGGCCCGATGCAGTTCATCCCGACCACCTGGCAGGAGATCGGCGCCGACGCCGACGGCGACGGCGTGAAGAACCCGCACGACATCGACGACGCGGCGCTGGCCGCCGGGCTCTACCTGTGCAAGGGCGGCCGGAACATGACCATCCCGGGCGACTGGTGGGGCGCCATCCTCTCCTACAACGATGTGCGTCGGTACGCCCAGGCCGTCTTCGACAAGGCCGACGAGTACGGCCGGCTCAGCCGCAACGTGAGGTGACGGCTCGCGTACATTCGCGGACTGAACCCTTCCCCCCGGCTGCTGTTGACGGCAAGCTAGACGGGTGATGGTGCGCGAGTGGGATCCCAGGACCGCGTCGTCCGCCGAGATCGCGTCCCTGCTGGACACGCTGAACGCGGTCCTGGCGGCCGATCTGCCGCAGGATCCGCCATGGCGGGAGAGCTCCATGCGGGAGTATCTGTCCGAGGTCATGCCCGGCGAGCGGCGGATCTCGTGGGTCGCGCAGGACGACGACGCCCCGGACGGCACGCCCGGTGCGATCCTCGGGCATGTGCACGTGCTGCTGCTCGGCGGGATCGGCGTGCTCGAGGTGCTGGTGCATCCGGCGATCCGGCGCGGCGGCATCGGCCGCGAGCTGGTGCGGGTGGCCGCCCGCCGGGTCTGGGACGAGGGCTTCCAGTCGATCGGCGTGGAGGTGGTCGGCGACACCCCGGCCGTGGCGTTCTACGAGTCGCTGGGCTTCACCCGCGACTACGTGGAGACCCGCAGCGTGCTCGACCTGCGCTCGGTGGACTGGCCGGCGCTCACCGAGATGGCCGCCGAGGTCGGCGCGGGCTACCGCGTGGAGTTCTGGCCGGGTGGCCCGCCGGACGAGCTCATCGAGGCGTACGCGCGGGCCAAGGCCGAGGTGCGTGACTCCGACGACGTGGAGCTGCGGCCCAGCTCCTACGACCCGGACCGGCTGCGCGACAGCCTCGCCACGCTGCACCGGCGCGGCATGAAGCCGTACATCGTGCTGGCGCTGCACGAGCAGACGGGCGAGGTGGCCGGGTTGACCGAGGTGGTGGTGCCGGCGCAGCACCCGACCCGGGCCGACCAGTACGACACGATCGTCGTCCACGACCACCGCGGCTACGGCATCGACCGGGCCATCAAGGCGCGGATGCTGCTGGAGCTGCGCTCGGCCGAGCCCGAGGTGGCCGAGGTGCAGACCTGGAACGCGCAGGACAACGAGTCGATGCTGAAGGTCAACGCCGAGCTGGGCTACCGCCCCGACCGCGACTGGTGCGAATACGGTGTGGACGTCGCCGAGCTGGTGCACCGGCTGGACAGTCACCGCTGAGCGTTCACCGGCCGGTCATCGAAGGGGCTGGACGGTGTACCCACGAGAGCCTTAACGTTCGTTAGTTCCTGTCCACCCATCGTGGAGGCCCCATGCGCCCGCGCCGTACCCTCGCCGCGCTCGCGACCACCGCCGCCGTCACCCTCACGGCGATCGCTGTCGCACCCACCGCGGCCAGCGCCGCGCCCACCGACCTGTTCATCTCGGAGTACGTCGAGGGGTCGTCCAACAACAAGGCCGTCGAGCTGTACAACGGCACCGGCGCCCCGATCGACCTGGCCGCCGGCGGCTACCAGCTCCAGCTCTTCTTCAACGGCGCCACCACCTCGACGAACGTGGCACTCACCGGGACCGTCGCCGCCGGTGACGTGTTCGTCTTCGCCGCCGCGGCGGCCGCGCCGGCGATCCTCGCCCAGGCCGACCAGACGTACTCCGGTTCGCTGTTCAACGGCGACGACGCGATCGTGCTGCGCAAGGGTGACGCGGTGGTCGACTCCCTCGGCCAGGTCGGCGTCGACCCGGGCACCGAGTGGGGCAGCGGGCTCACCAGCACCGCCGACAACACGTTGCGCCGACTGCCCTCGGTGACCGCGGGCGACACCGACCCGGCGGACCCGTTCGACCCGGCCGCGCAATGGGCCGGCTTCGCCACCGACACGTTCGACGGGCTGGGCAGCCACACCGTCGGCGGAGGCGGCCCGGTCGACCAGCCGCCGACGCTGGCCTGCGGCGGCGCGCTGACGCTGTCGGCGGGCGCCACCGCGACCCGCGAGGTGACCGCGACCGACGCCGACGACACGGTCACCGACCTGGCGGTCACCTCGGTCGTGCCGGTGCCGGCGAGCGGCTCGATCAGCCGTACCGCGTTCACCCCGGCGACCGGCGACGGCGGCACGGCCACCGCGACGGTCACCGCCACCGGCCTGCCGGCCGGCAGCTACGCGGTCACCGTGACCTCCACCGACGCCGAGGGCGGCACCGCCACCTGCACGCTCACCGTGCAGGCCACGAGCGTGCTGTCGATCGGCGAGGTGCAGGGCCGCACCACCGACGACGAGGACGGCCGCACCGACCGGTCGCCGCTCGCGCCCGCCAGCGGCAACGGCACCAGCTCCACGCTGTACGACGTGCGCGGCGTCATCACCGGCAAGTCGCTGACCCGCAGCTCGGCCGGGGCCGACCAGTGGGGCTTCTACCTGCAGAGCCGGCTGGGCACCGAGGACGGCGACCCGCTGACCTCCGACGGTTTGTTCGTCTTCATGGGCTCGTTCACCACGCTGATCGGCGGGTACGCCCCGACCGTCGGTGACGAGGTCGTGCTTCGCGGCCGGGTCTCCGAGTACTTCAACCAGACCCAGCTCTCCGGCGCCTCGCTGGTCCGCAAGCTGGACTCCGGCCTCGACGTGGACACCGCGGTCCGGGTCGACGACGCGATCCCGCCGGCCGAGGCGGCCGCCGCCGACCTGTTCTGGGAGCGGCACGAGGGCGAGCGGATGCGGGTACGCGCCGGCAGCGGCGTCTCCGCTCCCCGGCACATCTACTCCTCCACCGCCGACTCCGAGATCTACGTGCTGGACCGCGAGGACCCGGTGATGAAGCGGTCCGACCCGTACGCCCGGCGGGTGTTCCGGGACGCGCACCCGCTCGACGACATCCCCGGCACGTTGTTCGACAACGGCAACAACCAGCGCATCCTGCTGGGTGCCGGCGGTGTGAAGGCGACCGCGGCCGACTCCCGGGCGCTGCTGCCCGAGGCGCGCACGTTCGACACGCTCACCGAGGACGCCTACGGCTCCGTCTCGTACGCGTTCAGCAAGTACAGCGTGCAGCCCGAGCAGCTCACCCTGACCGGTGGCGCGGACCCGGCCGCGAACCACCCGCCGCAGCCGGCCGACCGCGGCAGCGAGGTCGCGATCGCCACCTACAACGTGGAGAACCTGTACGACTACCGGGACGACCCGTTCGACGGCTGCGACTTCGCCGGCAACACCGGCTGCCCCGGCGTCAGCCCGCCGTTCGACTACGTGCCGGCGAGCCCGGAGGCGTACGCCGCCCGGCTGGCCGTGCAGGCCCGCCAGATCGTCCAGTCGCTGCACAGCCCGGATCTGATCCTGGTGCAGGAGGCCGAGGACCAGGACATCTGCTCGGTGGTCGACGGCGCTCTGGCCTGCGGCGACACCGACAACGCCGACGGCGCGCCGGACACCGTGCAGGAGCTGGCACTGACCATCGCGGCGAACGGCGGCCCGGCGTACGCCGCCGCGTACGACCGGACCGGCGCGGACGCCCGGGGCATCGCCTCGGCGTTCCTCTACCGCACCGACCGGCTGACGCTCGCCGAGGCGACCGCCGCGGACCCGCTGCTGGGCTCCGCCCCGACCGTCCAGTACCGCTCGGCGGCGCTGCCGTCCAACTCCGACGTGCAGAACCCCAAGGCGCTCAACGCGGTGCTGCCGGCCGACGTGGACCGGTCGACCGGCGTGGACGGCAGCAACGTCTACACCCGCGCGGCGCAGGTGGCCCGGTTCACCGTGAAGGCCGGGCCCGGATCGACCGAGCGGTTCACGCTCTGGGCGGTCGCCAACCACTTCTCGTCCGGGCCGGACAGCCGGGTCGGGCAGCGCCGTGAGCAGGCCGCGTACGGGGCGGCGATCGTCCAGGCGGCCGAGGCGAGCGACCCGAACGCCCGCGTGGTGTACGGCGGGGACCTGAACGTCTTCCCCCGCCCGGACGACCCGATCGCCACCGCCCAGAACCCGACCCCGTCGGATCAGCTCGCCCCGCTGTACGAGGCCGGGCTGCACAACCTCTGGGACGACCTGGTGAAGGACGCGCCCGCGTCGGCGTACTCGTACACCTTCAGCGGGCAGGCGCAGACGCTGGACAACCTCTTCGTCAACGACCCGATGCACGACGACCTGGTGCAGGTGCGGACGGCGCACATCAACGCCGACTACCCCACCGACGCGCCGGAGCTGGGCGACCGGGGCGCCAGCGACCACGACCCGCAGGTGGCCCGGTTCCGGTCGCGCGCCTCGCTGCGGGTCGCGGACACCTCGGTCACCGAGGGCGACAAGGGCACCAGCACGATGACGTTCACGGTCACCGTGTCCCGGCCGCTCTCCGAGCCGGCCCTGATCTGCGCGACCACGTACGGCACCACCGCTCAGGCCGGGTCGGACTACGACCCGTACGTGGGCTGCCGGGTGCTGGCCGCAGGCCGGACCTCGCTGACGTTCCCGGTCACCGTGCGCGGTGACCGCAAGCGCGAGGCGGACGAGAAGCTGACGCTGTACGTGGCCGGAGTTCCGGGCCTCCGGCTCGCCGACCCGTCCGGCACCGGGACGATCCTGAACGACGACTGAGCAACGTTCCGCGCGGCGGCCCGTCGATTCGCTCATGGGCGGATCGGCGGGCCGCCGCGGTATCCGCACCGCTGCGGATCAGGCGGGGGTGGCACGTTCCGGTACTTGGCCACCCGCACCTCCCACTGGCTGCGGCGGCGCAGCCAGTCCCGGACCTCTCGGTTGCGGTAGAAGGTCTCCGGCGGGCGGGCCAGCCCGTAGCGGTCGGCCCACCACTCCCCCGGCTCCGGGTCGGTGACGACGTCGAGGTGGGACGGGTACCGCCGCTCCGCGCCGTCGCGCAGGTCGGCCCGGTCCCGCATCGGCTTGAGCACCCGGCCGGCCTCGTCGACCACCACGAGCCGGAAGCCGGCCGTGCCGACGATGCGCGACAGCATGGTCAGGCTCGGCGTCAGGCTGCCCGCCTCGATCCGCCCGATCGTGCTCGGATGTACCCGGGCGAACCGGGCCAGCTCACGCTGGCTGGCGTCGGCCCGGCGACGCACCGCCCGGACGATCCCCGGCGCCGGGAACGGCACGTCGAACGGCTCGGTGAGCAGCGCCGGCTCGGTGTCCGCGATGTCTGTCACGCCGCCCACGGTCCCGTCTCCCGCACCGGCCGCGCAACCCCACTCCCCGCCCTGTGGAAAACCCGGGATACGGCGTCCAGCTCCGCCCGTCAACGACCGTCAGCACACACGGAGGGTGACGTTCACTCAGCGTGAAGCAACGCTACGAGGGCGAGCGACCCAGCGCCATCACAAACGCGACTTAAGCGGACACAATCCTCGTGATCGCCGAGGCGTGGAGAACTACCTCGGCAGACTTTGCTCTGCAGCCACCAAGGCAGCGCTCACGATTCGTGACAGTTGCGCCAATGGCTGCAGAGCAAAGTCGGTGAGGGGTGAGGTGTCCGGCCCTCCGGGGAGACACGCTGTGTGACCGCCCTGGGCTGTGGACAACCGCGGCGACCACAACCAGGAGGGCGTGACCGGAGAACTCGGCGAGCCGAGCCCCGCCGCCGCACCTGACGGCAGCAGGGGCGGCGTCGGCCGAGCGTCGGTCAGTAGCGCTGGCGAAGCAACTGGGCGGCCTCGACGGCCCAGTAGGTGAGGATGATCTGGGCGCCGGCCCGGCGGATCGAGGTGAGCGTCTCCAGCATCACGCGCTCCCGGTCGATCCAGCCGTTCGCGGCGGCGGCCTCGACCATCGCGTACTCGCCGGAGACCTGGTAGGCGGCGACCGGGACGTTCACCGCGGCCCGGACCGCCGACACCACGTCGAGGTAGGGCAGCGCCGGCTTGACCATCACCATGTCGGCGCCCTCGGCCACGTCCAGCTCGACCTCGCGCAGCGACTCGCGCAGGTTCGCCGGGTCCTGCTGGTAGGTGCGCCGGTCCCCCTCCAGCGCCGACTCCACCGCGTCGCGGAACGGGCCGTAGAAGGCGGAGGCGTACTTCACCGCGTACGCGAGCACCGAGACGTCCTGGTGCCCGGCGGCGTCGAGCGCCTTGCGGACCACGCCGACCTGGCCGTCCATCATCCCCGACGGCCCGACCACGTGGACCCCGGCGGCGGCCTGGGCCACCGCCATCTCGGCGTACGCGGCGAGCGTGGCGTCGTTGTCGACCCCGCCGTCCGGGGTGAGCAGGCCGCAGTGCCCGTGCGAGGTGAACTCGTCCAGGCACAGGTCGCTCATCACCACAGTCGAGTCGCCGACCTCGGCGACCACGTCCCGGATCGCCGTGTTGAGCACGCCGGCCGGGTCGACGCCACCGGAGCCGGTCTCGTCCCGCGTCGCCGGCACCCCGAAGAGCATGATCCCGCCGACCCCGGCCTGGACCGCCTCCGCGGCGGCCTTGCGCAGCGAGTCCCGGGAGTGCTGAAGCACCCCCGGGAGCGACGCGATGGCCCGCGGCTCGGTCAGCCCCTCCTTGACGAACATCGGCACGACCAGCTCGGCCGGGTCGACGCGGGTCTCGGAGACCAGCCGCCGCACGGCCGCGTTGCCACGCAGCCGGCGGGGCCGGATCTCGGGGTACGGCATGACGGGCCTCCTGTCAGCGGAACCGCAGGGCGGTCGGGCCCTGCACCTTGGAGCCCCGGCGCTGCTTCGCCGGCATGGCGGCGAGCTTCTCCCGCAGCTCGACGGCGTAGGCGGCGAGCGCCTCCACCAGGTCCGGCACCGAGGCGTGCGGCGGCTGCACGTCGACGCGCAGGCCGAACTCGGTGGCGGTCTCCGCCGTCTTGGGCCCGATCACTGCAACAACGGTCCGCGCGTGCGGCTTCCCGGCGATACCGACGAGGTTCCGCACCGTGGACGACGAGGTGAACAGCACCGCGTCGAACCCGCCCGACTTGATCGCGTCGCGGATCTCGGCGGGCGGCGGCGCCGCGCGCACGGTCCGGTACGCGGTCACGTCGTCGACCTCCCAGCCCCGCTCGGTCAGGCCGGCGGCCAGCGTCTCGGTGGCGATGTCGGCGCGCGGCAGCAGCACCCGGCCGACCGGGTCGAGGATCTCGTCGTGCGGCGAGAACTCGGCCAGCAGGCCCTCGGAGGACTGCTCCCCGGACGGGATCAGCTCGGGCTGGATGCCGAAGGCGCGGACCGCCTCGGCGGTGGCGTCACCGATGCAGGCGATCTTGACGCCGCCGAAGTGGCGGGCGTCGAGGCCGTGCTCGGCGAACTTCTCCCACACCGCCCGGACCGCGTTCACCGAGGTGAAGATCACCCAGGCGTACCGGCCGTCGACCAGGCCCTTGACCGCCCGCTCCATCTGCGCCGGGGTACGCGGCGGCTCGACCGCGATGGTCGGCACCTCGCACGGGATCGCCCCGTACGCGCGCAGCCGTGCGCTCATCACGCCGGCCTGCTCCTTGGTGCGGGGCACCAGCACCTTCCAGCCGTACAGCGGGCGGTTCTCCCACCAGCTCAGCTTGTCGCGGTCGGTGACGGCCGCGCCGACGGTGAGCACCACCCGGCCGGTGAATCCGAGCGCCGCCGCGACGAAGGAGTCCACGCTCGACGTGGTGGTGTACTGCGTCTCGCCGGTGCCGTCGCCGGTGACCCCGACCGGTGTGGTGCCGTCGACCCCGGCGGCCAGCAGGCCGTCCCGGACGGCGGCCAGGTCACCGGCGTCCACGGCGAGCGCCAGCGAACCCCGGCCCACGGCCGTGGCGAGCGCCTCGAAGTCCAGCGCGGTGACGTCCTCGACGTCGGCGGCGGTGCGTACGCCCGGCAGCGGGACACCCGCGTAGGTGGCCACGCCCTCGGCCTGGCCGACGCCCGGCACCACCTCGAAGTGCGCGGCGGTACGGGCGACCGCCTGCACCTCCTTGACCACCGAGTCGTGGCCGAACGGGTCACCGGCGACCAGGTGCACGGCGTTCTGCCCGGACCGGGCCGCGGAGATCAGCACCTTCGCCACGTCCCCCGGTACGCCCTCGGCGGGGCTGAACTCGGCGTCGGGCCGGGCCTGGGCGCGGACGTGCGCCAGGAGCGACTCGGGTACGCCCCGGTCGTAGACCACCTGGTCGGCGTCGACCAGGGCGTCCAGCGCCCGGCGGGTCAGCAGGCCCGGGTCGCCGGGACCGGCCCCGACGAATGCGATCTGGCCTACGGGCTTACGGGTGCGGGTCATTCTGTGCTCCCAAGTTGCTGGGTCCCCGGGCCGGCCTGTGCGTCCTGGCCGAGGATCGAGTCGGCGCCGAGTTCGAGGAGTTCGGCGGCGAGTGCCTTGCCGATCTCCGCCGCGTCGGCGGGCGTTCCGGTGCGGGACAGCCGGAGGTCACGGGTACCGTCCGGGCTGATCACCGCACCGCGCAGGTAGATCTCCTGATTGACGTCGCCCTCGTCGGTGGGCTCGCCTTCGGCGAGGACGGCGTACGCGGCCACGGGTGCGCTGCAGCCTGCCTCCAGGGTGGCCAGCAGCGCCCGTTCCGCGATGATCGCGGCACGGGACGGTTCGTGGTCGAGCAGCGCGAGCAGCTCGATCACGTCCTGGTCGTCGGCCCGGCACTCGACGGCCAGCGCACCCTGGGCGGGCGCGGGCAGCATGAGCATCGGGTCGAGCGTCTCGGTGATGACGTCGGCACGGCCGATCCGGTTGAGCCCGGCCCGGGCCAGCACGACGGCGTCGAGGTCGGCGTCCCGGCCGAGCACGCGGCCGAGCCGGGTGTCGACGTTGCCCCGGATCGGGGTGACCTCCAACTGCATGCCCAGCGCGTGCAACTGGGCGATCCGGCGCAACGCGCCGGTGCCGACGCGGGCGCCGGGCGGCAGCTCGGCGAGCGTACGGCCGTTCGTGGCCACGAGCGCGTCGCGCGGGTCCTGCCGCGGCGGTACGGCCGCGACGTGCAGTCCGGGCGCCGCCGCGGTGGGCAGGTCCTTGTACGAGTGGACGGCGAAGTCGATCTCGCCGGCGGTCAGCGCGTCGCGCAGCGCGGAGACGAACACACCGACGCCGAGCCGCTGCACCGGGGCGGTGGACCTGTCGCCGGCGGTCACCACCTCGACCAGCTCGACCGGGCGGCCGGTGGCCGCGGTGAGGGCTTCGGCCACATGGCCGGACTGGGCCATCGCCAGGGCGCTGCCCCGGGTGCCGAGGCGCAGTGGGGCGGTCATCGCGCACCTCCGGTGGGCGGGACGTCGGCGGCGTCGAACGACGACCGGCCGTCGGAGTCGGTGGCGACCACGTCGGGAACGGTGTCGACCGGGGACGTCTGCGGAACGTCGAGGTCGAACAGTTCGCGCAGCAGCGCCGCGTACTGGTCGCCGCCGGGCTCGGCGGCGAGCTGGCGGACCCGTACGGTCGGCTGGTGCAGCAGCCGCTGCACGACCCGGTGCACGGTACGGGCGACCTCGGCGCGCTGGTCGTCGCTGAGGTCGGGCCGGCGCTGGCCGAGCCGGCGCAGCTCGGCGCTGACGACGTCCTCGGCCCGGCCACGCAGGGCAGCCACCGTCGGCGCGACGTCGGCGCCGCGCAGCCAGCTCAGGAACGCCTCGACCTCGCCGGTCACGATCCGGGCCACCTCGGCGGCGTCGGCCGCGGCCGGTCCGTCGGCGAGGACGGCGGCCATCCGGTCGATGTCGATCACCTCGACGCCGGGCAGGTCGGCGACGCCGGGCTCGACGTCGCGCGGAACGGCCAGGTCGAGCAGGACCAGCGGACCGCGGTCGGCGTCCCGGCGGGCCAGCGCCCGGGTCACCACGTCGCGGGTGAGCACCGGCTCGGTGGCGGCGGTGGCGGCGACCACGACGTCGACGTCGGTGAGCGCGGTGATCAGCTCGGCCATCGGCACGGCGGACGCGCCGTACGACTCGGCGAGCCGGACGGCACGGGCGGCGCCCCGGTTGGTCACGGTGAGCGGGCCGGCGCCCAGCCGGGACAGCGTGGCCACGCCCAGCGAACCCATCGCGCCGGCGCCGACCACCATCGCGGGCCGGCCGGCCAGGTCGCCGTCGAGCAGCTCGGCGGCGAGGTCGAGGGCGGCGGTGACGACGCTCTGCCCGGCCCGGTCGATGTTGGTCTCGGCGTGTGCGCGCTTACCGACCCGCAGCGCCTGCTGCATCAGCTCGTGCAGCAGCCGCCCGGCCGAGTCGGCGCCACCGGCGGAGTGGTACGCGTCGCGGAGCTGGCCGAGGATCTGCGCCTCGCCCACGACCATCGAGTCGAGCCCGGCGGCCACCCGGAAGACGTGGTCCACGGCGGCGGCGTCGTAGTGCACGTAGAGGTGCGGGGCGAGCGCCGCCGGCTGGCAACCGGCCTGGTCGGCCAGGACCGCGCAGATGTCACCGAGTCCGCCGTGGAACCCGGACACGGCGGCGTAGACCTCCACCCGGTTGCAGGTGGACACCAGGACGGCCTCGGCGACGTACGGCTGGGCGATCAGGCGGTCCAGCGTGCGGGTGAGGTCGGCGGGCGGGACGGCCAGCTGTTCCAGGGTGGCGACCGGGGCGGTGCGGTAGGACGCGCCGACGACGAGCAGTTTCACGTGCCGATCGCCTCCTGGGTGTCGGTGGCCGCGAGTCCGCCGGGCAGGGCGGTGAGGGCGGACCCGCCGGTGGCGGGGAGCGCGGTCAGCGATGCCTTGCGGTGCTCGTGGAAGGACAGGATCTGCAGCTCGATGGCGAGGTCGACCTTGCGCACGTCGACCCCGTCCGGAACCGAGAGTACGCACGGCGCGAAGTTGAGGATGCTCGTCACGCCGACGGCGACCAACTGGTCGGCGACCGCCTGGGCGGCCGGGGCGGGCGTGGCGATGACGCCGATCGAGATCGACTCCTCGGCGACGATCCGGGGCAGCTCGTCGACGTGCCGTACGACCAGGCCGTTGATCTCTTCGCCGACGCGGGACCGGTCGGCGTCGACCAGTGCGGCGATGCGGAATCCGCGGTTGGCGAAGCCGTCGTAGCCGGCCAGGGCGTGACCGAGATTACCCACGCCGACGAGCGCGACGGCGCGGCACTGGGTGAGCCCGAGCACCGAGGAGATCTGGTCGACGAGCAGCGCGACGTCGTAGCCGACGCCCCGGGTGCCGTACGAGCCGAGGTGGGACAGGTCCTTGCGGAGCTTCGCGGAGTTGACGCCGGCGGCGTTGGCGAGGCCCTCGCTGGACACCGTCTCGTGCCCGGCGTCGGCGAGCGCGTGCAGCGCACGCAGGTATTCCGGGAGCCGGGACACGGTCGCCTCGGGCAGGTCCGGAAGCGCCGGTACGGCACCGGTGCGACCGGGCGCGCCTGGTTGACGGTGCTGGCTCATGAGACTCCGTGCGGTGCGATCCTCGACCAGCGACGAAGGCCGGTCGTTTCGGGACTCCCGCTGGCGACCGAGATTGCCGGCTGTGCTAGCAGGGCGCGTCGGAACTACAGAGTAGGTGTTTGTGAAGGGGTGCACAAATCGCGATCTTGAAAGCTCGCGACGCGCCTTCACCTGCCCCTCCATTCCCGCAAGATCGATCAACCGCGTCTCTCGGCGGCGCGTGGCGATTATTGCTCAATCCAGACTTCCCTGACCAATCGCGCGGGGCCCGTAGCGCTCCGTGACCGGCGTGGCGAGGCGAGTCTCACGTTTTCAGTAGGGACAACCCCACCCCCGAAAGGCCAGCGTGCGGGATGGGTGGGCGGGCCGCGCGCCCATAGCCTCGAACCATGACCGCCGTACCGCTCGCCACCGCGCCCGCTCCGCTGTCTCCCGTCCGAGGGCTCCTGCGCCGCCTCGGCCGCGACACCACCTACGTGCTGGTGGGCTTCCCGCTGGCGCTCGTCGGCTTCGTGCTGGCAGTGGTGGGGATCTCACTCAGCGCCGGGCTGCTGGTGACCACGCTCGGCCTGCCGATCCTCGCCGGCTTCCTCTACGCGGCCCGCGGGCTGGCCGACATCGAGCGGCTCCGGCTCGCCGGGGTGCTGGACCGGCCCCGGGTACGCCCCGTCTACCGCAGGCCGGAGCCGGGCGCCGGCTTCTGGCGCCGGGTGTTCACCCCGATCCGGGACGCGCAGTCGTGGCTCGACCTGCTGCACGCCTTCGTCCGGCTGCTCGTGGCGGTGCCCACGTTCGTGCTGCTGGTGGTCTGGTGGGTGCTGGCCCTGGGCGGCACGCTCTACGTCACCTACGACTGGGCCATCCCGCGTGGCGCGGACGACCAGGACCTGAGCCAGCTCCTCGGGATGGGCGACGGCGCCGGCGCGCGGATCACGCTGAACACCGCGATCGGGCTGTTCGCCCTGTTCACCCTCCCGCTGGTGGCGCGCGGCTGCGCCCGGCTCCAGGCCGGGCTGGCGTACTCGCTGCTCACCGGCGTGGCCGAGATGCGGCAGCGGATCGTGACACTGGAGGAGCAGAAGCGGGCCGCCGCCTCGGCCGAGGCAGTCGCGCTGCGCCGGCTGGAGCGCGACATCCACGACGGCCCGCAGCAGCGACTGGTCCGGCTCGCCATGGACCTCGGCCGGGCCCGCCACCAGCTCACCGCCGACCCGGAGGCGGCCCGGCAGACGCTCGACGAGGCGGTCGCGCAGACCCGGGAGACGCTGGACGAGCTGCGTGCCCTGTCCCGGGGCATCGCACCGCCGATCCTGGTCGACCGGGGCCTGCCCAGCGCGCTCGCCGCACTCGCGGCCCGCGCCCTGGTGCCCACCGAGCTGACCGTCGACGACGACCTGGGCACCGCCGCCGGGCGGCTCGACCCGGGGCTGGAGAGCACCGCGTACTTCGTGGTGGCCGAGGCCCTGACGAACGTCTCGAAGCACAGCCGGGCCGCCGCCTGCCGGGTGGAGGTCACCCGGAAGGTGGGCCGGCTGGAGATCACCGTCACCGACGACGGGACCGGCGGCGCGCACCTGGCCAAGGGCCACGGACTCAGCGGCATCGCCGACCGGGTCCGGGCGGCGGGCGGCACGCTGGAGGTGGACAGCCCGGCCGGCGGGCCGACCCGGATCCACGCCGAACTGCCGAGGTGAGCCGGGCCGCCCCGACTCCGGGCCGCCGCGCGGTGACGTGGCGCGCCCGGGATCCGGGCCGCCGGGCGGCCACGGGGTCCGGGCGTGATAGACACCGGACCCATGCGGGTGGTGATCGCGGACGACGCCGTACTGCTCCGGGAGGGGCTGGTCCGGCTGCTGACCGAGTACGGGCACGAGGTGGTGGCGGCCGTCGGTGACGGTGACGCGCTGGTCGAGGCGATGGTGGCGCACCGGCCCGACGTCTCGGTGGTGGACGTGCGGATGCCGCCGTCCCACACCGACGAGGGACTGCGCGCCGCGGTGGAGGCCCGCCGCCGGGTGCCGGGCACGCCGATCCTGGTGCTGTCCCAGTACGTCGAGGTGTCGTACGCCGACGACCTGCTGGACACCGCGGGCGGGGCCGGCGGCGGGATCGGCTACCTGCTCAAGGACCGGGTCGCCGCGATCGACGAGTTCCTGGACGGCCTGGCCCGGGTGGCCGCGGGCGGCACCGTGCTCGACCCGGAGGTGATCAGCCAGTTGCTGGTCCGGCGGCGCCGCGACGACCCGTTGGCGTCGCTGACCCCGCGCGAGCGCGAGGTGCTCGCGCTGATGGCCGAGGGCCGCTCGAACACCGCCATCGCCCGGGCGCTCGTGGTCAGCGACGGCGCGGTCGAGAAGCACGTCCGCAACATCTTCACCAAGCTCGACCTGCCCCCGGACGCGACCACCCACCACCGCCGCGTCCTGGCCGTCCTGGCCCACCTGCGCGCCTGACCGGGCGGGTCAGGCGAGCGTGCGGGCCAGAGTCACCGCCTCGGTGAGCGTGTCGGCGGCCGGGTGGCCGCTGCCGCGCAGCCGGTCCGGGTCGGACAGGCCCCCGGTGTAGAGGACGCAGCGGGCGCCGACCGCGGCGGCCGCGTCGGCGTCGTCGATCGAGTCGCCGATCAGCACCACCTCGTGCCCGCCCAGCCCCAGCTCGGCCAGGTGCTTCTCCAGCCACTCGGCCTTGCGCCCGCCGCCGACTGTGGCGCGCAGCCCGTCCACCCGGCGGAAGTGCGGCGTCAGCCCGTACGTGTGCACGGTCGGCACCAGCTCGTCGTGGAACCACATGGACAGCAGCGACTGGCTGCCCTCCCAGGACTCGATCGCGGTGGTGGCGTCGGCAGCCAGTGCACAGGTGGTCAACCCGGCCCGGTACGCGTCGTGGAAGACCCGGTCGAGCACGCCGAACGCCTCGGCGTCGACGGCCCGGCCGAGCATCTCGGCGTAGTAGTCGGCGATCGGCCGCCGGAACCGCACCCGGTGCTCGGCCGCGGTGACCGCCGGTCCGCCGGCGCTGGCGAAGGCGACGTTCGTGGCCTGGACCACCAGGTCGAGGTCGTCGAGGAGCGTTCCGTTCCAGTCCCACACGAGGTGGCGTCGCATACCCGTCACCCGAGCACCATAGTGCTAGAGCTGCGGCGTGGTCAGGTCGCGCAGCAGCCGGTCCTCCTCGACCCGCCAGTAGCCGTGCTCCTTGCCGTCGAGCAGCACCACCGGCAGCCGGTCGCCGTAGTCGCGCTCCATCTCCAGGTCGCCGGTCACGTCCCGCTCCACCCAGCGGTCGCCGGTGACCGCCACCACCCGGTCGAGCGCGGCCTTCGCGTCGTCGCACAGGTGGCAGCCGGGCCGGGTGATCAGGATGAGCCTCGGGTCACTGGACATCGGATACCTCCGTGCGGATCTCGGTCGGCGACGCCGGCGACGGCACCGCGGGCGCCGGGCGCAGCTCGGTCTTGCGTACCTTCCCGATCGCCGAGTACGGCAGGCTGTCGACGAACTCGACGGCGGTCGGGCACTTGAACCGGGCCAGGTTACGCGCGCAGTGGGCGAGCAGCTCGTCCGCCGTCACCGGCGGGCCGGCCGCCCGGACCACGTACGCCCGCACAGTCTCGCCGGTCCGCGGATGCGGCACGCCCAGGACGGCCGACTCGGCCACCCCGGGGTGCGCCTGGAGCACCAGCTCCACCTCGTGCGGGTAGACGTTGAAGCCGTTGACCAGGATCAGCTCGCCGAGCCGGTCGACCAGGAACAGGTCGCCGTCGCCGTCGGCGTACGCCACGTCACCGGTGGCCCACCAGCCGTCCGGCTCCGGCCCGCCCCGCCCGTCCGGCCAGTAACCGGAGAACAGGTTCTCTCCGCGTACCACGATCTGCCCGGGGTCGGTGCCGCCCGGCTCGTCGGAGAGGTCCATCTCGTCCTCGTCGGGGGCGTCGGCGGGCACCCCGTCGCGCCACAGCTCGGTGCCGTCGGAGCCGGTCAGGCGCAGCCCGACGCCGGGCAGCGGGCGGCCGATCGAGCCCGGTTTCGGCTCGCCGCCGACGAGCGTCGAGGTGAGCACCGGCGCGGTCTCGGTGAGCCCGTAGCCGACGTGCACCGGGTGCCCGGTCAGCTCGGTGAAGCGCGCGCCGGCCGCGAGCGGCAGCGGCGCGGCGCCGCACACCGCGACGCGCACCGAGGCGAGCGCCGTGGCCGGGTCACGCGCCGCCTCGGTCCAGGTCAGGAACATCGACGGTACGCCGACGAGCACTGTGACCCGGTGCCGGGCGATGTCGTCGAGCGCACCGGCCGGGCCGGGCTCGTCGACGAGCACGCCTGTCGCGCCGTGCCGCACGACGGCGCCGAGCGCCGAGTTCAGCCCGTACGCGTGGAACAGCGGAAGGGCGAGCAGCACGACGTCGTCGGGGCCGACCACCGGTGGTTCGATGCGGTCGACCTGGTCGTGGTTGGCGGCGAGCGCCCGGTGCGACAGCATCGCGCCCTTGGGCCGGCCCTCGGTGCCGGAGGTGTAGAGCAGGACGGCCAGGTCGTCGCCGGAGCGGGCCGGGAACCGGTCCGGCGCGTCGTCGCCGGCGACCGGGGGCGCGGTGTGCACGGCACGCAGCGCGGGCAGCTCGGCGGTGTGCACCCGCCCGGTCACCTCGGGCGCGCCGACCAGCACGGCGGCGCCGGAGTCGGCGAGCACGTGCCGCAGCTCGCGGGCGGTCAGCGTGGGGTTGACCGGTACGGCCACCAGGCCGGCCCGGAGTGCGGCGAGGTACGTGACCACGAAGTCGGGGGTGTTGCCGAACGCGATCGCCACCCGGGGCGGGTGGCCGGTGCCGTCGGCCGGCGGCGCGCCGGCCAGCAGCGCGCGGGCGGTGGCGGTGACGGCGTCGTCCAGGTCGGACCAGCTCAGCGTCCGGTCGCGCCAGTGCAGCGCGGCCCGGTCGCCCCGCTGCGCGGCGGCGTGGCGGAGCCGGTCGGCGAGGTTCGGCGCGGAGCTTTCGGCGGCGTCCTGCACGGTGGCTGAGTCTGGCACAGCCGCGTCCGCCGGGCCATGCCCGAACACCGCGCGGGGTCCGCCGCACGGGACTGCAATTGCCGTACGGTGGGATTCCTGGCCACGGGATGAGGATCTCCACCGGTGCCCGGGCGGGCAGCCGGACGTGACCCGGGCGCACCCCTCCCGCGACACGCCGAGCGAAAAGAAAATCGGCTCCGACCAGGACTTTCCACTCCGGACCAGCTTCCGGCGCGAAAGTCAACCACACACGACGGACAACGGGTCCGCCATGTGTGCGACCTGGCGGGAAATACTTCCGCTCTGTGTAACGGACTTGCCACGCGTGGGTGACGTTGGCCCTATCATCACTCGGGTCGGCTCACCCCATTTGCCGTGAGTCGACACCCCTCAGCCCGAGGAGGCCCCCGTGCCCGTGAGCGCATTGGACCAGCACCTCAAGGGGATCTGCCGCCCGCCGGCACGTCCCGACCCGGCCGTGCCCGACCGGGTGACACCCGGTCCTCCGGCGCGGTCACTGTCCACTCAGCCTGGGGAGGCGCGGTGACCACCTTCGGTTACGCCGAACGACCGGCCGGCGTCACCGGCCCGACGCAGCGCAACCCGCTCAACGAGCGCGCGGACCCCGGCCCACGGGGTGCCGACGGCCAGCTCGCGGTACGCGGTGACGGCCGGCGGGTACGCAGCCGCGCGCACCACACGAACGAGGCGCCGCCCCGCCCCGCGGCCCCGGGCGGCAACGCGAAGCCCGCGACCGGCCGCCTGGGCAGCCCCACCCGCCCGACGATGCCGGCCCAGGCACGGCGCGGTGACGCGGCGACCGGGGCCGAGCCGTCCGCCGCCGAGACGGCGGTCCTGCCGGCGGTGACCAGCGGCGACACCGCCGTCCTGCCCGCCGTGCCGGCCGCCGCGCCCGCCACCGGCTTCCCCAGCCGCCCCGACCCGTCCGACCCGGCCACCGAGGTGTGGACGCTGGTCGAACGCGCGCAGGCGGGCGAGTCCGAGGCGTTCGGGCTGATCTACGACCGGTACGTCGACACCGTCTTCCGGTTCGTCTACTTCCGGGTCGGCAACCGCCAGCTCGCCGAGGATCTCACCTCCGACACGTTCCTGCGGGCACTCAAGCGGATCGGCAGCTTCACCTGGCAGGGGCGCGACCTCGGCGCCTGGCTGGTCACCATCGCCCGCAACCTGGTCGCCGACCACTTCAAGTCCGGGCGCTACCGGCTGGAGGTCACCACCGGTGACGTCCTGGACGCCGACCGGGAGGACCGCGGGCCGGAGGGCAGCCCGGAGGCGGCAGTGGTGGAGCACATCACGAACGTCGCCCTGCTCACCGCCGTCAAGCAGCTCAACCCGGAGCAGCAGGAGTGCATCGTGCTGCGGTTCCTCCAGGGCTTCTCGGTGGCCGAGACGGCCCGCGCCATGGGCAAGAACGAGGGCGCCATCAAGGCCCTGCAGTACCGGGCGGTCCGGGCGCTGGCCCGGCTGCTGCCCGACGGCTTCCACTCCTGAGCGGCAGACACACCCGTCCTCTCCACCGGCGCACGCGCCGGGCGCTGTCGCGTGCCCGACGCCCCGCGCGAGCCGATCACTCCCGGTGATTTCGCCGCCGTCCCAGCCGTAACCGGCGACCGGCGCGGTCCGTTTCTCCGGGTGCGACCAGTGGTTGTCCCGGCGTCCCCCGGGCCACCCGGTCCGGCGGGTCAGGTCGGCCGTTCCGGTCGGCTCTGCGCCACACGCTGCCACCGGTCGCTGGTGACGACGACGGCCGCCCGGGCCGTGACCAGCGAGAGGGGGTGCCGCGGTGGACAGCGACCTCTTCTCCCGTCGGCGGGCCGAGCGCTTCGCGCAACTCCTCGACGAGGCCAACGGCGGACGCCGGCACCACGTCCGGTCCAAGGCGGACGGTGAACTCACCGCACTCGTCGAGGTGAGCCGCCGGCTCACCACCGAGCGGCCCGACGCCGAGGTGGACGCCGAATTCCGAACCGGCCTGCGGGCGATGCTCGTGGCCACCGCCGAGCGCGAGGGCGTCGGGACGCCGGCCGGGAAGACCACCACGAGCGGGGTACGCGGCGTGCTGCTGCCCGCCATCACCGGCCGCCGGGCGCGGGCCCGGGGTGCGATCCTGGTCGGCGTGGCCGCCGGTGCGGTCGCCCTCTCCGGCATCTCCGCCGCCAGCGAGAACGCGCTGCCCGGTGACGCCCTGTACGGCATGAAGCGCTCCACCGAGCGCGCCCAGCTCGCGCTCGCCAGCTCGGACATCAGCCGTGGGCAGCTCTTCCTCGACTTCGCCCGCACCCGGCTCGACGAGGCCGCCTCGGTCCGCGACGACCGGCTCGGCTTCAGCGCCGTCCTGGACGACATGGACGCGGACACCCGCCAGGGCGTACGCCTGCTGACCACTGTCGCCGCGCAGCGCTCCGACCCGGCGGCGCTGGACGCGGTGGACACGTTCCTGGCCGGCCAGCGCCGGGTGGTCAGCGGTCTTCTCGACCGGCCCGACCACGCCGACCGGGACCGCACCCGCCGCTCGCTGGCCCTGCTCGACGCGGCCGGCAAGCGCGCCGACGCGCTCCGCGAGGCGATCGCCTGCGGGCTGCCCGCGCCGCAGGCCAGCGACACGCTCGGACCCGCTCCGTCCACCTGCCCGGCCGACCGCTGAGCGGCGGACGCCTACCACGCCACACTTCTCCCGGCGGACACCCGGCCGTCACAGCGTGCCGGATACGCTCGACGCGGAGGGCGTACGCGGTCGTCGAGGCAGGGAGGTCACCGTGGCCGGAAGCCGGAAGGTGACCGTCAGCACGGACGCGCACGGGCACACCGCGGGCTGGTCGGAGACCCCGTCGGCGCCGGCGACCACTGTCACGCCCGACCCCACCGCCGCCGCGTTCTTCGACGTGGACAACACGATGATGCAGGGCGCGTCGATCTACTGGTTCGCCCGCGGGCTGGCCGCCCGGAAGTACTTCACCACCGGTGACCTGGCCCGGTTCGCCTGGCAGCAGGCCCGGTTCCGGCTGCTCGCCACCGAGCACGCGGGCGACATGTCGCAGGCCAAGGAGGCCGCGCTCGCCTTCGTCCAGGGCTGGCGGGTCGACGACATGGAACGCCTCGCCGACGAGATCTTCGACGAGCTGATGGCGCCGCGCATCTGGGCCGGCACCCGCCGCCTGGCCCAGCGCCACCTCGACGCGGGCGAGCGGGTCTGGCTGGTCAGCGCCGCCCCGGTGGAGATCGGCCGGGTGATCGCGGCCCGGCTCGGCCTGACCGGCGCGATCGGCACGGTGGCCGAGGTGGTCGACGGCGCGTACACCGGCCGGCTGGTCGGCGATCTGATGCACGGGCCGGCGAAGGCCGAGGCGGTCACCCAGCTCGCCGCCGTGGAAGGGCTGGACCTGGCCCGGTGCGCCGCCTACAGCGACTCGGCGAACGACCTGCCGATGCTCTCCGTGGTCGGCCGCGCGGTGGCTGTCAACCCCGACCCGGCGCTGCTGCGGCAGGCCCGCGAGCGGGGCTGGGACGTGCGCGACTTCCGCACCGGGCGGCGGGCCGTACGCATCGCCGTGCCCTCCACCGCGGCCGCCGGGCTGCTCGCCGGTGCGGTCACGGCCGGCCTGGCGCTGCACCGGCGCCGCCACCGCGACGCCTGAACCGGCTCAGGGGCCGAACGGGTCCGGCCGGCGTTCGAGCAGCCTGTGCAGCGTCTGCTGGATCGTCTCCCGCACCTGGTCGGCGAGGTTGAACACCACGAGCGGGTCGTCCGCCGCGTCGCGCAGGTGCGCGGTCGGGATCGGCGGGCAGAACTCGATCAGCCACTTGCTCGGCAGCGGCACCATGCCCAGCGGCCCCAGCCAGGGGAACGTCGGCGTGACCGGGAAGTACGGCAGTTTGAGCAGCCGGGCCAGCGGCTTGATGTCGGCGAGCATCGGATAGATCTCCTCGCCGCCGACGATCGCCACCGGCACGATGGGCGTCCCGGTCCGCAGCGCGGCGGAGACGAACCCGCCGCGACCGAAGCGCTGGAGCTTGTAGCGGTCGGCGTAGAGCTTGCCGACGCCCTTGAAGCCCTCCGGGAACACGCCCACCAGTTCCCCGTTGCCGAGCAGCCGCTCCGCGTCCGGGTTGCACGCGACGGTGCCGCCGGTCTTGCGGGCGATCTCGGAGACGACGGGCATCCGGAACACCAGGTCGGCGCCGAGCAGCCGCAGGTAGCGGTGCGCCGGGTGCCGGTCGTGCAGCGCGGTGGAGAGGATCAGCGCGTCGAGCGCCACGGTGCCGGAGTGGTTGCCCACGACCAGGCCGGCGCCCTCGGCGGGCACGTGCTCGACGCCGGTGACCTCGGTGCGGAACCAGTCCCGGTAGAGCAGCCGCACCAGCGGGTGGACCACGGCGTCGGTCAGGTCGGGGTCGAAGCCGAACTCGTCGACCTCGTAGTCACCGGCGAGCCGCCGCCGCAGGAACGCCAGCCCCTGGGCCACCCTGCGGTCCCAGTGGTCCCCCGGCCGGTCGGCCACGGCCGGGCCCGGCGGCGTGTCACTGGCCGGCGCGTTCCCGGCCGGCGCGTTCCCGGCCGGCGCCGCGTCCGCGGGCGCCTGCCGCGCGACCGCCTTCTTGGCGACGGCCTTCTTGGCCACGGTCTTCTTCGCGACCGTCTTCTTGGCCACCGTCTTCTTCGCCGGCTGGTGGGGCGTTGCCGAACCCGGAACGCCCGGCTCGTCGGCGGAGGTGTCCGGCTCGTCGTCCGTCGCCGGTCCGGCCGGTGCGGCCGGGCGGGCGGACGGCGCGGTCACCCGGCGGTGCCCGTTGCGCCGCGCCGGCTCCGCTCCCGGATCCGGCACACCCAGCGGTACGTCGAAGCGCGCGTCACGCCGTTCGTCGGGGCTGCTCACGAACGCTCCCGGACGGTCGAGCGGATCTGCCGGATGCTCTCCAGCACCAACTGCTCGGCGGCGGCGAGCTGGTCCCGGGTGACCACGACGCCGCCGTGGTGGGCGCGGATGAAGTCGTCGAACGCGGCAGCGGTCGAGCGGGGCGTGAAGCCGTACTCCCGCTCCAGTCGGCTGGTGTCCACCACCCGACCGTGCACGAAGAGGTCCACCTGGTCCAGGCCGTACCCGCCGAAGCCCAGACTGCGGGCGATCGCGGCGACCCCGGCGAGGCCCGGTTCCAGCACCGGCACCGCCACCCGGCCGGCCCGGCGGATCGCCTGCGACAGCGACAGCACCCCCGGCCCGGCGACGTTGTACGTGCCCGGGTGGTCCTCGGCGACGGACCGGTGCAGCACCTCCAGCGCGTCGTCGAAGTGCACGAACTGCAGGCGCGGGTCGCGGCCGAAGACGGTGGGCACCACCGGCTGGGAGAAGTAGCGGGTGAGCGTGGTGTCGGCGGCGTACCCGATGAACGGCGCGAAGCGCAGCACCGTCGCGGTGACGTCGGGCCGGCGGCGGCGGAACCCGCGGACGTACCCCTCGATGTCGAGGATGTCGCGGCCGAACCCGCCGCGTGGCACCTCGCGCGGTTCCGTCTCCTCGGTGAAGACGGCCGGATCGCGGAACGACACCCCGTACGCGGCGGTGGACGAGCGGACCACGAGCTTGCGCAGCCGGGGCGCGCGCTGCGCGGCGGCGAGCAACTGCATGGTGCCGATGACGTTCTGTTCCTTCATCCCCGCCCGGCCGCCCTGCTGCGGGTCGGGGGCGGTGACGAGCGCCAGGTGCACCACGGTGTCGACGTCGAGGTCGAGCAGGAGGCCGCCGAGCGAGTCGAGGTCCAGGCGGATCCGTTCGACGTCGGAGAGCAGGTCGGTCAGCTCGGGATTGGGTGGCGCCGGGTCGACCCCGATGACGCGCTCGATGCGCTCGTCGGCGGCGAGCCGGGCGGCCACGTGGGCGCCGAGCCAGCGACCGACCCCGGTGACGACGACGACCCCCGGGGCACCGGAGGTGTCACCGGGGGTCATGTCGTGCGCCTAGCGCGGCAGGAGGGATCGAGCCGGGACGTCCACGGCCTGATCACCTGAGCCTCCGAGGGTCGACAGTTGGCAAGTGGTGCCGGGTGCCGGGCGAGTGCCCGGCCCCGGTCACTTGCCGAGACGGCGACGCTGGACGCGGGTCTTGCGCAGCAGCTTGCGGTGCTTCTTCTTAGCCATGCGCTTGCGGCGCTTCTTGACCACCGAGCCCATACGACAGCCTTTCGATGCAACGTGCGGGGCGGACCGGACGGCACCACCGCGGGTGGCGCCGTGACCGCTTGCGGACAACGGACCGGACCAGCGTGGTGGGCAGGGCACACCAGAGAGCGGTCACGGTCGTGGCCCAGCCTAACCGGAGTGCGTCAGCAGGACCAACGCGCCCCCGTCGATGCCCCTTTTCGTCGCACTCGGCGGACCGGTGCGGCGAGTGCTCAGGCGGACTCCTGGAAGGCGCCCCGGAGGTATTCGTGCACGGCGTGCTCGGGCACCCGGAACGACCGGCCGACCCGTACCGCGGTCAGCTCCCCGCTGTGCACGAGGCGGTAGACGGTCATCTTGGAGACCCGCATGACCGTCGCCACCTCGGCGACGGTCAGGAACCTGACATCCGACAGCCGTGCGTCGGACTGCGACCCGGCCATGGCTCACCGACCCATTCCCGTGCCCGGCGCGTGTCACCGGGCAGGTGTTCCCGCCTCGGCGAGCGACGCGCGTGTAACCAGTACGGTAGCGGGACGGCTGTGACCTGCGCGATCCCTTCCACCCTTTGATCATGGCGGGACAGCCGTTCACCCGATGTCCACCAGGGCTTTTTCGCCCGGACGGGTGTCTCGTCCGATCCGGCTACTCGGCGCGCAGCGCCACCACCGGGTCGAGCCGTCCGGCCCGCTGCGCCGGCACCACGCCGAAGACGATGCCGACCGCCGCGGAGACACCGAACGCCAGCGCCAGCGACCACCAGGTGATCGCCGCCGGGATCGGCGAGAACGCGTCCACGAGCAGCGCGGTGCCCACACCCAGCGCCATCCCGGTCAGGCCGCCGACCGAGGTGAGCAGCACCGCCTCCAGCAGGAACTGCACGCCGATGTCGCGGGGGCGGGCGCCCACCGCCTTGCGCAGCCCGATCTCGCGGGTCCGCTCGCGTACCGAGACCAGCATGATGTTGGAGACGCCGACGCCGCCGACCAGCAGCGAGATGCCCGCGATGGCGGCCAGCACGCCGGTCAGTACGCCCAGGATGTCGCCGAGCACGCCGAGGATCTGCCGCTGGGTGACGGCGCTGAACTCGGTGTCCGGGTGCCGGCGGGACAGCTCCGCCACGATCCGGTCGCCGAGTTCGTCGATCCGCTCCCGGTCCGGCGCCTTCACCGCGATGCCGTCGATGCGCTGGGTGCCCCACAGCCGTTGCGCCGCCGTCACCGGTACGTGCACCTCGTCGTCCCGGTCCACGCCGAGGCTCTGCCCGAGCGGGGCGAAGACGCCGATCACCCGGAACCGCACGCCGGCCAGCGTGACCTGCTGGCCGAGCGGGTCACGGTCGGGGAAGAGCGCCCGGGCCACCGAGTCGCCGAGCACCGCCACCCGGCGGCTGGTGTCCACGTCCGCCCCGGTGAGGTAGCGGCCTCGCGACAGCGACCGGGTGAACACCGACGGGGTGGTCTCCAGGACGCCCTGCACGGTGGTGAAGTCGGACCGGTTGCCGGCCCGTGCGGTCGCGCCCGAGGCCACCGTCACGGCGACCCGGCCGGGATCGCCGACCACCCGGGAGACCGCGTCGGCGTCGCTGAGGTCCAGCGGCGAGACCACCGGCGCGTTGCCCACCTCGATCCGGCCCGGCACCACCAGCAGCAGGTTCGAGCCGAGCCCTTCGACCTGCTGCTCGACCTGCTGTTTCGTGCCGGTGCCGATGGCCACCAGGATCACCACCGAGGCCACCCCGATGATCACCCCGAGCATGGTCAGCAGGCTGCGCATCCGGTTGGCCCGCAGCGCGTCCGACGCCACCCGCCACGCCTCGGCCAGCCTCATCCGGCGTCTCCCCCGCCTCGCGGGAGGCGGCCGTCCGCCCACGGAAGGCGCTCCTCGGCCCGGAGGCGCTCCTCGCCCCGCCGGCGTTCCTCGGCCCGCGGAAGGCGCCCGGTGGCTCCGGTGGCGCCACCGGGGCCACCGGGCGGGTGCCCCGGGCCGCTTCCGGACGCGGACCGGGGCTCCGCGCTGGGAGCGGGGTCCAGTGTCGCAGGTACGCCGGAGCCGTCCGACGGCGGTCGATCATGAAGGCTGTCGGACCGGATCAACCCGTCCCGCACCGCGATGCGCCGGTGCGCCCGGGCGGCCACCTCCTGGTCGTGGGTCACCATCACCAGCGCCACCCCGGACTCGGCGTTCAGCCGTTCCAGCAGCTCCAGCACCGCCTCACCGGTGGCGCTGTCCAGGTTGCCGGTCGGCTCGTCGGCGAGCAGCACCGCCGGTTCGGTGACCAGCGCGCGGGCGATCGCCACCCGCTGCTGCTCACCGCCGGAGAGCTGGTTGGGCCGGTGGTGCAGCCGGTGGCCGAGCCCGACCCGGCCCAGCATCGCCGCCGCCCGCTCCCGCCGCTGCCGCGCCCCGACGCCCCGGTAGACCAGCGGCAACGCCACGTTGTCCACAGCCGACGTACGGGCCAGCAGGTGGAACGCCTGGAACACGAAGCCGATGGTCTCGTTGCGCAGTGTCGCCAGTTCCGGCGCGGTGAGCGTGGTCACGTCCCGCCCACCGATCACCAGCCGGCCGCCGCTGGGCCGGTCCAGCCCGCCGAGCAGGTGCATCAGCGTCGACTTGCCCGAGCCGGACGGGCCGACCACGGCCACGTACTCGCCCTGGTCGATGGTGAGCGACACCCCGCGCAGCGCGGACACCGACACCCCGTCCAGCTCGTACGTGCGCCAGACGTCGACCGCCTCGACCGCCGGTACGGTCACGGCAGTTCCTGGCCGTCGCGCACCTGGTCGGCGCCGCGCACCACGACCCGGTCACCGGCCCTCACGCCGTCGACGATCTGCACCAGGTCCTGCCCCTGCACGCCCACCGTCACCGGCACCCGGCCGGCCCGGCCGTCGCGCAGCACCCAGACCGCGTCCCGCCCGTCGGCGGAGAACACGGCCGACGCCGGCACCGCCACCGCGTCGGCGGCCTCCCGCACCCGCAGCCGTACCACCGCGTTCATCCCCGGCCGGGGCGCCGGGGCGGCCTCGGCCTCACCCATCCGTCCGGCACCGAGGTCGAGCCGGACCCGATAGGTGACGCCGCCCCGGGCCGAGCTGGTGGGCAGCACGTCGACCGAGCGCACCGTCGCGTCGTACGTCGCGCCGGTCACCGCGTCCAGCTCGACCGACGCGGGCACCCCGGCCCGGACCAGCAGCACGTCGGTCTCGTCCACCTCGGCGAGCAGGCCGAGCCGCCCGATGTCCACCACTGTGAGCACCGGCGTGCCGGCGGTGACCCGGCCACCGGCCGGGATCGCGTCGTCCACGCCCGGCGGCGGGCCGCCCTGCCCGCCCGTGCCCAGCGTCGACGGGTCGAGACCGGGCACCGCCGCGCCACCGGCCGCACCGAGCAGCCCGGTCAGGTCGGCCGGCGCCGGCGCCCGGGTGCCGCCCGGCTGCACCACACCGGCGATCGGCGCGCGCAACGTCAGCGCGTCCACTGTCGCCTTCGCCAGGTCGTACGCCTGCTGGGCCTGGAGTCGTTGCGCGGCCGACAGCGCGCCGACGGCGCTGTTCAGGCCGGCGACGCCGCGCTGCACCTGGGCGACCGCCCGGTCGGCGGCGCGGGCGGCGGACTCGTACTGCCGCTGCGCCGACTGGACCTGGAGCAGCAGCGCGGCGCGTACCTGCGGGTCGCCGACCTTGCCGGCGGCGGCGCGGGCGGCGGCGAACGCCTCGTCGGCGGCCCGGTCGGTGCCGCGCCGGCTGCCGCCCAGGTCGCCCGTGCCGGCGCCCCGCCCGGCCCGCTTCGCCGCACGTAGCGCGTCCCGCGCCTTCGCCAGGCGGTCCCGGGCCGACGGCGAGTCGACCACCGCGAGTACCTGCCCCCGGCTCACCCGCTGTCCCGGCTGGACCCGCAGGCGGGCCAGCGTGCCGTCGGCGGGTGCGGTGAGCGTGGCCGCGGCCCGCGCGGTCACGGTGGCCGGGGCGTCGATCACCTCGCTGACCGGCGCGCGGCCCACCTCGGCGACGGTGACCGCCGGGGCGTCGTCGCCGCAGGACGCGGCGGTCGTGCCGGTCAGCGCGACGACGGCGAGCACTGCGGTGACGAGACGGGGGCGGCGGGCCGCGGGCAGCCGCGGCGAGGGAGTGCGGGCCACCCGGCCCATGCTACGACCCGTCGACAGGCGTCGACGGGTCAGCCGACGACGGCCCGGACGTAGGCGACGCAGTCGTCGTGCAGCATCGACCACGGGTCGCCGAACACCTCGTCGGCGGCCTGCTCCGGGGTCCGGCCCCGGTGTACCACGGCCCGGTAGAAGTCCAGCATCCGCTGCTCGCCGTACCTGTCGACCAGATGGCGTACGGCCAGGTAGCCGACGCCGTACGCGCCGCCGACCCGGTCGTCGCTCGCGTCGTCGGCGGGTGCCACCGCGTCCAGCCGCCCGGACCACCCGCCGCGCAGCAGGTCCCGCACCTCGGACAGGCCGTCGTAGCGGTGCACGGGCTGCCCGTCGGCACCGGCGTACTCGGCCAGCCCTTCCACCAGCCACCAGTCCGCGCGGTCGGCGTAGCCCCGGTCGGGCAGCGAGGCGGCGTGGGTCAGCTCGTGCCGGAGCAGGTCGTCGATGCCGGCCGGGGTGACGATCTGGGCGTTGAGCACCACGTCGTGACGTCCACCCCCGACACCCACCGCGTAACCGGCGGTCCACTTCGGCCGCCCGCCGCCGTACCAGCGCTGCCACTCGCCCTTCCCGGCGTAGTAGACGAGGTACCGGTCCGGCGGACGGCCGCCGATCGCGTACCGGTCCGCCGCGCGGGCGGCGGTCTCGGCCTGGGCGAGCAGGCCGGGCAGCTTGCTCCGCTGGGCCGGTGTGGTGGCCACCACCACCCGCTTGCCGACCGCCACCGCCAGGTCGTTCACCTGCCACGGGCGCACGCCCGCCGGGTCCGTCGACGACGGGTCCACAGCGGTCAGCCGGGGTTCCTCCCCCGCCAGCCGCCAGCGGGTACCCACCTCCACGCTGCTCGGCGCGCAGTCGGACACCACGAAGCAATAGCCGACCGTCACCACGAACCGCCACTCCCCCGGCCGCCCCGCGACAGCCTCCGGCACCCCGTCGGCCGCCGACCGCCAGGTGGTGACCCGCAGCGCCCGCAGCGACGCGTACCGGCGGCCCAGCGCGGGCCGGGCCGCCGGCTCGGCGATCGCGAGGAAGCCGGCCCGGTCGGCGCCGACGAGCGCGGCGCCCTGCCGGTCGAGCAGCGCGAGCATCCGCTCGCCGAGCCGCCGCTGCGCCGCCGTGCCCGGGTCGTCCTTCGCGGCCGACCGCCCGGCCGCGTCCGGCGCCGACTGCCGCAGGAGTACGCCGGGCACCGCGCCCGCCACCAGGCCGAGCGCGAGTCCGAGCGCGGTCCAGAGCGGCCACCGCCGCCGTGTCCGCACCGCCCGCGTCTGCTCGCCCACGTGCGCCAGGGGTACCGGGTACGGCGCCGGACCAGCGGCGAAGTGCGGCAACGACGCCGCGTCCGGTGCCGGTGCCGGTGCCGGTGCCGGTGCCGGTGCCGGTGCGATGGTGTCGACGGCGGTGTCCACGCCGGCGGAGGTGGCGGCGTTTTCGGCGTGGGTGTCGTCAGCGCGGGCGTCGGCGGCGTTGGCGTTGTCGGCGCTCGCGTCGGCGGCGCGGGCGGCGTCGGCGCGGTCGGCGGCGCTGACGTCAGCGGTGCCCGCGTCGGCGGCGCGGTCGGCGCTGGCGCTGACGTGGACGGTGCTCGTGTCGGCGGCGCTCGCCTTGTCGGCGCTCGCGTCGGCGGCGTCGACGGTGGGACGAGGCTCGTCGCCGTCCGTCGTCCGGCCGGGAGGCTGCTCGTCGCCGTCGGTCACCGGCGAAGGGTACGACCAATCGGGCGTTCCGGGAAAGAGTCCCGCCGTGTTCCGCCTCGCCTCGAAATCTTGGTACGAAAGCGCCCCGATAGGGGCCGGTTCGTACCAAGATCTCTCAGACCGGGGTGCCGGTCAGCGTCAGCGCGGTCTTGTCTGCTGCCCATAGAGCCACCAGTGCCACTCCGGGGGCCGCGTGCCCGGCCAGGGCGAGCAGCACGCCGCCGGTGAGGAAGCAGGCGGCCTGGACGGCGAGCTTGGCCGGGTCGGGCAGCGTCACGGCGGCACGCGGCGAGCAGAACAGCCCCCACACCACGGCGATCACCAGCGGCGCGCCGAGCCCGGCCAGCAGGCGCAGCGGCCGGCCGGCACCGAGCGTGAGGCCCCAATATCCGGCCGAGCCCAGCAGGGCCAGTTCCAGCAGGAAGATCACGCCGAGCAGCAGCGCCTTCATCGGTTCTCCCAGGACAGGTAGGCACGGTCCAGGCCGGCGACCAGTTCGCCGAAGGAGCGGTCGGTGTCGCGGGGCAGCCCGAATCCGCCCGCCGCCTCCAGCGCGACGAAGCCGTGCACGGCGGCCCGGAACATCCGGATGGCGTCGGTCGCGGCGTCGCCGTCGAGGCCGTACCCGAGCAGGATGGCGCGGACCGCGCCGACCGCGCGCTGCCCGGCGGCCAGGTGCTCGGGGTCGGCCGGGTCGGGTGCTCGCTGGGCGGCCGGGTAGCGGCCGGGGTGCTGCCGCGCGTACTCCCGGTAGGCGGCGGCGACGGCGCGCAACGCGTCGCCACCGGCCCGGCCCGCGGCGGCGGCCGTGAGCACGTCGGCGATCTCGGCGGTGGCGAGCACGGCGAGCTTCTGGTGCAGCGCGTCCACGCCCCGGACGTGCTTGTAGAGGCTCGGCAGCGCCACGCCGAGGCGGGCGGCGAGGGCGGCGAGCGTCAGCCGCTCGTAGCCGACCTCGTCCGCGAGCGCGGCGGCCTCCCGCACGACAGTCGCCGGGGTCAGACCGGCCCTAGGCACCTGCGGTCACCGCCAGGAACTCGACCAGATCGGCGGCGGTGGCATCGGGCCGGTCGGCGTGCGGGTAGTGGCCGGAGTCGGCGATCATCCGGGCCTCGGCGACGGCGAACAGCCGCCGTGCGGCCCGCGCCTCGGCGCCCGGGTCGGGGAAGTCCGGATCCTTCGTACCCATCAGCACCAGCACCGGGCGGTTCACGTCGCGCGCCCGCGCGGTCCAGTGCGGGTCGGCCGGCGCGACCACGCCGCGCACCGCGGCCATCCGCCCGCGCAGCTTGGCGACCAGTTCCTTGCGGTACGCGGCGTCGTCCGCGGGGCGCCCGCAGGGGAACAGCGTGCGGTGGAACAGCCCGAACAGGCGGGGACTACGGAGTACGGCTGCCTGCGCGACCCGCATCATCGGGTTCGGCTTCGGGATGCCGACGAACGGGCTGACCTGCACGATGCCGCTCACCAGTTCCGGTGCCTCGGCGGCGGCGAAGACCACCGCGGCGGCGCTGGACGAGCTGCCGACCAGGGTGGCCGGCCCGCCGCCGAGCGCCCGCACCACGGCGAGCAGGTCGCCGCCGACCTGCTCGGGGGCGTACGTGGGCCAGTGCGGGCTGGAGTCGCCGTGCCCGCGCACGTCGACCGAGGCGACCCGGTAACCGGCCGCGACCAGCCGGGGCGTCAGGTGCCGGAAGGCGGCCCGGTTCTCTCCCATGCCGTGCGAGAGGACCACGAGCGGCCCCGATCCGTGCACCTCGTACGCGATCGTGCCGCCGTCCCGCGCCACCTGGCTAACCGTCATAGCTGTAAAGCTAATGCCATTAGCCAAGCCCCGTCAAGCTTGACCTCAACCCGGGATGAGGTCGCACGATCCCGGGCATGCCGATCACCGCCGACACCCACGTACGCCTCGCCCGCCCGAGCCGCGACCTCGCCGCCGCCGAACGGTTCTGGACGCAGGGGCTGGGCCTGGACGTGCTCTACCGGAGCGAGGGCGGTCACGCGGACGAGCACGACCTGGTGATGCTCGGCCTGCCCGGAGCCGGCTGGCACCTGGAGCTGGTCGGCGGCTCGGCACTCGCGGTCGAGCCGCGTCCCACCGGGGAGGACCTGTTCGTGCTCTACCTCGACGGCCCGGCCGACGACGAACTGGTCCCGAGACTGGAGCGGGCCGGCGGGACCAGGGTCTCCGCCGGCCCGTACTGGGACAGGTGGGGTGTCGCGTTCACCGACCCGGACGGCTACCGCCTCGTGCTGTGCACCCGGGCCTGGTCGAACGACTGATCACTTCTTCGACAGCACCGCTCGGCCGAAGAACGCCAGGTTGGCCGGGCGCTCCGCGAGCCGGCGCATCAGGTAGCCGTACCACTGGTCGCCGTAGGGGACGTACGTCCGCACCGTGTAGCCCTCGCCGACCAGGCGCCGCTGCTCCTCCGGTCGGATGCCGTAGAGCATCTGGAACTCGAACCGGCCCGGGTCGCGGTCGAACCAGCGCGCCCGGTCCTCGCCGATCGCGATCAGCCGCGGGTCGTGCGTGGCGAGCATCGGGTAGCCGTCGCCGGACATCAGCACGTTCATGCAGCGCACGTACGACTTGTCCACCTCGCGGGCGGACTGATACGCCACCGACTCCGGCTCCTTGTACGCGCCCTTGCACAGCCGCACCCGCGACCCGGCGGAGGCCAGCTCCCGGCAGTCCGACTCGGTCCGCCGCAGGTACGCCTGGAGCACCGCGCCGGTCGACGGGTGGTCCTTGCGCAGCTTCGCCAGGATGTCCAGCGTCGAGTCGGTGGTGGTGTGGTCCTCCATGTCCAGCGTGACGGTGGTGCCCGCCGCGTCGGCCGCCGCGCAGATCGCCCGCGCGTTGTCGTACGCGAGCTGCTCGTCGAACATCTGGCCCAGCGCGGACAGCTTCACGCTGACCTCGGCGGCCGGGGTGAGCCCGGCGGCGGCGAGGCGGCTCAGCAGCCTGAGGTATTCGTCCCGGGTGGCGTTCGCCTGCTCCGGGGTGGTGGTGTCCTCGCCCAGGTAGTCGAGGGTGACCGCTTGGCCGTCGGCGACCAGCTCGCGGGTGGCGCGCAGCGCGTCGTCGGTGGCGGCGCCGGCGACGAACCGGCGGACGACGTCCCGGGTGAACGGGGCCGTCGCGACGAGCCGCTCCACCTGGGAAGACCGGGAGGCGGCGAGGATGACGGAACGGAGCATGAGCCGAGCGTAACGCTCACCACCGGGCCCTCGCCGGGTGCGTCCGAGGCCCGCTCCCTCCCGCCCTCCGGCCCGGGCCGGGCACCCCCGGCTGGCGGGGATCGGCTACAACGTTCACGTGGATCGACGACACCCCCGGCGCCGGCTCCGCTCGGCCTCCGTGCAGCTCGGCGCGCTGACCGCGCTGGCCCTCGCGCTCTCCGGCTGCAACAACGGTTACGACGACGACGATGACGACTGCGCGCTCGGACCGGCCGGCGGAGGCGGCGACACCGTCGCGGTCGCGCTGCGCGTCCCCGCGCCGGCCACCGCCGCGCGCGGCGAGCCCGCCCCGGCCGCCGCGCTGCCCGAGCGCGGCGGCTTCGGCACCCACCTCGCCTCCTGCGGCGGCTGACGTGCGCCGCGAGGCGAGCACGCCGCGCCCCGGCTGGGACGAGACCATCCGGGCCCAGGGCCTGGTGTACGTCGACACCGAGCTGCCCGACGGCGAGATCATGTCGTACTGGGACGAGACGGCGGCGTACTCGTTCACGCTGGAGGAGGTACTCCGGCTGGAGGAGGCCACGGAGGAGCTGCACCGGATGTCGGTCGCCGCCGCCGAGCACGTGGTGGCCCGCCGCCGGTACGCCGAGTTCGGCATCCCCGAGTGGGCCGCCGAGGCGGTCGCCCGCTCGCTGCGCGAGAACCCGCCGACGCTCTACGGGCGGTTCGACCTCTGGTACGACGGCAGCGGCCCGCCGAAGATGCTGGAGTACAACGCCGACACCCCGACCGCGCTGGTCGAGGCGAGCATCGTGCAGTGGTACTGGCTGGAGCACACCCGGCCGGACGCGGACCAGTGGAACAGCCTGCACGAACGCCTGGTGGGCGCCTGGGCCAAGATCGGCGCCGGGCTGCACGAGCCGCGGGCGCACGTCCTGTGGTCCGAGGAGGAGGAGTCGGGCGAGGACCAGATCACCGCCGGCTACCTGGCCGAGACGGCCCGCCAGGCCGGGCTGGACGTGACACTCATGCCGATCCAGCAGGTCGGCTGGGACGGGCGGCGCTTCGTCGACGCCGACGACCGGCCGATCACCACCTGCTTCAAGCTCTACCCCTGGGAGTGGATGCTGGCCGAGCCGTACGGGCGCCCGGCGCTGGACCCGGGCACGCCCACCACCTGGATCGAGCCGGCCTGGAAGCTGCTGCTGTCGAACAAGGCGCTGCTCGCCGTGCTCTGGGAGATGTACCCGGGGCACGACTACCTGCTCCCCGCGTACCTGGACTCGCCGCGCGGCATGACCGGGTACGTGGCCAAGCCGCTGCTCGGCCGGGAGGGCGGCTCGGTACGCATCGTGACCGGCGACACGGAGATCACCAACCCGGGGATCTACGGCGACGAGGGCTTCTGCTTCCAGGAGTTCCGCGCGTTGCCCGAGTTCGAGGGCAACCGGACGGTGCTCGGGAGCTGGATCGTGGACGGCGAGTCGGCCGGCCTCGGCGTACGCGAGAGCGAGAGCCTCATCACTGACGGTTACGCGCGGTTCCTGCCCCACTACATCGACGCACCGCGTGTGCTCTGAGTCGTCTACCGTTGGTGTCGTGAACTTCGACGCGTACGCCCGGACCGGGGTCGAGCTCGTCAACGCCCGGCTGGACGACCTCGACGGCCTGCGGGCCCTCTTCCCGGACGAGAACGCCTGGATGCGCGACGAGGTCGCGGAACGGGACCTGGCGATCTTCCGGCGGGCGCAGAAGCGCCTCCGGGACGTCTTCGAGTACGGCACCTCGGGCCGGGACAACGAGGCGGTGGCCGAGCTGAACGCGCTGCTGGAGGCGTTCCCGGTGCAGCCGCGCATCTCCGGGCACGACTCCTCCGACTGGCACATGCACGTGACCAGCCGGGGTGCGTCGGTCTCCTCCGAATACCTGGCCGGCGCGGTCTGGGGCCTGTCGGTGTGGCTGTGCGAGTACGGCAGCGCCCGCTTCGGGGTCTGCGCCGACGACCGCTGCGGCAACGTCTACCTGGACACCTCGTCCAACTGCTGCCGGCGGTTCTGCTCCGAGCGCTGCGCCACCCGCTCCCACGTGGCCGCGCACCGGGCGCGCAAGCGGGCAGCGGTCGGCGAGCAGGCCGTCCCGGCGCAGCCGCTGTCCCCGGTGAGCTGACCTCCGGCGTACGCCCCAGCCGCGTGCGAGCGGCCGGGGCGGCGCGGCCGGTCAGACGTCGACCGGGGAGGGCGCGGTCAGGTTGGCCCGGGCGAACTCCAGGGACTCCCGCAGGTCCGCCTCGCGGACCGCGCGGCTCTTCGCGCCCCGGGTGGTCACCTCCACCGCCACCGAGCCGGTGAACCCCCGGCCGGCCAGCGAGCGGAGCATCTCCGCGCAGGGCTGACCGCCGCGACCGGGCACCAGGTGCTCGTCGCGCCCCTCGCCGGTGCCGTCACCCAGGTGCACGTGCGCCAGCCCGGAACCCATCCGGTCGGCCATCGCCATCGCGTCGGTGTGCGAGGCCGCGCAGTGCGACAGGTCCAGCGTGTACGAGGCGTACCCGATCTCGGTGGGGTCCCAGCCCGGCGCGTACGGGACGAACTGCCGTCCGGCCATCCGCACCGGGTACATGTTCTCCACCCCGAAGTGCAGGCCGCCGAACTGCCCGGCGATGGTGTCGAGCCCGTCGCCGAAGGTGCGCGCGTAGTCACGCTGCCAGGTGAACGGCGGGTGCACCACGACCGTCGGCGCCTCCAGCGTCTCGGCCAGCTCGGCGGCCTTGCGCAGCCGCTCCCACGGGTCCGGGCTCCACACCCGCTGGGTGACGAGCAGGCAGGGGGCGTGCACCGACAGCACCGGGACGCCGTAGTGCTCGGCGAGGCCGCGCAGCGCGCCCGCGTCCTGGCTGACCGGGTCGGTCCAGACCATCACCTCGATGCCGTCGTAGCCGAGCTCGGCGGCGAGCTGGAACGCCGCCGCGGTCCGTTCGGGAAAGACCGAGGACGTGGACAGGAGCACCGGAACGCGGTAGGTCACGCCTTCGAGGGTAGCCCCAACCGCCAACGAGCATCGGGACGAGCAACCGCAAAGCAACCCAGAGCGCTCGTACGGTCACATCGGCGCGAGCTGATCCAGCCGACGCAGGATGACGCCCTCCCGCAGCGCCCACGGGCAGATGTCCACGCAGTCCACGTCGAGGCGGCGCATCACCGCCTCGGCCACCACCGCACCCGCGAGGAGCTGGTGCGCCCGCTGCGCGCTCACCCCCTCCAGCTCGGGCAACTGGGCCGGCGGGATGTGCCTGATGAACCCGAGCACCTGCCGCAGCCCGGTACGGGTCAGGCTGCGGCGCGCCCACAACCCCGCCCCGGAGGGCGCGGCGCCGGCCAGCCGGGCCAGCATGCGGAACGTCTTCGAGGTGGCGACCGGACGCTCCCAGCCCACCGCCGTCAGCTGCTCCACCACCGGGTCGAGCTGCGCGTCCACGTACGCCCGCAGTTCCTCCACGGCCTCGGCCGACGGCGGCGCCGTGCCGGCCGGATCCACGGCGAGCCGCTCCCGGCTGAGCCGCCCCGCGCCGAGCGGCAGCGAGATCGCCACGTCCGGGTGCTCGTCGATGCCGGCGGCCAGCTCCAGCGAGCCGCCGCCGATGTCCATCGCCAGCAGCCGGCCGGCGGACCAGCCGAACCACCGCCGCACCGCCAGGAACGTCATCCGCGCCTCGTCCGCGCCGGAGAGCACCTCCAGGCGTACGCCCGTCTCGTCGCGGACGCGGGCCAGCACGTCGGCGGCGTTCGTGGCGTCGCGGACCGCGCTCGTGGCGAACGCCAGCAGATCCTCGGCGCCCAGCCCGTCCGCCGCCGCCCTGGCCATGCCGACCGCCTTGACCAGGCCGTCCGCGCCGCCGTCGGTGAGCGCGCCGTCCGGGCCGATCTGCTCGGCCAGCCGCAGCACCACCTTCTCCGAGTGTGCCGGCCAGGGATGCGCGCCGTGGTGGGCGTCGACCACCAGCAGATGCACCGTGTTGGAACCGACGTCGAGCACACCCAGTCGCATGGGAGAAACCCTAGGGCCAACACGTTTCGTCGGCTCGGCGGCCGGGCGGGGTCACCGCGCGTACGCTGGTCCGAGTGACAGGGCAGATCGAGCTTCACGTGCTGGTGGACGACCCCGAGGACCCGCGCAGCCGCGAGGTCGGGCTGGACTTCCCACGGGAGTGGATCGAGTTCGTCGACCCGGCCGACGCGAAGCACGTCGTCCGCGCCGACCTGACCTGGCTGCTGTCCCGCTGGACGTGCATCTTCGGCAAGGGCTGCCACGGCATCATCGCCGGGCGGGCCGCCGACGGGTGCTGCTCGCACGGCGCGTTCTTCACCGACTCCGACGACGAGAAGCGGGTCCGGGCCGCGGTGAAGCGGCTGACGCCGGAGACGTGGCAGCACTTCCGGCGCGGGTTCAAGAACTGGACCGAGAACGACACAGTCGACGGCAAGACCCCGGCCCGGCGTACCGCCACCCGCGACGTGGACGCCCCGTGCGTGTTCCTCAACGACGCCGACTTCCCCGGCGGGGGCGGCTGCGCGCTGCACGGCCAGGCGCTGCGCGACGGGGTGCACCCGCTGGAGTACAAGCCGGACGTCTGCTGGCAGCTGCCCGTACGCCGCGACCAGGAGTGGCACAAGCGGCCGGACAACACGAAGGTGCTGATCTCCACGCTCGCCGAGTTCGACAGGCGCGGCTGGGGCGCCGGCGGGCACGACCTCGACTGGTGGTGCACGTCCTCCACCGACGCGCACGTCGGCGCCGAACCGATGTACGTCTCGTACGGGCCGGAGCTGACCGCGCTGATCGGCGCGCCCGCGTACGCGAAGCTGGCCGAACTCTGCGCCGCCCGGCAGCGCCAGGGTCAGGTCGCCCCGCACCCCGCAAGCGAGTGAAGGCCGGCACCCCTTGCTTCGGGGTGCCGGCCTTCGTATCTCTTACTTGTTCCAGTGCTGGGCGACGAGGTCGGCGGCCTGCTGTTCCCACTGGGCGTAGTGGTCGGGGTAGGCGGACACCTGGACGGTCTGGGCGGCGACGGTCAGCGGCATGTCCTGCCAGCCGTCGACCTGCTTGAGGGCCTTGAGGAACGCGGTGGTGGAGTATTCGGGGTCGGTGATCTGCTCGACCGTGCCCCAGCCGCTGGAGGGGCGCTGCTGGAACAGGCCCTGCGAGTCGTGGTCGTTACGGTCGCCGAGGTGGCCGAGGTTCTCCAGCTTCGACTCCTGCAACGCCGTCGCGATCGACACGACCGCGGCGCGCTCGTCCATACCGGCCTTCTTCGTCGCGGCGATGATCGCCTTGACGTTGGCGGTCTGCTCGTCGTTCAGGTCG